>CAYJNU010000050.1:0-27432 GCA_964371005.1 uncultured Verrucomicrobiota bacterium | reverse complement strand
CTTCGCCGCTGCGCAGGGCGAGATACTTCGTGCCGTCATTTGCCACGGCGGCGTCGTCAAGCACGGTGACCGGGTTCGTAGTCAACGCCGTCCAACCATCGAACGTCTGCGGGGCGACGTAATCCCCCGCAGCCGCCGGCTCGAAGTCGCTGATGAGTCGGGTGGTCGCGTTCGTGGAGGGTGCGAGCGGCGGCTCGGCAAACTTGATCGGCGTGGTCGTCAGGTTCGTGCCCTCGGTGAACGTCAGGTAGTTGTGAATCGTTTGGATGGACGTGATCTCGTAAGACCACAGCGTGCCCGGGTTGCGGTTCCCAAACTCGTTCATGATGACGGTGACCAGCGTGGAGTTGCCGGGCCCGAAATCCACGTCGAATTGCACGTCGCCGTTGGTCATCCCCGTGTCGTAAATGCGCGCGCCCTCGTAATAGACCGTCATCTGATCATCCTCGCCGGCGAAGCTATTGAAGAACTTCAGCGTCCCGGAAGTGACGCCGATGTCAAACACGTTGGTCACCGAATCCGCGCCCGTGTGAGGGCCACCGGGGAAGAAATTCGTGGTCATGTAGGTCGAACCAAAGCCCGTGTCGTTCGTCCAGCCGCGGTTTTCCGCGAGCAGGATGCGCGTGCCCTTGGGGCTGATCAACGTGACCGCCAGGTCCGAGACGCGCGGGTGATCAATCCGCAGCCCCACGTCCACGCTGGCGATGCGGGTTTGGTTGCTGACCCAAATCCAGGCGTTCGTGACCGCGTCGTCCAGCAATGGCATGTTCTCGGACTGCGTATAAATCCGCGGCACGATGGCGGCCGGGTCCAGTTCCACCTTCACCACGAGGCGGACCCATTGCACGTTGGCCGTCGGGTTGTAGATGCCGATGAAGTATCGCCCCTCGGTCAGTGGCGGCAGGTCGGCGCGATTGATCGTCAGGCAGCCGCCCGGTGCCCCGGCGATGTCGAGCTTCTTGTCGTAGATGGAGCGCGTGGGAAACTCACTGCGCCGGACGTACAGCTCCAGCGGGGCGCTGTTCGTGGTATAAACGCACACCTGCAGGTTCGTCGCCGCCGCCGGCACGTCCACAAAGTCGTAGCTGAAGCTAAAGGGCTGGATGGCACGCCACCCGTTGACGTCGTCGATGTTCTGCGGTTCCAACCGAATCGTGAGAGTATCCACACGCCCCGTCTGGGTATTGGCGTCATCCACCATTTGCAGCAGCCAGAGACCAATGCCTTCGCTACCCACGAAATCCCGCAGCGTGCCCGGTCCGTCCGACTGCTGGGCGTTCTCAACGTCACCTTCCCTGTTATCCTCGTAGATGAACTCACGTTGGACTCCGTCGCCATCGAGCCACTGGCCGCCGAAGGTGTGGTTGTTCAACACGGCGGCCACGGTGCCGTGGTTCAGCCGACGCAGCAAATCCCCGAAGTTCTCGTGCTCGACGATGGTGGTGGCCACGACCCGCCGCACCTTGATCGGTTTGATGCACAGCGCGAAGACGAACGCGGCGCCGGGATCGCTCGCCGAACCATCCGGGATCACGGTGGGCAACGGAAATCCGCGCAGGATCAAGTTCCCATTGTCCTCCTCGGTAAACGGCAGCAGGCTGAAGACGCCGACGAACCCAAATTCCGACGCCATCTGGTCCTCAGACTTGACGCCGACGTAATAGACAGTCCCCGGCCTCTCAGGTGCGTTTGTGTAGGCGACGACCTCGGTGCCGCCACGGCTGCGTGAGTGGTCGGCGAAGGCGAGCACGGTCTCGTCCAGCTCGAGCAGCTTCGGATCGGTCGAGACATACATGTCAATGTCCGCCTCCAAGCGGGTGGCGTTGGCCAGCTTGCCCTCATTCACGCCAATACGCGGCATGGACAGCGTGTAGGGCAGGAAGGTAACGAACGCGGCGTTGGTGTAGCCGGCGGTGTTGGTCAGCACAAAGAAGTGCCACTGGTTCGTCATGCCGTTGGTCAGGCCCATCAATGGCGTGTTCGCGCCGACATGCTGGCCCAGCAGGAGCGTGCCGGTGACGTTGGTCGCGTCCACAAAACTGTTCGTGGTCCAGGTAATGTTCGGTCGCGGCGCGGTGAGGTTCGGCTGCGGCGTCAACGTGAAGGCGTTGGTGATCTCGCCATCGCCGCTGGAAATCACGAGCGCGTAATCCTGAACCGTGTCGTTCGTATGCGCCGTCACGGCGTTCACGTTCACGCGGCTGCCGAGGACGGCGATGGCGTAGTTCGTGCCCAGCAGCGGCGGCAGATAGACATTCTCCACGTTGTTCACCACGTCCGCGTTCGGCGGGGTGTTGCTGCCGGTGCTCTTCCACGGCTGGTTGAAGTCGCTGCCCGAGGGGATGTCGTTGCCGAAATAGATCGTGCCGTCGTCGAGGTTCGTGACGACGAGGTCCAGGTCGTTGACCAGTTTCACGCCGGCGGCCGGGTTGCCGGGCGGATCCGTCCACACCAGCGTGACCCGCAACGGCACCGTGCGCGCCGGATTGCTCAGCCGGATTTGGCGAACCTGCTGGTCGCCGGTGGCCAGCGCATTGGTCGGGTCCTGGTCGAAGATGAGCATCGGCCATTCGGCGGGCGTGTCGTTCGTCAGCAGGGCGGGCACGGTGGTGGGCAGGTTCATCAGTCCCCAGCCCTGGTAGTTCTGGAGGGTCGGCACCTGGAAATCGTAGCGTGAGCCCAACGAGCGCGCGCCGTTGATGAGCAGGGCCTTCATCAGCGCGGGGCTGTTGGTCCGGCCCAGTCGTTGTTCGAAGAACTCCTGCATCAACGCCAGCGTGCCGGAAACATGCGCGGCCGCCATGCTGCTGCCGCTTTCGTAGCGATACCACGGACCGAGGGCCTGGTTCAGGTTGCTCCGAACCGTGTATTCGTCACCCAGGTCATTGGTGGTCGCGATCGTGGTGGAGAGGTTGAACCAGACCGAGCCGGTGGTGAAATTGGCCACGCTGTAGTACCACTCCACGTCGGTCGGGACCAGGTTCGGACCATAGTCCGGAGGCATCGCCACCTTGTTGGTGACGACAAAATCATATTGTCCAGCGTTGGTTTTTGGAATGGCCGACTGTTTGACGTAGATCGGCATCTCCGGCAAGGGAATGGGGCCTTCGGGGTTTTCGCTCAGGTCAATCCACAACTGCACCGCGTTGTAAGGCAGATAGATCCTGTAGTTGTTCAAACGACCGGCCCGGACCCGGAGGTCCGGGTAGTAATCCGTGTAGTAGTTGGTCGGATTGAAGTAATCCGCTTCCTCCCACTGCTGGGAACGCGCGGAGACCACCCAGGACCCGGGCGCCACCAGGTCCGGCTTGAACCGGCCATTCTCGCCCTCGACGCCCACACCCACGTTGCCGCGGCTGGAATAGGCCGCCACCTGATCGCTGGAATCCGTTCCGGTCGCCCAGGGCGCGTTGGTCGTGAATTGGTTCGTGCCGTCCACGGACTTCCAAGTGATGACGGTGTTGGTGATGTTGCGGGGCTGCTCGATGGCGCCCACCGTGATGACGTTTTTGGCCGTGCCCGGCGAGCGGATGGAATCCGCCTCGCCTCCCAAACCATCATCCGCGCCGCCGCCGGCGTTGCCCGCGGCGAAGACGAACAGCAACGGCTGCGAACCGGGCTCGCCGGGAAGGGCATCGCGCGCCGCGGCATCGTAGCGCGAGGCGGCGAGGTCGTAGCCGCTGTTGCCCGCGTAGTGCCAACTGTTGTTCGAAATGAGCGCATTGGTTCGGGCGGCGGCCTCCTGCATCGTGGAATCGGAGACGCCCGGATCGCCCTGCGCGACGCCAGGACGGTTGTTGAAGCCCACGGGTTGCACGAACACGGTCGCGCCCGGGGCGGCGCCGCGGAATTGGCCATCGGCGTATTGTCCGTTCGTGCCCTTGGTCGAGCCGATCGCATTGCTGACGGTGGTGGACATCGCCCCGTTCCCGGCGATGGTGCCGATAACGTGCGTCCCGTGGCCGTTCGGGTCCGACAGCCCGTTCGTGGAATTCGCAATCATGCGGCTCGCCAGATCCGGATGCGTGGCGTCCACCCCAGAGTCGTTGACGCCGATCAGCACGTTGGTGCCGGTCAACCCGAGCCAGTTGTCCGGCACGACATCATTGGTGGCCCCGCCAATGCGGGCGCGGCTCAGATCGTTGGCGAGCGTCCGTGCCATCACCGGCTCGATCACCTGCACGCCGGGCAATCCGGCCAGTGCCACGAGGGTGTCTCCCGGAAGCTCGACCGTGACGACCGGCCCGAAGGACGATCGTTCCTCGGCCAGAACCGCCGCGCCCATCTGCTTCATGGCCTCCAACGTGGATTCGCGGGCATCCGCAAACAACGCCACGTTCAGCCGCTGGCCCAAGGGCAGCACGGTTTGATTCACCGCGAACCGGAGCAGATCCGCCTTGAGCTTGTAGTAAGGCTCGTACGCCAGCACCGACTGCACCCCGTTCACCCCGCTCAACCGCTGCGCCGCGTCATTCGACAAACGCACGAGGTAGGCATTGTTCGGGATGTAAGCAATGACGGTCGCGCCGGCCTCCCGCAAGGTCGCGCGGAAGGCTTCGGTGATGCGCTGGCGGGCCTGGACGATGAACGTGCCGTGTTCGCCCTGCGCGCGCAAGTGCTCCGGGATCTCGGGGGTGAGCGCCAGGGTATCAATGAGAGCGTTTTCCAGGAGGACGGCCGTGGGCCGCCGGGTCCACTCGGCGGTCTTGAAGTTGGCGTTGCGGAGGCGGAGCGAGGGAACGGCCTTGCCGCTCGGGAACGGGGTCTCGGCACCGGCGCTGAGCAAACGCCACCGCTCGCTCTGACGCAGCGAACGCGGCGTGGTGTCCACGGCCTGATCGTCCGCCAGCCCGGGCCCCGGCGACCCCACCGCCGGCCGACGCTCAGCGGCCCAACGATCGCCCAAACGCCAGAACACGAGCGCCCCCGCAAACAGGAGCAGGCTCAACAAGAACCAGGTCAATGGTCGCCTTAACATAACTCAAAATCCCATCACTCGTTCGTCACCTCTCAACATAGCGCAGATTTCAAATCTGCTGTATCGCCGACTTGAAGTCGGCGGGCGTGGTAGCCAAGCCATGCCTGGGAGAACATCCAATCCCCGCAGCATGCTATGCTGCGATCCGGCAGATTACAATTCTGCGCTACGCCCGCCAAGTTCACAGCGACTTGCCATCCTCAGTCTTCCATCCTCCATTCCCACTGCCATCCTCAATCCGGCGGCAGAGCGCTGTAACTCTCCACCACCACGCGCGGTTGGCTCGGTGCGCCTTCCAGGCGCACCACCGCGCGGAGGGCCGTTTCCGCCGTAATCTGGTAATTGGTGCAGAGGCCGGCATACGGCCCGCCCGACACCACCGAATTCACCACCGGGATCAAGGTCTGCCCGTAACCGTAAATCACGAAGCGCGGTTGGCCCACCTTCAGCAAACCGAGCACCTGCTGCGGCAACCGTTCGTAGGCCGCATCGGTCAGCCCACCCACCAGTTGAATGCTGCTGCTCCGGTTCAGGAAGGGGGACTCCACCGTCAGCGCCGGCGCGGAGAGCACGTCGCCCAGGTTCGTGAACACGCCCATGCCGGACCGGTTCGTGGCCCGGGCGTGGTTGATGTCATTGACCAACGTGGCGAGGGGCGACAGCGGGTCGTCACCCGCGGGCTGGACCACGATCGGGCGATACGTCGGAGGCTGGCGCGGGATCTCGTACTGCAGCCCCTGCACCTGCGAGTCAGACAGGGTATTGGTCACCGCGAGCACGCCGCTGAAGACAGCCGACCAGGCGGCGACCCCGCTCTGGTTGATGGACAACTGGCCGCGCGAGGCGGTGTCGCCGAACGCCGTGGTGAACAGATCGAAGATCAGACGATCCGTCGCCGGCTGGGTGCGCAACGCATCGTAGGCGTCGGGATTGCCGCTCCAGAGTTGCCATGCGTTCGCCGGTCTCAGGTTCTGATTTCCGGATTTCACCGGACCCGATTTCAGGTACAGCGTCTGCCACGGCGTCCCACGGTGGACGCGCCCGAGCCAGCCGATGTTTGGCAGCCGGTTGGTCGGAAAATCCCAGTCGTCCGAGGACATCACCAAGGGGTCCTTCAACGTCAGGTTGTACTTGTCCGGGTCCTGAGACTGGACGGACGATCCACCCCAAGGCTGGTAGCGGTTGTTGAGCCGGCCAATGTTTTCGACGGTTTGCACGGTCACGCTCGGTTTCGATTCTTTCCGAAGCTCGTTCGTGGCGAGGAGATAGCGCAGGTCCGCCGGGGTGTAATGCACGAGCGGATCGTTCGCCTGCCAGGTGGAGTAGCGCGACAATTTCAGCGACGGCGTGAACGGCACCTCCTGCACCAGGTTGGTGTTGTCAGCGATGTCCTGATTGTATAGCGGAGCGAGATCGAAGAACCGGCGGAAGTTATCAATCGCCTCCAGCTTCGAGGGAACGGCCAGACCGTAGGAGGTCCAGTCCACCTTGTTCGCGCCGTACTCACCCAGCGCGATGTTCACTTGGTAAACAATGCCTCTGGTTGGCGCTGTAACACTGGTCCCACCACCCTGCCGATTCGTGTCCCACAACGAGCCCCAGCCCGGCGTGCCATCCACGAACGTCATGATTTCCGAATTCAAATCGCGCACGTTGTCCAAGCCAGCCATCTGGACGTAGTCAATGATCCGGCCCGTGGCGGGGTCGCGCATGATGAACTGGAGCCGATTGGTGACGGCCGCGCCCCACTGCGGGAACGGAAAGCCCTGGCCAGTTTCAAAGGGCAGCTCCAACCGGTTGGTCAACATGTGCGTGGCCTGCCGATACATCGAAGGGACGGGGAAGTTGATGGCGGCACGAAGTGGCACCACGAAAGCCTGCGCTGGCCAGATGGCCACGTTCGAAAAGCCCATCACCGGATACGAGGGATTGCCCGCCAGTGGCCACTGAAGACGCAGCCCATCACTGTTGGTCAGGGCTAGATCCATATAGTTGGTCACCCAGATCTGAACCGGCCGCGTGTAGTTGGAGCGGGCGTACGAGTTCCAGGTTTCCGCCGCCAGGACATTCGAGATGCTCAGCAGATACATCTGGTTCGTGCGAAAGGTCGAGGGATCTGCATCCAGCCGGTCGCGGGTGATCTGGAGCTTGCGAGTAATCTGGAACACGCTTTGGAAGGCGAACTCGTTGAAGTTCGGCAGGCCTTTCTTCGCGCCGATGATCCACGGGACGCCGAAGACGTTGTCATACGGTTGGAGCGTGGCCACGTCCGCGGGGTTGCGCAGATCCTTGGGCTTCGTCAGGTAGATTTGCGCGTTGTTGCTGACCTCGAAATAGCCGGTGATGAACACGTCCGGGCCCACTCTTTGGAAGATGGGCTTGAAAACGGTCGGGTACTGGAAGCCCTGGTCCATGCGGTTGGTGGGATCCTGGGTGGCTTCCCAGACGTTGGCGGCCAGTTGGAGCAGGCGGTGGATGCTGGCGGTGTAAACGAAGTTGCTTCCCACCCGGACCGGCACGTTCGTAATGCCAAACGGCTTGGTGGTGACGAATGTGTTCGTGTACCACTGGTACTCGAACAAGTTGGTCGTCGCGAGCCAATCGGCCGTAAACCGCTGCAACAGGCGGTCGGCGGCATTCGTGAAGAAAGCCGCGGCCGTCCACGGATAGAAGTTCGTGGCGCTGACGATGCCCGCGGCGTTCCGTTGCACGAGGTTGTCGTAATTCAGGTTCATCTTGCCCGACGGCTCGGGGTCGGAATCCGTGCCCAATTGCGATAGGAGGCGGTAGAAGGTATAGCGGTCGTAGGAGTTCTCCTTGGACCCCGCGCTCGCCAGGCGGTTGGAGAAATCGAGCGACGTTTTGGTCGCGTCGAGCAAGTCCTGCGTGGTGAAGAAGTGGTTGGGAGTTTCGGAACCGGACCAGGGAAATGAGACCCGGGCGACGTCGTTGTCCGTCGTGGTATCCGGCAGGGCGGTAGTGGTCATCAACGGGCCGTTCGCATAGCCATCAATGCCGTCGGTCTGGAATGCCAACCCGCCGATGGTCGGCCCGAAGAGCGTGTTGACGCTGCGGAGGCTGTTGTAAGTCTGGTTGTAGCGATAGCGGATCATCTCGGTCGCATTCGTAAACGCCGTGCCCTGGCTGGGCTGGTTGAGATTCGTCCGATAGGAATAGGCGAGCGTGGCCGGATATGGCGGGATCGGCTCGAACCCGGCGCTGTTGCCCCGATTCCACAGGTTGGTGTTCAGGTCCGCCAGGAACGCGGCGAGGTTCAACTCGAAACTGCTCACCCCCATGTTCCGCAGAAAGCCGTCCACCTGCGGGTTGAGCAGCTTGGCCTGGTTGCCAATGGCGTTCAGATCGAGCGTCTTGCCCGCCGGGACGGCCACATACGCAAACCGCGACACGAAGCGGTTGGTCGAGGAGTGCGGTTGATCCGGCCGCTCCAACACGCCAATCCATTCCGGGTCGCCGACAAAGGGCCTGCGCAGCGCATTGTTCGGCCACGGGAAGGTGGGCGGGATTTCCGCGTCGCTGGTGGCGTCGTAGAATTTGCCGTCGGGACTGATGACGGGAATGAGCCCGTTCGTGTCGTAGCGCCCGTTCCGGTTCAGGTCGAGATAGAACCGGAAATCGTTGCTGCTGGCGAAAAGGCGGTTCGTGATGAACACCGGCGCGCGCGGGTCGTAAAAGAGATTCGCCACCACCTGCACGAACTCCTCCGAACCCGGCGTCACGGGCTTTCCGTCTGGGTAAATGAAGCTGACGTTCGTCGCCCACGACCGCGTGTCGGGACTCAGTTGCAGCAGGGGCTGCGACCTGTCGAACCCGAGACCGTTCGCGTAGTTGGTCGAGACCCGCAGTCCGTAGCCATAGGGGTTCTGAAAGGCGAGCATGGGCGCGATCAGGTCGGCTTTGGCGCGGTCCAGGGCCATCTCCGCGGCCAGGGTGGCGATCGTCTGGTGGGTGCTGGTGGTCGAGGCACCCTTTTCCCGCTGGCTCAGCACGAGGAAGGCAACCGCCATGAACGTGATGACCGACAGCATGATGACGGTGATGACGAGCGCCACGCCGCGCTCGGACGGGCGGGCTGAAAGCAGCCGGAGGTGCGGCTCTGGAACTGCAGGGGCCGGAGACGGAGTCTGGTCGATGCTTCGGTCAGGCTGCCGGTTCACTTCGGCAGAGACGACGGCGGGTGATTTCCGAACACGGTTCATTGGTAAGCCTTCACGTCCACGGTCGAAATGGGAATGCGCTGCCGGAACATGTGGACCTGGCCGACGTGGTTCGACAGATAGCGGCGTGCGGCCGCGGTGGGCAGGCCGTTCACCCGCGCGACGGTGCGCGCTTCCAAGAAGCCCAACTCGATCTCCACTGCGGCGGGGACCGCGTTGCTGAAGAACTTGTAACGCTCGATCTCACACGGCGCCACGGCATTGGTGCGGATATCGCTGTTCGCCCGGTCAGCGCGCAGATCGCTGGTGATCCACTCCCCCTGGGGATCAAAGGCGCGCACGCGCAGATGCACCACGCCATCCGCCACGCGACTGAACTTGGTGTCGTCGCTCAAAGGCGAACTGAGGAAATCGGTGAACAGACGCGGAACCAGCGCCGCAGCGGTCAGCGGATTCTGCACCGCCATGGCATAGCGGTATAGCGTTCCCACCCCGGCGTCCGACGAGCTGATCCGGTAGCCGATCCCCGTCCAAATCTGGTTGGTGCAAGTCAGGAAGAACAGCTCGTTCATCACGTTCTTCCGAGGCTCGCCACTGCCCGGCAGTTCCTGGTAGAGCGGAGGATTGGACGGCAGCCAAGCATAGAAATTGACCGTGTTCGAGAATCCCGAGGGGGCCATCTGCGCGAGCTCGCGGGCGAGCAGGTCGGTGGTGGCGCGGCCGGATTCGAGCACGTCCGTCTGGGCCATCCCGGCGCGAAACGCCCGTTGCGTCTGCCCGAACATGGCCATCAGCCCCAGCACGATCACGGAGAGCAGGGCCACGACGATGAGAATCTCGACGAGCGAGAACGCCTGCGAAATCCGGAATCGAGATGGACGGGTCGGGGAAATCATCATCGCACCTCCGGTCAAGGGTTGCGCACGTAGGTGCGGGATTTGAAGAAATACAGCGGGAGTCCCAATTCGTTCGTGGCGGCGAGCTCGCCACTGACCGAAGCGCGAAACGCCTGGCGGCCCTGGCCGGTGCGGCCCTTCGGCAGGAGCGGCCAGCGGAACAGCAACCGGATGTCGTACAGGTTTTCGTGTGTGCTGCGCGCCACCAGCCACGCGTTGGACCGAGCGGCGGTCTCGTCGGTCGTCAGACCGGGGGCGAGATATTGCACCATGTCCGGGTCCCAGCCCGCGTAGGGCACAACCTCGGAAACGATGCGGTAGCTGAAGGCGAGATCGCGCACATCTCGATTGGTCTGCGGCGCCTTCTCGGAAGCGGCACCGCTCAGGGCGTGAACATAGGCGGTGACATAATTACTCACCTCGACGATGTGATTCGGCAGATCATGATACTTGGTGATCTTCGGCGTGCTTAGCAGCCCCACGATGCGTGCGCCATTAGTAATGACGTCCCGCGGGGGCAGCACGGTGCCGTTCAGGGTGCATTGGCTCCAAGTGTATCCGTTGGTTTCCTGACGGTTAATGGTCTCATTGGCGTTGTAGAATGTAACGATGTTGGTGATCGCATCCACGTAGTTGGTCAGGTCGTCGTAACCGCGGGCACCGGAACGGATGGCTTGGAGCCAGACGGTGGCGTCCTGGTTGATGATGGTCTCCTCGCGATTCTCGCGCTGGACCTTCAAGCCGCGGGGCAGCACGCCAATGATGGCAATCATGCCGATGCCAATGATCGCCAGACTCAGGGCAATCTCCACCATCGTAAACGCCCGTTCACCGACGCGAACCGCCTTGGCCCATCCGGAGCGCGACCGGCCGCCGATCGCAGCGCACCGCAGGGGACAAGACTCATCCGCCGGATGCCGGCACGAAACGACCATGTCACACGCTGCGCCCGGGGACCGGGCGCGGTCCGGGTTCGGAGAAGTGCGTGGCAATTTCATTGGACCTCCTGTTGTTCCACCCGCGACCGGCCGGTGAGCCACTCGACATGGATGAGGGTGAAGGCGTTGGTGCTGTTGCCCACCGGCGTCTCCGCCACGGATGGCGGGTTTTGCCGCGGGAATTTGTTCACGTCCAGCGAGTGCATGAGGCTGCCGCGAGCCAGGGGGATGTACTCATCCTCCTGCGAGGTCACCTGGCCGAGGTGATTGAAGGCGATATACGGCAGGCGGAAGTTCACGGAGCCTTCCTCGGACGGGAACGGAACGCGGTCGGCGGGCGTCGTGAGATTGAAACCTTTGACGTCAAAATAGCGGCGCACCGGTGTCGTGGGCGGCGGTGGATCCGTGATGCGCACCGGCGGCGCGGTGGGGAGGTTGAACTTCCACGGCGGAAAGAAGGCGCCGTCCGGCAGGCTGCGCCACTGGGAGAGGTACCGCGCCACGTTCCGGCCGGGCTGGTCACCCACGCTACGCACGGTCACGAAGTTGTAGGAGTTGAGCTGCTTGTCAAAGAGCTTCGAGGCTTTCTCCCTCTCAACGGCGGACAGGCTGTTGTAGGCGGTTTGGTTGCCGGTATAGGAGTCGTCGCTCCAGAAGCTCGCCGGCAGGAAGATCATGTAAACGGTGGTACGCTGGCTGATGGCGAGCTGCCGGGCACGGGCCACGTCGTCCATCATCTGCCGGACAGCGGAGGCCGCGGCCTCGGCTTTGCCGAAGTTCTTGATGGCCGGAACGACCAGCGCGGCGAGGATGCCCATGATGGACATCACCACGAGCAGCTCGATGAGCGTAAACGCGGATGGTCTGGGAACGGTTTTCACGATCAGTCTTTCCAGCTCGTAATGTTATCTTTGTTGGCGCCCAGGTTCGCTTTCACATTAGCGTCGGCGTTCCTGTCCACCCCGAAAGACCACACCATGACGGACCCATTGACTTCGAACCTGTCCGAGTTCGGATTGGAGTCGGCGTTGTACAGTCCGTCGAGTCCCTGGGGTTTTCCGGCCTCGACTTGGGACACATTCTTCAGGCGGTAAAGGGCATCCCGCGTCTTCTCGTCGTAGCTCAAGTCCAACGTGATGATGTAGGGACTGCCCCAAGGATCGCGATAAACCCCATCCTGGCCAAGTCCGGGAGAGACCGTGTCATTGACGATGGTCGGCTGCAGGAGCTTGTGGCGCTGGGGGTTCTTGACGTGCCCCTTGTTCACGGTGACATCCCCGTTGGGGTAATTCTCGGCATCCATGAGAATGGCAATGACCTCGGCGTTGCTGGCTTCGTAATCCGGACTGTTGCCGGCATTGGACACGTGCGGCAGATAGTTGTTGTTCTTGTCCTTGAGCCACTCGCCGTTGTGATACGTGCCGAACGTGAAATCGGGGCAGTTTGGATTGACGGAGGCGAGCGCCTCTGCCGACGCCGGAAGATGATTGTACGTCGCCTCGTATTGCTTGATGGCCTGGACGATATTCGCGATTTCCATGCGGGCCTGTTTCTTCTTCGCGCTATCCCTCATCTTGGAAAGCGCCGGCATCAACATGGCGGCCAGGATGGCAATGATGGCAATGACGACGAGGAGCTCGATGAGCGTGAAAGCCCGAGCAAAGCGAAACGAATGTGGAAGGCTGGTCTTCATAGGTTTAATCCGAGGGTTGCGAATAGGCCGGACACCCAACACTCCGCCCCGGCGCGCACGCGGGCAGCCCACCGCCGGCAGGTCGGCGCGATGCAACGCCACCACCGGACACCACGCGCTCTCCTGCCAAGTCACGGGCAGCGGCAGGCGGCGGGTTTCAGTTTGGAGGGCGAGGGGCATGGGAACGCGGTTTCGGGGATGTCTCAGGAGGGATCACCGACGATTTGAGGTTGCTGGCTCCAGTTGCTGACCCGGTTGGTCTTCCCACCGACGACGATGTCCACCCAGAGATCGAAGCCGCCGGAGTTGTTGGCCGGATTGGTCGAAACATAGCGCCAAGGGTTCAGGTTCGGGTTGCTGGAGATCAGCCGGGGCAGGTCCACCGGCCACTGAACCGGGCAGGTGAGGATGCGAATGCCGGGGGCAATCTCGCCGGATTGGCCCGGCTTCAGTTGATCGAGGAACGATTTCGCCGGGGGCGCGTCATCGGCGTTCTCGGTCCGGGTGCAATTGATAAAGCCAGTGACGCCTGGGCCAAAGACCGTTCGCAAGGCGTTGACGGCGATCCGGGCGCTGCCGTCGAGCGTTTCGTACTCCGTGCCGTTGTTGACCAACTTCGTGCCCATCAACTCGAAATAAAGCTGATTCGTTCGCGGATAGTACGGCGACTCCGGGCTGTCCGGCGGATAATGGCCCAACTTGTCCTTGTAGGATTCGATCGCGATGACCACTGACCTCAATTCCGCCTGGGCGCGGGTCTTGACGGCCTTTTGCTTGACTGCGCGGGCCGCGGGAAAGATCAACCCCGCCAACAAGCCGATGACGGCGATGACCACCAGCAATTCGATCAGCGTGAACGCAATACTGGAGCGGGCGCGAGGGGCAGATTGAGTTTTCATCGGGTCTTCCTGCTCAACGCTCGCGAAGCTCGTCTTCCATGCGCTCGCTGAGCCATTGTTTGATCATGCTTTGGTAATTTAGATATCGGGAGCGGGCCAAACGCTTGATGCGGGCCAGCATCCGCTGGTCCATCCGCAACGTCACCGTGATGGACTCCGAACTTTCGGACGCGGAAGCGACGGCAGCCTCGATGAGCCGCAAGTCCGGCTTGTTCTCCAGCCAGAAATCCGCCTCGGCATCCTCCGTACCGAAGATCGGCACGTCTTCCCATGTGGCGAAGGTCTGCATCGTTTGCCTCTCGGTCACTCACTGTCACACTCCCGCCGTTATTGATTCAAACTCTGATCCAGCTTGCGCTGGTAAAAAAAACGTTCATCCGCCTCAAAAGGCCGGGCAAGGATCACCCGAACCTGCTTTCCGTTCGTGCGATAGACGCTGAACACGCCGAGTCCGCCCGCCGTCATGCCCAAGTTGAAATATCGGGCTTGGACCGCGAACCGGGGCGAGTCCGGCATTAACCGCAACGCGAAGGGATCCTCGAAGGACTCCTCAATATCCCGCTGGCTCAAAGAGCTATCCGGTGCGAAGGGCGGATTGGTCCAATCAAACTCCATTTCGGGTTAATTGTAATGTAATCGCCCATGCAATGTCTTTACATTGTATTTACATGAGCACTCATCACATGTCAACTGGTTTTCCGGTCTGAACCTCAAAAACAGGGCCGCCGATCCAAAACCGGCGGCCACATGCTCCTGGTCGAAAGGGAGATCGTCAGTCGCCGCCACCCTTGTCGCCAGCATCCACACCTTCCATCAAGCGGATCAACGGCATGAACATGGCGATCACGATGCTGCCGACGATCACTGCGAGGCAGACGATCATGATGGGCTCCAGCAACGAGGTCATGGCAGCCACGGCGTTGTCCACCTCGTCGTCGTACGTGTCAGCGATCTTCAACAACATCTCGGGCAGGGCGCCGGTCTGCTCACCGACGTCCACCATGCTGATGACCATGGGTGGGAACACTTGCGACCCCTCGAGAGGCGCCGTGATGGTCTCACCCTCTTTCACGCTCTCATGGACGGCGCTGATGGCGTTGCCGACAATGACGTTGCCGGCGGTTTCCTTGACGATCATGAGGGCCTGCAGGATCGGCACGCCGCTGCTCACGAGCGTGCCCAGCGTCCGCGCGAAGCGGGAGATGGCGAGCTTGGAGATCACGGGTCCCACTACGGGCATCTTCAGCTTGAACTTGTCGAACACCCGCCGGCCAAACTTGGTTTTCACCCCCAGTTTGACCACCACTACGATGGAAACCAGGATGATCACGGTCACCAGGATGTTCTCCTTGACCGTGCGACTGATCCCCAGCACCAGGCGGGTGAATTTGGGCAGCTTCTCGCCGTCCAGCAAACCAGAGAATACCTCCTCGAACTTCGGGATGACCCACACCATCAACACGGAGATAATGACCACCGCCACGATCAACACGGCGATGGGATAGAACATGGCGGCGACGACCTTGCCCTTGATCTTCTGCGCCTTTTCCTGGAACTGAGCCAGACGATTCAGTACGACTTCCAACACACCACCCATCTCGCCGGCCTTGACCATGTTCACGTAGAGGCGGTTGAACACTTTGGGATGTTGCGCCAGGCCTTCCGAAAAAGTGCTCCCGCCTTCCACGGACAACGAGAGCTCGTTGATGATGCCTTTCAGCGTCTTGTCTCGCTCCTGCTTCTCCAACACGCGCAGCCCGCGCAGTAAAGGCAAACCGGCGTCCACCAACGTGGCCAACTGGCGGGTGAACGTCGTCAAGGTTTTGGCTTTCACCTTGCCACCAAATCCGGGAATCTTGATCTGGATGTCGAGGGCACCCTTCTTCTTGCCTCCCCGGCCCGCCGGGCGACCGGCGGCTTTCCCTGTCGCCTTGCCCTTTTTATCCGGCTTCTCCTTGTCCACCTCCACAATCTTGGTGGGGAACAGGTTCATCTCCTTGATGCGCCCGATGGCCTCGTTCTGGCTCGTCACCTCCAGCGTGCCCTTGGTTTCCTTGCCGTGGGCATCCATCGCCACGTAACTGAATTTTGGCATGACCGGTCCTTTCGCTTAAGTGTATTTCACAACTTCCTCAATCGTCGTATCACCATCGAAGATGCTCCGCAAGCCGTCTTCGCGCAAGGTCGTCATGCCAAGTTCGATGGCCTTTTGGCGCATGACGACGGTGGGGGCGCGTTCGTTGATCAGATTGCGAATGGCGTCGTTGATGATGAGCAACTCGAAGATACCTTTGCGCCCCTTGTAGCCGGTATCGTTGCACGTGGAGCACCCGCGGCCGTAGTAAAACACCTTGTCGCCCAAATCGTGGGGCGAGAGGCTCAGCAGCGCCAACTGGCTTTCCGTGGGCTCGAAGGGCGTCCGGCAGTCCTTGCAGATTTTTCGTACCAGGCGCTGGCCCAGCACCGCCACCAGCGTCGAGGAAATCAGGAATGGCTCGGTGCCCATGTCGATCAGACGCGTGACCGCGCCCGGGGCGTCGTTCGTGTGCAGCGTGCTCAGCACCAAGTGGCCGGTCAAGGAGGACTGAATGGCGATCTGCGCCGTCTCGAGGTCGCGGATTTCGCCGATCATGATGATGTCCGGGTCCTGGCGCAGGAACGAGCGCAGGGCCTTGCCGAAGGTCATGCCCTGCGCCTCACTGACCGGCACCTGCATAATGCCTTCGATGTCAAACTCGACCGGGTCCTCCGCGGTCAGCAGCTTGGAGTCAATCGCATTGATCCGGCGCAACGCCGAGTAAAGCGTGGTCGTCTTGCCGCAACCCGTCGGACCGGTGACGACTATGATGCCGTTGGGCCGCAGGATGGCTTCGGTGACGTAATCGTAGATATACTTGGGGAAACCCAGCGACTCGAGTTCCAAGTTGACGGAAGCGCGGTCCAGCACGCGCAACACGACCGACTCGCCGAACTGAGTGGGCAAAGTGGAGACGCGCAGGTCAATCTGTCGTCCGGAAATCTGGTGCGTGATGCGACCGTCCTGCGGGATGCGGCGCTCCGAGATGTTCAGATTCGACATGACCTTGATGCGCGAGATCACGGGCAGCGCCAGGTGCTTGGGTGGGGGCGACATCTCATACAGCGCGCCGTCCACGCGGTAGCGGATCTTGAACTCGTCCTCGAAAGGTTCGAAATGGATGTCGCTTGCGCGGTCCTGCACCGCTTGCTGGAGCACCAGGTTCACGAACTTGACGATGGGCGCCTGGTTCGCCATGTCCTCCATTAGCGCGGCATCCTCGGTGGCCTCGGACTCGGCCGATTCCCGGGCAATCTCGGCGTCCGCCCCCAGCTCCTTCAACACCTGGGAGACATTCGCAGTTTCCTCGCCGTAAAACTTCTCGATCGCCTTCTGGATTTGCTCCGGGTCTGCCACCACGGGCTGGATCTCGCGCTTCACCACGTAGCTCAGCTCGTCAATCTTCCCGGGGTTGAGCGGTTCCGCGAACGCAACCCGCAGACTGGAGCCGGATTCCTCCACGGGGACACATTGGTAGAGCCGCGCCGTGGCCGGCGGAATCAGGCTCAGCAAGTCGGCGGGCGGTTGCTTGTCGCGCAATTGCACCACCTCCGTGCCCAGATAATCCGCCTCCACCTGCAGGATGGTGTCCAGGTCCATCACGCCGTAGTTCTGGAGCAACTGCACCATCGTCGTGCCGGTGCGCTTGAACTCGGAGATGACCTCCTCATACTGGAGATCGTCAATCAACTCGCGCTCCTTGATGAGGGCGAGCAGCGGGCTGTGGATGTCTTCCGCCATAGATTTACTTTGGCTTGTCGCCCGAGGTCTCCGTCCCGACGGCTTGGGCCAGCTCGAGTTCCTGCAGTTTCGCCTGGATGGTGACCGGGTCCTGTGCCTTCGTGATGACCTCTTCGCGGGCGATCATTCCCTGCATGTATTTCTCCATGAGAAAACTGTCCAGTGTCACCATGCCATACTTCGCGCCAGTTTGGATGTCCGAGTTGATGCGGAACGTCTTGTTGTCCCGGATCAACGCGGCAATAGACGGAGTGTTGACCATGATCTCGAAAATCGCCACCCGGCCGGGCTTGTCCACCCGCGGGAGGAGCAACTGCGAGATCACCGCCTGCAACACGGTGGAAAGCTGAATCCGAATCATCTCCTGCTGGTTCGTCGGGAACGCGTTGGTGATACGGTCAATTGTCTTGGCCGCCCCGGTGGTGTGCAGCGTACCGAACACCAAGTGGCCCGTTTCCGCCGCGGTGATGGCCGCCTCGATCGTCTCCAAGTCGCGCATTTCGCCCACCAGAATCACGTCCGGATCCTGACGCAACGCACGGCGCAGCGCCTCGGCGAAGTTCGGCACGTCCACGCCGATCTCCCGCTGCGTCACGAGCGCCTTCTTGTGCTTGTGGTAATACTCGATCGGGTCTTCCACCGTGATGATGTGCGCCTCATCCCGTTCCTCGTTAATGATGTTGATCATCGAGGCCAACGTGGTCGTCTTACCCGACCCCGTTGGCCCGGTTACCAGGCACAGGCCGCGAGGCTTGTAAAGCAACTCCTTGGCGGAGGGCGGCAAGCCGATCTGCTCCATGGTGAGCATCTTGTTCGGGATCTGGCGCAACACCATGCCGAAGTTGCCCTTTTCCTTGAACACGCTCACGCGGAAACGGGCCATGTCGCCGAACGCAAAACCAAAGTCCGCGCCACCGCGCTCCCGGACGCCCTGAATATGATCCTCCGAGGTGATGCTGCGCATCAATTCCTCGGTGTCTTCCGGACGCAGGCTCGGCCCCTCAACCCGATGGAGGATGCCGTGGACGCGAATGACGGGCGCCGAATTGACGCGGATGTGCAGGTCGGACGCGTTCTCGGACACGACCAACTGCAACAAGTCTGACATCGAATAGGACATGGTAAACCTGGACTGCTAAAACCTTTGACTAGCCTGGGCGTGAATGCTCACGCCGTTGCAACGCGGGATCGCTTCCATGTTAATCCACGTCGCCCACCGTGGCCCGAATGACTTCTTCCGGCGTGGTCATCCCGGCCAGCACCTTGCGCACGCCATCTTCGCGCAACGTCCGCATCCCCATCTCGCGGGCCCGGTTGCGCAGCACCGATGCCGGGACCTTCTCGTAAATCAACTTCCGCGACTCATCATCAATGACGAAGACCTCAAAAATGCCCATCCGGCCGCGGAAACCGGTGTTGGAGCAATTGTCACAACCCCGGCCCGCCCGGAAATTTGCGTCGGTAATCTGCGAGGCGTCCACCCCCAACTGCCGCAGTTCCTGATCGGTCGGAGTCTTGGGTTCGCCGCACTTCTTGCAGATCTTGCGGACCAGCCGCTGGGCCATGATGGCGCGCGTCGAAGAGGCTACCAAGAAGGGTTTCACCCCGATGTCAATCAACCGCGTCACGGCGCTGGGGGCGTCGTTCGTGTGCAGCGTGGAGAACACGAGGTGACCGGTCAGCGAAGCGTTGATCGCGATGCTGGCGGTCTCCAAGTCGCGAATCTCACCCACCATGATGATGTTGGGCGCCTGGCGGAGCATCGAACGCAAGGCCGCGGAAAAACTCAACCCCACCGACTCGGCCACTTGCACCTGGTTGATGCCGCCCAGAATATATTCCACTGGATCCTCGACCGTGATGATCTTGCGATCCGGCCGGTTGATGAAGTGGAGCACGGCGTACAGGGTCGTCGTCTTGCCCGAACCCGTTGGCCCGGTGACGAGCAGGATGCCATCGGGCATGCCGATGAGCCGCTCGAACGTCTGCTGATCGTCCGTGAAGAAACCCAGCTCGGGCAAACCCAGCTTCAGGCCTTCCTTGTCCAGAATACGCATGACGATGCTCTCGCCATGAGTCGTCGGCAGACAGGAGACGCGCAGGTCGATCAGCTTGCCCCCCACCTGGGCCTGGATGCGCCCGTCCTGCGGAATCCGGCGTTCCGCAATGGACATGTTCGACATGATCTTCAGGCGGCTGATGATCGAGGGTTGGAGCCGTTTGGGCGGACTCTTCATCTCGTGCAGCATCCCGTCGATCCGGTACCGGACCCGGAAGCGCTTGTCCAGCGGCTCGAGGTGAATATCTGACGCGCGCAACTTGAAGGCGTCGGTGATCAATGAATTCACCAGTTTGATCAGCGGCGCATCGGCATCCACCGCCGACCCGTCCCCCCCCATGGCGCCCATGGTTTGGGTAACCTCGACGTGCTCGTTGGTGAGCTCCTGAATGACATCCTTGAACCGTTCGTCGTCGGCCGCGCTGCGCTGGCCGCCGTAATACCGGCTCAACGCCGCTTCGATGTCCTGCTCGGACGCGACCTGTAAAACGATTTCCTTGTTGAGCAAGTGCGTGAGGGAATCAATCGTCGCCAGATCGGACGGATCCGCAACCGCAACCGTCAGGGAACTCTCGTGCAGGTAGATCGGAACCACGCGATACTTCTTGGCGACGTGGCGCGGGACGGCGGCAATGACGTTGTCCTCGATCTTCATGCCGCTGAGGTTCACCACCTCCGCTCCGAAATGCGCCGCCTTGGCCTGGGTGACATCCGCCGGACGGATGAGCTTGTTGGCAACCATGAGGTCCACCACGCCCACTCCGGCACCCTCCGCCTCTTTGCGGGACTGCGCGACTTGCTCACTGCTGACGAACCCAAGGTCCACCAGCAGGTCAATCAGATAGTCATCTTTTTCTGCCACAACTTGATCGTGACGCCCGAAGGTCGTCGAACGTGAGACAGAGTAGTCCGCGGAAATCCGCTGTGTCAAATGCGGACTCCGCCACGAACCGACTATTCCGGCGCGTACCCTCAGCCGAAGCAGCCTGCACCAAACAACCGCTAATCAGAACACTTCGAGTTCAAATGCCTCCGCATATTCCCCATCCTTGCCAAGCCGGTTGGCAACCTCCCGGTTCACCCGCAGAATCCGCTCGTCAATGCCATACCCTCGCGTCCGGAGGTTCCGCTGATGTTGGGTCTGGTGAAACCGCAACAACTGTGCTTTCCATTCCGCCTTGGGCGCGCCAAAAAGCGCGTACAGGTCTTCTCGCATGGCCAGCGTCTTGGGATCCCGATTGAGGCAGGCAATGACGGGCCGGGATGCCACCGCCATCATCTGGCGAAACATGGCGTAGGTCCGCCGGTGTGATGCGTTCGTGTCGCTGGCGTGAGGCAGAAACACCAGGTCGGCTGGGTGCGCAATCCAATAGGCCGTCAACCGACTCAGATTTTGCCCAGACATCAAGAGATCACCGCCCGAGTCTTCGTCCAGCCGCAGAAAGGTCAGCCGATCTTCGGGCAGACCAAAGAACTGGCAACTCGCGCGTTGCTCCTCTTCACGAATGGCCGCTTTGCCGGCGGGGGTGAGGCCGGGCCGGAAGCCATCCTCCACGCCACTCGAGGACGGCGTGAGCACAACCAGCTCGATCGAATTTCCGTGGTCGCGCAACCCCCGCAAGGTCATGGCAATCTGATCGAAGTCATCCGGATGAGGCGCCAACACGAGCACCCTCAGCCCCGCCGGCAGGTTGAGCGCGTGCAAGAACAACGGGCGCTCGCCCTGCAATAACTCACCAAACTCAGTTTGCATCGCAAATCAAATGCTCTCTCCGGTTGCCGGTTGTTCTGCTTTGCGGTGGCGCTCGCTTTAGCTTCGCGTGACCTGCAAGCCGGTGTTCGAAAGTTCCAGCGTCACGAAACGCGCCCGGCTGTTGGGCGGATTCTCCGCGAGCCGCAGCTTGATCCGCTCCGCCGCGATTTCGTCCTTGGCGAACATCAGCAGGTAACCGCCGCCGCCGGCGCCCAGCAGCTTTGCCGCTAACAGATAATCGCCCGCGCGCTCAAAGATCGCCTGCACCTCCGGCGGGTTCGTGCCGCTGTCGAGCGCCTGGTTCAGCCGCCAACTGTTGCGAATGCCCGTTAGCAAGCCCTCGAAGTCGCAGCGCTGAATTGCGCCCGCCGTGAAATCCGCGTTGGCGCCGATCTCGCCAATCAGCCCGAGATGCACCGGCGAGTTGAGGAAAATGCCGCGCACAATCTCCGCCAGGATGTTCTTCGCCAGCCGGGTGATGCCAGTGTAGTACAGCAGGATGGATTTGTTGGCGTAGTCACGCTCGAAAAGATGCTGCGGCAACCAGCGCAACTGCGGCTTCTGGCGGAGACCGGGCGAGGTTTCGACCATCTTGATCCCACGGTAGATCGCGCCCGCCTGATCCTGCCAGCCGCCGCCCGTCGTGAGCATCTGTTCCAATGCCAGCGTGCGACGGAACAACACGTCGTTGTCCCAGTTCAACCCGCACAACGCGCCGATGGCGGCCAGCGTGGTTGCCGCGAGAATGCTACTCGTGCCCAAACCACTGCCTTTCGGCACCGCCGCGAGCAATGACACCTCGATGCCGCCACCAAACTCGCGCAACTGCTCTTCCAGCGAACCGTAATCCCCGTTGGCGCGGAAGCGCGGCAGAAAACCGGCCAACGCGAACGCGGCCTTCGCCAAGCCAAACGGGCTGCCCGGCTTCGCGAACGTGTCGAGTTCTTCGTAAGTGCGCACGCGTTCCTCCTCGCCCAGATCAATCGAGCGGATGACGAGTTCGGGGCGCGGGCTGAGCTTGGCAAAAACCTGGATAGGCGGTTGTCCGTTCAGATCCACGCCCACGTTTAGCACCTTGCCGCCGTGCTCAATGCAGTAGGGCGGCGTATCCGTCCAGCCCCCGGCGAGGTCCAGCCGCACCGGGCTGCGCGCCCAGATGATCTGATCCTCGATGACGTTGCAGCGCGGGGCGGCGGGCGAAAGCTGGGCCTCGCGGATGATCATCTGCCGCAAGTGGGCGAAGGCCTGTTCCTCGGAATGTTCCCACTCCGGCTGACGGCGGCGACGCAGCACGGCCGCACGAAACATGCGATCATGCACCACTTGCATCGGGTCGTCGTCGTGGTTGAACTCGACTGCCGGCAACGCGTCGGGGCCGGCCGCAAACGTGCGCGCGGTGGATTCAAGGTCGAGCCGGTAAAACACGCTCCAGCGAAAGTTTCGCAGCAGCGGCGTGAGGCATGTATTAAGCAATTCAGCGCGCTGCCCGTACAGCCGATGCACATTGACTTCGCTCGCAATCATGCGGGCGGACAGCCGGCGGTGGGAACGCCAGCGTTCGGCGAAATCCGGCCGGCTCGCGGGTCGCGCGGCAAACAACCATTCCACGAAACGCGCGTCCAGTTCTTCCGGCGGCAAGACCGGGAACAGCGCGCATTGTTGGATGTCCGTGTCCGCAATGAGGCCACACTCACTCGGGTTCAAGCCGCGCACGGCGAACCAGGCCTGTGCCGGTTGCCCAAACCAGCGTGTCGTTTCCTGGCCGAACGCGCCACTGAACGTGTCGCGGAAACCGTACGCGCGCACGCAATAATCGTGCTCCCCAACGGGCACGACATCCAGACACACGCTGGGTTCGAGACGCAAGTCCCAGCGGTTTTCCGGCACGCCGGTCAACACCTGTTCATGCGCCAGCTTCCAGTCCGGGCCCACGACGCTGTTCTCAACCCAGAGCGTGTGGTTTTGCTGACGGCGGAGCGGCGGCTGGAAACGGCAGTTCTGCAAATACTGGTCCGGGTGACGCAGCCCCCCTGCCCCACCCAGTTTCGTTTCATCGAGCACGAGGTTTTGCAGCTCGGACACGGATTCAATCATCTGCGCCGTGGTGCCAAAATGATAAAACTCCGCGCCCGGCAACGGCACGACGGCACACGAGAGCGCATTCACCTCCGGGTCCTTCACGCTCGCCTCCAGGCCGAGGGACAGGCCGAATTGCGCGTAGAGTTCGTAGTTGCGCGGCATCCCACCGTCGAAGGCTTGCGTCACAGAATCCCAGCCGCAGCGCGCCAGGAGCACGTTCACGGCGCGCGCGCTGAGCAGCCACATGCCGGTGTCCACAAGGTAAAGATGCTCCTGCGCGAGTTCTCGGATCCGCTCCGCCGACGGTTTTTGCAGGAAAAACGCAAGCGCGTTCGGGTGCTTGCGCGGCGAGAAAAAGACACCGAAATCCTGCGCTTTCTCCGGCGTGACCCACATGCCGAGCCCCACCACATCTGCGTCCGGAAACGCCGGCAACTCGCGCGCAAACCGCAGCAACACGTCGCCGCTGGTGATCAACACCCGCGCCTGTTCGCCGGCATGAAGCAGCACCCGTTCGTAGGCTGGAAGCTGCAAATCGAGCAGCGATTGATTCAACCGTTGTCCGCGGGCCCAGCGGAAGACGGGGATCGGCATGAGCAGCTTACCCGTGGGCGCGTACGCCGGGAGTCGCCGGCTTTGGCCGCCGGAGTGGAGGACGAGCTTGCGATCGCTGCGTAGCCAATCCGCGAACGGAGTTGTCGGCGCGGTGGCTTGCCAGGCTTCGCGGAGCAAGTGCGCCGTCGCGCCGCCGGAGCCGAGTGGTTGCCCCGCCGGGTCCGCCTGCGCCAGCCAGCGGGGCCGGGGCCGGTTTTCGAGTGACTCAAATGCCTCCGCCATCCGTGGCGGAAGGGTGAGAAGATACTGAATCGCCTGCTGATTTGCCGTGTCGCTGCCACCCATATAGCTCCATGATGGGTGAGGCGCGCGGGCGCGTCCAGACGGAAGCGCAAACCGCTCCGGTGTTTACTGGTTCCCGACGGCGGGCAGCGCGTCGAAGAGCGCCCCCAGATTCGTGAGCGGAGCGGACTTGGGTGGGTTCAACGCCTGACGCAGATATTGGACGGCGTCCGGGAGGTTCCGCACGGATTTGGGAAGCGTGGCCGCCGCCGCGTTGGCGTGACCGCCGCCCTGCAGCTTCTCTGCGATCTTCAAGGCTTCGCCATTGCGGCTGCGCAGACTGGCGATCACCGTGCCGTTCGCCCGTCGCATCATGGTAAACAAGACGGCGTAACCTTGGGCCCCCTCTTCGAGAAGTTGATGAACGATGAGGTTGTTGTTTCCGATGACGGTCTCGACAAAGCCGATCGCGGGCGTGATGCCCTGGATATTCTTGCGACTCCACGCCAGACCGAGCGGGTCCTCAATGCGGCGTTTCGCGGACATGACCTCGAGTAGCGGGTGGTCCAACAGCCGCTCGATTTCACCACCCACAAGCGCGTGTAGATTCCAGAAACCGTAAATCTTCACGAGGTTCGCGTAATCGCCGGCGAGAATGAAATCCGGGTCCTCCTCCAGGAAGAGGTCGCTGACATCGTTGAGATGCACGAGGCGTTCGAGCGATGGCGAGCCGAGGCCGTGATCGCAGGCCAGGTCATAACAAAGCCGCCCGGCAGACTTGGTGATGTCGTGGATGAAGCAGGCCTGCTTGGGCGTGTTCTCCGTGACGTGGTGGTCAATGATCACCCAGTTCGGCCGGTCCATGCGCGACTCGAAGGCGAGATCGGTCACCCACGCAGCGGCTTCGCCGAGCGGGCGCTGACGCAGGCCGTTGTAGTTCCAGGCTTCCAGGCGCACATCGTCGCCGAAAAGCTGGCGGGCCAATCGGTGCAGCAACACGCCGGCCACGAGACCGTCAAGATCGTTCTCGTGCGTCAAGATCACATCGGGCTTCGGGAGGGAAACCATTCGGGGACGTTAAACGAACCAATCCGCGATGGCGAGCGCGAAGTCCGGATTCACGCGAAGCGGGACTGGGACAGTGCAGGCGCGAAAGACCCACGTCCAAAACAAAGCACCACGGAACGTGAAACGTCCGCGGTGCGATGGTCGCCGAGAAGACGTGAGAGGCGAGCCCCCTACAGCACCAGCATGGAGGGCACGTGGATGATCGAGCCGTGCAGGGCGGAAGTCTCCGGTGCGGACGGTGGCATGGGAGCCTGGGGGGCCGTCGGTGATGCGGGAGGTTCGGGCGCTTCCAGCTTCTCATTCAGCAGGGGTTCGACGCGCTCCCAAATCTCACGCGGCACCTTGGCACGTTGCTCGGGCGTTTCGATTTCGCCATCGAATAGCTCCTTACCCGACTTGTCGCGCGCCGTGAGATGATTGGGCGGGCCAACGATGGCGATCGTGCCCCACTCGTCGGACTTGGCGATGCTGCGCGAAGTCTTGCCGGTGCTGCGTACCACCACCGTGGCGTTCTCGTCCACGCTGATGCCGGATTTGAGCAGATCCTGGAACGGGCCTTTCTCCGTGTGCAGCGAGTGTTGGGCATTGCTCATCTGCCGCGCGGCGTCCTGGAGCGCCTTACGCGCCTGCTCCATGCTCCGCTGGATCTCGGCCTGAATCTTCGGTCCCTGCTCGGCGGAAAGCTGGCCCAGGTTCTCCTTCAGGCTCTTGGTGTAGGCGCGGATCGCATCGCCGACCGGCAATTCGCGCAATTCCCGCTGGAGTTCCCGCAGGTCGTCGCCGAAGCCGCGACCATCCTCCCAGTAACCGAACCGCGCGGGCGCTTTGTCCAGGGTAGCCGATTCGGTCTGCCTCTTGCCGGCGCGGTAGAACACGAGCTTCACCTTGTCGCCCGGTTTGCGTGTCTGCACGAGCTTGCGGAACTGCGCCGGATGCACCAGCGACTGCCCAGCCAGCTCCACCAACACATCGTTCTTCTTCAAGCCCGCCTTTTCCGCCGGGCTCGCGGGAGTGACGTGGCTGACCACGAGGCCCACGCCCGCGTCCAACCCGAGTTGTTCGGCAACCACTTCGGATGCTTCCTCCACCGCCACGCCCAGCCAGGCACTTTCCCGCGCCGGGGCGTCTTCGCCCTCGTCGTCCTTGAGGACTTTGACAATGGCGCGCTCTTCCTGTGCCGGTTTGTCACCCTTTGCGGTGCCGGCGCTGGCGATCACCGATATCTTCGGGTGGCCATTCGAGGCTTCGGCGCGCGCGGCCGCGAGCGCCAGCAGGCCGGCCAACACGAGCGTCCCGATTGTGAACGAATGAATTGGTTTTGGTTTCATACTCATCATGTCCTGTCTTGGTTGATCTCTGGTCTAAAACGTTTCAAAACTCACGGGCACAACTTCGATGCGGGGTGTGCGCTGCACGACTTCCACCCCGCTGGCGGAATCCCGCAGGGTGACGGCGTCCACCCACTCGCGGCAACGGAACCGCACCGGCTCGCCATCGGGCAGGTTGGCCACCGTGTCGAACGACGCGAGCAGCTTGTGGTTGATCTCTACCTGGTCGGCTTTCAACGGCGGCTCGGTCGCGGCAGTCGTTGGCGACACGCCCGGGAGTTTCCGGTCGGCTTGGGCAACGACCAACAACAGCGCCAGTCCGGCAACCATCGCCGGCGCCAGCCACCTCAACCACAGCCACCATCCCGGAGGTTGGGGCCGCGAACGTTGCCGGGTTACCGTGTGCCACAACGGTTGAGGCCGGGCCGCTTCGAGCCGCGACTGGAGTTCGTCCGGCAACCGGGCCGGTTTCATCCGGCGCAGCTCGGCTTCCAGCCGCTCGTTGTCCTGTTCGTTCATGTCAGCACCTGCTTCGTCCGCTTCCGCAACGCGTCCATCCCGTATCGGTAGCGGGAGGCCGCCGTGTTAGGCGGGATGCCCAGCGCCTCGGCGATCTCAGCAAAGGTCAGGTCGCCCCAGACCTTCAGCGTGATTGCTTCACGCTGGTCCGCTGGCAACTCCGCCAGCGCCGCCTGCATCAAGCGGCTCAGTTCGCGATCTTCCACGCCCGTGTCAAACCACGGCTGGGCTTCGTCCACCGCGACCGCTTGCTCCCGATTCACCCGGCGATCCTGACTGCGCGCGAGGTCAATCGCCCGCCGATGGATCGTGGCGAACACGAGTGGCAAAGGCGGCGGCTCACTCCCGTGCCGTTGCCAGCATTCCACGACCGCTTCCTGCATCAGATCC
>CAYJNU010000049.1:0-27544 GCA_964371005.1 uncultured Verrucomicrobiota bacterium | reverse complement strand
CAGTTGGGCCGAACGCGCATGGCGTGGTTGCTCAGAGCACCGGGGGCAGCGGCGGCACTGGGGGCGATGGTTGGGGGGTTATTACAGGCGCAGGCATTGGCGGTCGAGGCGGCCAGGGTGGAGCCGGCGGGGCGGTGACGGTCAGGAGCGATGGCGAGGTGGCAACTTCCGGCGACGCAGCCCACGGTATTCTCGCCTTGAGCCTGGCCGGTCGAGGCGGCAACGGCGGTGACGGCACAATCTGGGCGGGAATCGGGGTGAGTTATGGTGGCGATGGTCGGGTCGGGGGTAATGGCGGGGTGGTCCAAGTCACCGGCAGTGGCCAGATCACAAACACCGGCCACAATGCCAACGGAGTTTTGGCCGTGAGCCAGGGTGGCAAAGGAGGAAACGGCGGATCGGGCAGTTCGATCGGCAGCGGCGGTGATGGTGGCGCCGGCGGGACTGGTGGTAGCGTTGTTGTCTCCGGCAGTTGGGCCATCACCACGCAAGGAACGAATGCGCACGGAATCTCCGCCAACAGCTTGGGCGGATCGGGAGGCAAGAGCGGATCAGGCGGCTGGATCGCTGGCGGGGCGGGTGCCGGCGGCACTTCTGGCCACGGCGGCACTGCCCGGGTTGATTTCAACCGCGGCACAGGCGGCGGCGAAGGAACGATTGAGACGTTCGGAAAGGACTCGCACGGTATCTTCGCCCAGAGCATTGGCGGTTTCGCGGGCAGCGGTGCCAGCGGTGGCAGTGTCTTCGCTTCTGCGGGCGGTGACGGCGGCAGTGCGGGCAACGGCGGTTCGGCATCCATCGTCAATAGCGGCAGCGTGACGACTCACGGTGCAAGGGCTAACGCCCTATTCGCGGAGAGCGTCGGAGGTGGTGGCGGCAGTTCGGGCTCGGGCAGCGGATGGTTCGGGGGTGTCGCTGGCGCAAGCAAGGCCGGCGGTGATGCCGGCGCAGTGTCCGTGGCCAACAGTGGTGAGCTTCGGACGTATGGCAGCGAAGCACGCGGCATCTTCGCCCAGAGTGTTGGCGGCAGCGGCGGCAACTCCGGCGTCACGGTCGGTTTGCTCGTCTCGATCGGCGGTTCGGGCGGGGACGGCGGTGATGGCAACACCGTTACGGTGGACAACAGCGGGCTGGTGGAAACTGCGGGATCGGATTCGAGCGCAATCTTCGCCCAGAGTACGGGCGGTGGCGGCGGGAGTGGCGGCGGGAGCGGATCAGTGGGGCTCTTTGGCAGTCTCGCAGTGGGTGGAACTGGCGGCGGCGGTGGTGACGGCGGCCGGGTCATTGTGAAGAGCGGCACCAACAGCATCACCACAGCCGGGACGAATTCCCATGGCGTCTTCGCGCAAAGCGTCGGCGGCGGCGGAGGCAAGGGCGGATTCGCGATTGCCGGTTCGGTGGGCCTGGGTGGGAGCGAGTCCATCGGCTTGGGCGGGACCGGTGGCGATGGCGGCAGCGCGAACGACGTAGTGGTGACGAGCGGCAGCAGTATCGCCACGCACGGCACGAACGCACACGGCATCTTCGCGCAGAGTGTGGGTGGCGGCGGCGGCGAAGGTGGATTTACCATCGCCGCGAGTGCCAGCGATACCTACGCAGGCACGATCAATATCGGCGGCAAAGGCGGTAAGGGCGGTGGAGGCGACTCGGTTGCAGTCACCAACACCGGGATGATCAACACCTCCGGCCAACGCTCTTACGGCGTGTTGGCGCAGAGCGTGGGCGGTGGTGGCGGAGAAGGCGGATTCAGCCTCGGTATCTCCGGTAGCGGGACGGCATCTTTGCCTTTGAGCTTCGGGGGTTCGGGAGGCGATGGCGGCGATGGCGGTGTGGTTCGCGTCAACAACCAGGGCGGCGTCAGCACGGAAGGTTCCGATTCACACGGCCTCTTCGTCCAGAGTGTGGGCGGCGGCGGCGGGTCGGGTGGTTTCAGTGCCAGCCTCAGCGGTAGTGGAACATTCGCCGGGGCCTTCAGCATGGGCGGTAGTGGTGGCAAAGGCGGCAACAGTGATGCCGTCAATGTCGCCAGCACCGGGGAAATCAGCACGTCTGGCGATCGCGCTTACGGCATCCTGGTTCAGAGCGTGGGCGGCGGAGGCGGCGATGGCGGATTCAGCATCGCGGCGAGCGGCAGTGGCAACACCGCGTTGGCGGCGAGTTTCGGAGGCTCGGGCGGAATCGCAGGTGACGGGAGTATCGTCAACCTGGAGAGCGCCAGCCGGATCGCCACGGCCGGATCGAATGCCCACGGCATCTTCGCTCAGAGTGTCGGGGGCGGAGGCGGCTCGGGTGGGTTTAGCGTTGCGGTCACTGGGGCCGGGACGTTCGGCGGATCGCTGAGCATGGGCGGCGGAGGTGAAGGTGGCGGCGTTGGCGACTCGGTCACGGTCAACACCCGCGGTGAAATCACCACCGAGGGAGATCGCTCCTATGGCATCCTCGCGCAAAGCGTTGGTGGCGGTGGCGGTGATGGCGGATTCAGCATCGCGGGCGCGGCTTCTGGAAAAGCCGCCGGGGCTCTCACCAGGGGCGGCTGGGGTGCCGGCGGGGGGTTGGGCGGGAGTGTTGCCGTCAACAGTGGGAGTCTGATCGCGACCGAGGGCAAAGATGCTCACGGCATCTTCGCGCAAAGCGTGGGCGGCGGTGGCGGTTCAGGTGGATTCAGCATTACGGGCTCTGCGAGTAGCGACGGTGGAGTGAGCGCTACACTGGGCGGTTCGGCCGGAGGCGGCGCCCGGGCGGGCAACGTCAGCGTGATTACATCCAATACGATTAGCACCGCGGGAGAACATGCTTACGGTGTCCTGGCGCAAAGTGTGGGCGGTGGCGGCGGCGATGGCGGGTTCAGCGTTGCGGGCGGCGTGAGCAAAGGCCCGTCGGTGAACTTGGCGATGGGCGGCAGCGGCGGATCAGGTGGTACGGGTGGCAACGTGGACATCGCAATAGCCAGCAGCGTCACCACGACTGGCGCCGACGCACACGCGGTGTTTGCCCAGAGCGTTGGTGGTGGCGGCGGTTCGGGCGGCTTCAGCGTCGCCGGGGGAATCTCGGTAGACAATGTCGCGGTTTCTGCGAGCTTGGGCGGCTTTGGCGGCAGTGGAGCGGATGCGGGTGATGTGGCGGTTGCCAGCGCCAGCACGCTCCATACATCTGGGAATCATGCTTACGGAATCTTGGCGCAAAGTGTCGGCGGTGGGGGTGGCGACGGTGGATTCAGCGTTGCGGGTGGTTTCGGTAAGGGAGCATCCGTCGGCTTGAGTGTGGGCGGGTTTGGCGATGACGGAGGCTTGGGGGGGCGCGTCGTGGTCAACAGCAGCGGCAACATCGTCACCGAAGGCGAACTGGCCTACGGCATTTTTGCGCAAAGCGTCGGTGGTGGTGGCGGCTCGGGAGGATTCAGCGTCGCGGCGGCGGGTTCTGCGGATAGTGCCGCCGTTGCTTTGGGACTGGGCGGATTTGGCGGTACGGGTTCGGATGCTGACCGAGTGGAACTCCAGAACACCGGGAGTATTGAAACGATGGCCCAGGGCTCGCACGCCGTCGTCGCGCAAAGTGTCGGTGGTGGTGGCGGCGCGGGCGGCTTTGCCGGAACGGTTGCTGGAAGCATGGGCGACAAAGCGAACGTCAGCGCCGCGATCGGCGGCAAGGGCGCCATTGGCGGCAGTTCCAGCAATGTGACGGTGCTCAATTCGGGCGCTCTCCGCACCCACGCCGACGGCGCGTACGGTGTACTCGCACAGAGTGTGGGGGGCGGAGGTGGCGATGGCGGGTTTGGGTTGTCCGTCGCGCTCGGCACCACAGAGAAGGCGGTCGGCCTGTCAGTCGCAGTCGGCGGCGGGGGTGGCGACGGTGGAGAAGGCGCAGCCGTGGACGTGGATAACCGGAACCAGATTGAAACCAGCGGTGAGAAATCTCACGGCATCCTGGCGCAAAGCATTGGCGGCGGCGGCGGGAATGGTGGGTTCAGTGTCGCCGGAGCGCTCAGCAAGAGCACCAACGCAAATCAAATCGCGGTCAGCATCGGCGGCGGCGGCGGTGCCGGCAATGTTGCGGGTTCCGTAACGGTCAGCAACTCCGCCCGCATTGCGACCCTTGGTAAGGAAGCTTTGGGAATCGAAGCACAGAGCATTGGCGGCGGCGGCGGCAATGGCGGGCTGAGTTTCGCCGGGACTTTTGCCGGTGGTGACTCCAAGAGCCTCTCGCTGGCGCTGGGGGGTGCGGGCGGCAGCGGCAACAAGGGCGGCGCCGTGAACGTGGACAACGGAGGGGTCATTGACACGACTGGCGAGAGTGCCCACGGCATCCTGGCGCAGAGCATCGGCGGTGGCGGTGGGATTGGTGGCATGAGCATCTCCAGCAATCGGACCGGCAGCGCGAGCCTCGCCTTCAGTCTGGGAGGAAGCGGTGGCGACGGTGGAGTTGGCGGCGCGGTGGAGGTTGAGAACCGTGGCAGCATCGTGACGCGAGGGGTCGGTGCCAATGGCGTCTTCGCCCAGAGCGTGGGTGGCGGCGGCGGCGCAGGTGGGGCGAGCCTTACGGGCTCCAAGGGTGGATCCGATTTCAGCCTGAGTCTCGCCTTGGGCGGCGTTGGCGGGAGCGGCAACACCGGTGGCTTGGTGACGGTCGCCAACAGCGGGAGCATTGAAACCACCAACCAGCGCGCGCACGGCATCTTCGCTCAAAGCGTAGGCGGCGGCGGTGGACGAGGTGGCGATAGCGATGCGGCCGCCGCCGGCATGACGAACATCTCGCTGACTTTGGCGTTGGGCGGCGACGGCGGCACCAACAGTGCCGGTGGGAATGTCGTCATTACGAACACGGGGAAGATCACCACGCGAGCGCGTGATTCGTACGGCGTCTATGCCCAGAGCGTTGGCGGTGGCGGCGGCGAGGGCGGCTCCAGTTCGACGACCTCCGAGGCTGGCGACGACAGCTCCGAGAAGAGCTTGAGCCTCAGTTTGAGCCTGGGCGGCAAGGGTGGCGCAGGCAACACCGGCGGCGCGGTGACGGTCAGTAACGAAGGCGGAATTGACACGTATGGAAATGGCTCGCATGGCGTCTTCGCCCAGAGCGTCGGTGCGGGCGGCGGCGCGGGAGGCAGTGGAGAGACCTCGACCAGTGCCGATCAAGGATTGTCCCTGGACCTCGCACTCGGAGGCAAGGGGGGAGCTGCTGGTGACGGAGGCGCGTTGACGCTTGTCAACGGCGGAGATATCGCGACCCGGGGAGCTTCTGCGCATGGGATCGTGGCTCAGAGCATTGGTGGCGGTGGCGGCATCGCCGGGGATGCCGTCTCGCCTGGCAGCGGTTCCAGGAGTCTCTCCTTGAGTCTGGCGCTGGGCGGGCAGGGGGGAAGCTCCGGCAAAGGCGGCGCCATCCAGGTGACGAGCGCGGGTATGATCAGCACGGCGGGGCGGAATTCGCACGGAGTTCTCGCCCAGAGTATCGGTGGGGGCGGCGGCGCTGGTGGAAATGCGAGTGGCGAAGGCGACTCCTCCATGGACTTCGGCCTCACGGTCGGCGGGCAGGGGGGGAGCAGCGGCGACGGCGGAGCGGTGTCGGTGGACAACACCGGTGCCGTCACCACCTCCGCTGCGGGCTCCTTCGGCATCCTGGCGCAAAGTGTCGGCGGAGGTGGCGGAGCGGGTGGCGCGGGGGCGATGGATTTGTCCGGTGGAACGATTGGCATCGGCGGTGCGGGCGGATCAGCCGGGGACGGTGGAATTGTCGCGATCACGCAACGAGGAGACGTCAACACGACCGGGACGGCGGCCCAAGGCATTTTTGCGCAAAGTGTCGGAGGCGGCGGCGGCGTGGCTGGAAGTCTCGCTGGTGGTTTGGGCGCCCTCAGCGAGGTCGGCCTGATCCCCTCCCTTGCTCAAGCTGGCGGCAGTGCCGGCGATGGTGGCGCCGTCTCGGTGGACAGCGGCGGCAACATCACGACCGAGGGAAGGGCGGCCAACGGCATCTTCGCCCAAAGTGTCGGCGGCGGCGGCGGCTTGGGCGGCGGCGGAATTCTGGGGATCGGGTTCGCTGGCAGCGTGGGCGGCGCGGGCAACGGCGGCGCGGTCAACATCGCGCACGACGGCGATGTCTCCACGCAGGGCGACGCCGCGCACGGCATCTTTGCGCAAAGCGTCGGCGGCACAAACGGCCAGGGCGGCTCGGTGAGCATCGAGGTCACGGGCGACATCACGGCGCAGGGCAAGGATTCCGTCGGCATCTTCGCCCAAAGCACGGGCGACGACGGCGGTGGCGACATCACCATCAACATTCACACCAACGGCACCATGCATGGCGGTTCCGGTGAGAGCGCCGGGGTGCGCATCGAAGGCGGCGCCAACAACACGCTGACCAACTACGGCACGATCACGACTTTGAACGGCACGTCGGGTGTGGCCATCCGGGGCGGTAGCGGCAACGAGACCGTTGAGAACTACGGCACACTTATCGGCGAGGTGCTTCTGGGCGACGGCGACAACGTCTGGAACAATCACCTGGGTTCTGTCTTTAACGTGGAGACAGTCTTCAACCTGGGTGAGGGCAACACCATGAACAACTACGGATTGCTCCGGGGCAGCGGACAGATCATCGGCAACGTGCTCAACGCCGGTACAATTTCGCCGGGGAACTCTGCTGGGACACTGACCATTGACGGCAGCCTGAATCTGGAAAGCTCCGCCAAGATGACCCTGGAGATCGGTGGGCGAGAGCAGGGAACGAGCTATGACGTTGTGAAAGTGAAGGACGGCCTACAACTGGATGGCACCCTGAGCCTGGCGTTGGTCAACAACTTCCGGCCCCGTTCGGGTGATCGCTTCAGCCTGATGGAATACGCGACGTTGATTGGCATGTTCAGCAACGCCCAAAACGGCACGCGCATCAGCACCACCGACAATCTGGCTTCCTTCGAGATCAGTTACACCAGCACGAACCTCGTCGCCAGCGCCTATCAGTCGCCGGACACCGACGGTGACGGCATGATGGATTACGACGAGTACCTGGCCGGCACCGAATGGACCAACCGCACGAGCGTGCTGGCGATCAAGTCCCTTGCGCCGGGGATCGCCGGACAGATGGTGCTCCGGTTTGTCGCCGCGACGAACAAGAACTACGTGGTCGAGTACTCTACGAACCTCGGAAGCAGCACATGGTGGGCGGTCCCGGCCACTAACCTGACATACCCGACCACAAACACTGCCCAATGGGTGGATGACGGCTCACAGACCGGGGGCACGAACAGCGCCATCCGCTTCTACCGCGTGCGAGTAGAATTGGAGTAGCTGGCAGAGGCCCAGGATGGGTGAGCGAGCATCCGTGCGCGGGCCAATTGCGGCGGTTTGGCCTTAGGCCGGACGGGTCGCAACCGAAGTCCCGGCGTGGAAGCCAAGATAGAACGCCAACTGGGGTTCATGCCAGGGACACCGCTCTGCGACGCCTGATCCGGGCATCCCAGTGGAATGCTCCTACCTCAGACGGTGTAAGTGCTGGAGGCCACGCAGCCGCCGGTGTCGGTCCACCCTCCTCAGTAGCCTGCTGCGGAGGCTAGGTCCAACTGGTTTGGAGGAATTCGCCGGGCGGATTGTCCACGCGCTCATGTGTCAGCACGCGGGTTCACACCGAAGCTGACAGCGATTCGCGAACCTCGCTGACAGTATTGCGGCTTTCGGTCAAAGTGCAGCCATGCCGATGGTGATTGGCCCACATCGCGTCACCCGCCACGAAGCAGGTAACATCGCCAGCGATCCGAACTGCCTTGACGATGCGCAATACACCGTCCGCTTCACCGGCCAGATCATCAAGGTGAGTTTGGAGATGATGTAGGTGGTGACGGGGCTTCCGCCGTCAGTGCAGCATCCGATTGCAGGGGACCGTCCTGTGGGGCGTGCTGGCGACTGAGACGACGCTGTTCTGGCAGCCGCTGCGATCGTGCTGATGGATTTTCTGTCACCTCTTGAGGCTTTTCGGGTGCGTATCGGTTGCTATGATGAAAACCGAAGTGATGCGTGCGGCTGAAATCAGTGACGCCGAGTTGGTGGCAGAAAGCCTGAACGGAAATCGCGATGCCTTCCGGCAGATTGTTGAGCGATATCAGACTTTGATCGCCTCGGTGGCCTATTGCGCCACGGGCAACATGAGCCGGAGCGAAGACCTCGCCCAGGAGACCTTTGTATCCGGTTGGAAGCAACTCGCGGACTTGCGTGAGCCGGCCAAGTTGCGCCCGTGGCTGTGCAGCATCGCCCGTTTTCACATCAGCAAGGAGTTCCGGCGCCAGCAGCGTGAACCGGATCATGCCGCCGAATCGCTGGAAGCGGTGGACGAATGGGTCTCACCCGAACCGCTGCCGCCGGACCAAGTCATCGGTGACGAAGAAAAAGCAATTCTTTGGCGCGCCCTCGAGCGTGTCCCTGAAAGCTATCGCGAACCCTTGGTGTTATTCTATCGCGAGCACCAGTCTATCGAAGCCGTGGCGCAGGATTTGGGGCTCAGTGAGGATGCGGTGAAGCAACGGCTGTCGCGCGGAAGGAAGCTGTTGCAGGAACAATTCCTTGCCTTTGTCGCCGGCGCGCTGAAACAAACCAGTCCGGGCAAGACTTTCACGCTGGGCGTCATGGCCGCACTCCCGCTCCTGGCCGCCACCGCCAAGGCGGCGACCGTCGGCACCGCGCTGGCGCAGCCCGGCAGCGTCGCCGCCAAAACGACCGTTGGGTTTCTTCAGTCCTGTTCCAACCTCCTCCTGGGCTTCCTTTACTGGCTGGCGCCGGTTTTGCCGCTGGGCGGGTATATCGGCTACAAGATGGGAGGCGATCGTCAGTGCAGCGAGCGGGCGCGCCGCGCGGTGGCCACCTTCTGGCGCACGGTGGGGGTCAGCATGCTCCTCCTGGTCTTTCTGCCCCCGCTGCTCCTGGCCTCGTGGACGCACACCTTTCACCCGTCCAACGGGACATTCCACAGCGTTGCCAGCATTTGGCTGGACTTCCTGATCCCTGCCCTCATCTATGGAGTGGTACCGCTGTCTCTGGGCCTGTGGATTTGGCAGCGACGGCGGCGAATCGGCCCTGAAACGGCTGGCGGCGCGCAAATTCCCGGTCGGGTTGGAAAATCCATTACAATCTGGGTGGTGCTGGGGATGACCGGGGCGCTCGTTTGCCTGGTATTCTTCTTTTGGACCTCCAGCGCAATCTCTCGCCATTCTGACCTCATTCCCAGAACCCAATACCTGTCCACCGCCGAAGTGCAAAGGCTCATCGCCCAGCCCGAGGGACGCGGACTCTCCATTTCGCCTTGGGAATATCGAAACGGGTTCCGCTTTCTCAGCGGCGCAGTGCGTGGACCCGGCACGCCGGCTGACGCGCCGCCTGTGTACTGCTTCAATGCGCCGGCAGAAGAAGGCACCTTGGCGCTGCTGGCTGCTCAAAAAGGCATCACCTATACGACGAAGATTGAAGGGCGAGACTTCACCAGGTCCATCCGGGAAGTGTTCTGGTTGCTTGGCCAATGGGGCATGAGCCTGTTGATGCCTGCCTTCTGTTTCTTCATCGTCGTCTCCGGCGCGGTCACTTTGCTGCGCCGACGCGTCCGCCCGCCATCCGAGCCGCGCCCCATTGCTGCCGCGAACAACGAGCGCCGCGTGGACAAAGCCTTTGCCGCATTGGCCGCGTGCGGGTTGATCGCGGTGGCCGTCGTGCTGGGCCTGGGCACCGACTGGAAGGTTCACCGGATTACCGCTGACCAGCTCCCGGGTGTCATCGCACAACACAAGAGCGCCCGATTCGAGGTCTTTGAATACAAGGATGCCTCCCGGAAACTGTGGATTTCCGAGCGTCGCTCTCCCGACTTCATCGCGCCCGCCAACGAATCCACACTCGAACTGCTCAAGTGCGAGGGCATCACTTACCAGACCTGCCTCGCAGACATTGACTGGTGGCACCGGCCTCGCGGCATGCTAGCACCCCCTAGCGTTCAACCCTACCCGTCAGGTCTTGGCCGCTCAGGGCCGAGCCAATCCACCTCCGCCCTGGCCATCCTCGCACTGGCGGCGGCAGCCGGAGGCCTTTTTTGGTGGGAGGCGAAAAACCGGCTCGTGACCCCGCAGGCGTCAAGGCAGCCACATTCGGCTTGAACACAAGCCGATGCCGCTCCGGCGAGAGCAGAGTCGTCATCGTTGAACCAAAGCGCTTCGGAGAGGGGAATGCAGCATGGCCACCGCGCGCATGAGCCTGTAGCCCTGCGTGCAACTGATGATCTTCGAGGCGTAGAGCGCCTTGCGGATGTCGGCCACCCATTGCTTCCGGTCGCCGGAGAACTTCGGGTTGCGGGGCTTGAACACCTTCGCCGCTTCCACGCGCTGGGGTTTCATCGCCGAAACGCAACGCAACTTCGGACCCGGAGCTGCCGAACGACGCTTCGGAAACCTTGCTGACAGCGCCTCGGCTTTCGGGTAAAAGCCATCCATGCCAATGCTGGAGTTGAAGCTAAACCACCAGCGGATGCACATATCCTTGTGCCTCGTGTGTCTGATGTGCGCGGCAGTGATCCATGCTGACACTTTCGACGCATTGGTTTCCGGTTTGCAGACGGTAACCTGTGGCACATCTCCGGGACCAGTGTATGGCACGGCATCGAATTGGGTGGCAATTGTCGGCGGCGATGACGACACCGCTCAACCCTCGACGTTGGTTTTGGCCCGCACCTTCGCGCAAGGGCGGGTAGTCATAGGCGGGCATGATGGAATGCTGAATGGGGAATCGTTGAGCCTTTTCGACAACGGGAGGTTGACGACCAACATTATATACTGGCTCCGGGGCACAAATGGTCCGGTAATTCAATACACAACTGGCCATGGGGAGTGGGCGTCTGGATTGGCGCTGGGGCCGTGGTTGACTAACGCTGGCTTCACCATCACAGCCATGGCCTCCCCGATCACGACAAACAAACTGGCGGCTGGCTCGGTGTTGATTGTTGGGAACGCGTGGAACGATTTCACAGCGAACGAAATTCAGGCCGTTCGAGAATTTGTCTCCCAGGGCGGAGGGCTCTTTCTAGCCGGGTTAGGCTGGTCTTGGAGTGCTTATCACCCGGAGAACACCATGGAGGATTACCCAATGACCCGGATGGCAGCCCCATACGGGGCTCGCTGGCATAGTGCCGGTATCAGCGACCCGACCAATCAAACCAACGGCGTGCCTGTTTTTCACACCTTTTATCCGAATGTTGTGGCCGGCACGCCAGTGGGCGCCATGGTCACAATAAACAACGCACACAACACGCACGGCACATATTTGCCATCCGTCTTGGAGACGAATGTGCCACTCCGGACCGCTTTCGCGGCAGCACACGCTTATCTAGCGATCCCATCCACCGAATTACCACTTTCCGATCCGTCCCGTGTGGAGGTCATGGACTTTTATTTGCGCCTGCTGGAGAACTGGCCAAGTGCCTATGCCCGAAAGGCCCCAATAAACCAAACCCTCTACCCGACCACGGTGTGGCTGCGAGAACGGACTTGGCGCACTTTGAACGATTGCCTACCGCTTACCGCCGAGCGCAAGGCCGCCATCGCAGATGCCGCGCAATTGACCGGACCGGTGCGCGACATCTATTTGGAGTTCGGACTCCTGCTCTTGGATAACTGCCGACTTGCCAACAATCAACTTGGTTACATTCATGCACTTGTCTCGTTCATCCCGGCAGAACTCCACAATTTGCGGGCCATTTCCGTGGGTGAGTTGCTTGGCACCTCACCCACGACCATTTCGCTAGTTGGCCTGCCGAACTCCGTTAATATCTTCGGTGCGGCGATTACTGGCGGCCCCATTGAAAATCAATTTCCGCCGGACGTTCCACCGGGAAATGTCAAGATCTTCTGTGGTGCCGCCGCACACGAGGTTAATCATGTTGTGGACGCCTACACCGTTGGTTGGTCGCCCAGTTCAACATTAGCGACCCGACGCAAGCAGTTGATCAATGAAGCCGGAACCAACGACCTCAGTTATCTGCGTAGTGGTCCTGGGAACGGCACTTTTTTCGTGTTTGCGCCCCAAGAGTTTTTTGCGTCCATCGCCAACCAGTGGTTCACTGATTCGGCGAAGGTTTTTCAGCTGGCTTGGGTCCGTTTTCAAGCCGGCCTCACGAATCCAGTCAACCAAGCCTTGTTTTTCGCCGACGTTTACTCCCGCGGCGGCCTCACCACTTGTTTCTACTACACGGATTTGAATGGCAACCTTTCACTCCAGATCATCCCGCTGCGCCGCGACGCCCAGGGCCGAATCACTGGGCTGCAATCCAGCAACACCTTTTTCTCTCTTACCCTCAACCAAAATAGCAATGTCACCGCCTTCACTAAGACCTCAACGAGTCCACCGACTCTGGCGGCTTCCGTGTCCGGCCGGACTCTGCGCCTGAGTTGGCCGGAAATCCCCTTGGGCTATAATCTTGAGTGGTCATCCGAACTCACCTCATCCGCCTGGCGGCCGGTCACAAATGTGACAGTGCTTGTTACAGGGGAACAAAACGCGACCATCCCCCTCGAATCGGACGCCCGCTTTTTCCGGTTGAGGAGTGTGGTAACCTCACCCTGACCACACCCAACGCCTCAAGCAAAGACCTGCTTGTCGAGCAGTCCGCCAGCGGCTGCTGGCGGAGCAAGCGGTCAACACCATGGACCGCCCTTCGCAAAATAAGCGCGGGCCGAAGCCCGCGCTCTGAATGCTGGTAGAACGCGATATCCTTATCGCGCCGGCGCGGACGGCTGAGGACAGCCGTCCAACCTTTGAATTACACCGTATAGGTGCTGCTGGCCACGCGGCCGCCGGTGCCGGTCCAGTTGGTGTGGAAAAACTCGCCGCGCGGTTTGTCCACGCGCTCGTAGGTGTGCGCGCCCAAAGACGCCAGCGGCATCAGGGCTTTCCGCCAGCCTTGTTCCCATACGGCGGCGGCTCCTCGCGCAAGGCAAGGGCAGGCGAGGCTGGCGCGCGGCGTGGCGGCGGCTGGACCAGGCGGCTGGCGAAGTTCTGCTGCTCCCGCCGAAGCCGTTCAAACAGCCGGTGTACGTCGTAGTTCTCCTCGGCACCCAACTGATCCCGGATGCGGTAAATCTCCTCGATCGGGTTCTCTCGTTTCATGCTGTTAGATTGCCATCAACTCCCGGGGCGTGCAAAGCACCGGGAGCGTGAATCCTTGGGCCAGGCAAACTTCGGCCAGTCTCCGTGAGATCATTGCGTTGTGGATGTGCCGGCAATTCCAAGTCAGCAGAAAGTCCATCTGATGCACGGCGGCGAACGCAACGTGCGCCGCGTCCCGGTGGGCGCGCAGTGGGATGAGGCCGGTCGCGAGAATCGCACGGGTGAGTTCCTCAACCTCCACCGTGGCCGCCAGCACCGGAAGCGTGGCGATGGTTTCCAGCCGCAGCCGGGCTGCCTCCGGATCGCCCTGGCTGGCTTCGCCAAGCACTTCCGGCGAGACGAACAGTTCAAAATCACGGCGGCGATTCTCCCACCAATCTCGGGTGGTTTGCTGGTCTGCCGCAATGATCAAATCCCGGCTCGGCCATGCGGCCAGCAGGCTTGGAATCGTCGTTTCCAGATAGACCTTCGGCTTCATCTTGCGGCTGAACACTAGGGCAAACCGCCAAGTTGAAGAAGCAGAAAGCGCGGGCCGAAGCCCGCGCTTTGAAGGAGTCCGGGGACGCGGTGGAACGCGTCCCTACCGGTCTTGGTTACACCGTGTAGGTGCTGCTGGCCACGCGGCCGCCGGTGCCGGTCCAGTTGGTGTGGAAGAACTCGCCACGCGGTTTGTCTCTTCCTTTACAGAAACCGCCGGCGTTGTTTGAACTTTCCCTTGGCGGGATGGTCAATACTCTCGTCGCCAACAGGTATGGGTGCCATGAGAAATTCCACCGCTTCGGTCCGCTTCGGTTTGTTGATGCTTGGGCTGGGTTTGGCTGCCGGCTTCTGCGCCGGGTATCTCGCATGGCGGCAGCGCAGCCCCTTCGCTTCTTCCGCTGGCACTCCCCCGCCAGGAAACCGGATCGTGGCCGGCGCAATCTCCGCTGCCACAAATACCATCCTCACCTCCACCTCGGCCGTTGCAGCCGACACCATCGTCTCTCCGCCGGGGTTCGCGCGGGTCGAAGAGATCATCGCCAAGGCGGAGAGCGGCAAGTGGAATGGTTGCATGCACGCCTGGCGCGAGGTGATGCGCGACGTAAAGATCGAGGACATCCCCGCACTTCTGGCACGCGTGGAAACGATGCGGGATCGCTCCGACCGCCAGGCGGCCCGAAACGCGTTGTTGGCCCGTTGGGCGGAGAGCGATCCTGTCGGCGCCCTGGCCGCCGCCGGCAGAATGTCGAATCGCGAGGAGCGGGGAGATGCGGAGCGGTCGGTGTTGACAGCCTGGGCCGAGAAGGACTTCGACGCCGCGCTGGCTCAACTGGAGCGGTACCCCGAAGGGAAGCAGCGCAGTGAGATGTTGGACGCGCTGGTGAGCGGCGCCGCTGTGACCGCACCGGACCGCGCATTCGCGGCGCTCACCAAGAACGGCGTCCCCGCTCAATCTAGGCGCTACTTGCTGTCGAGCGTCTGCCAGCAATGGGCCAAGACGAATCCCCAAGCCGCCATTCAGGCCATGAATGGCCGATCCTCAACCCGCGAACGGCGCGAAATGGCCGTCGCCATCGCCCGAGGTTGGGCAGAAACGGACAGCGCCAGCGCACTGACCTGGGCGACGGGGTTGAAGAGTTTCCAGGAGCGAAAGGAAGCTGCGGACGCGGTCATCGATGCCATCGGCGATCAGGAGACAGAACTGCTGGCTGGCGTCTATGAGAGAATGACCGACAAACGTTTGCGGGACGCGCTGCTACCCAACCTCGCCAGATCCATGGCGGAAAAGGATCCGGCACGCGCCGCTGCGTGGTGTGCCAGCCTCCCTGAGGGTCCAACTCGGCGAAACGCGCTCGATAGCGTCGTCAGTTCGTGGGCTGGCCAGGATCCCGCTGCCGCTGCCCGGTTCGCCTTGGAACAATCGGGCTCCGAGATACAAGAGAACATCCTGACGCGGGTTCTGTATGATTGGAACAACTCCGACAGCAAAGCGGCCATTGGGTTTCTCGAATCACTGTCCGATTCCAAGCTCAAGACCAAGTTGACGGAGAATTTTGTCGGTGCTCTGGCGGCAGCCGATCCCGACGCCGCCGTTCGGATGGCCGAGCGGTTGCCGGAGAGCAACAGAAACACGGCTTTGGCCCGGATTGTCTCGGAGCTTGGCGAGGAAGACCCGGACAAGGCCATGCAACTGGCCGCACAGCTTCCCGAAGGCGAAGTTCGCGATGAGGCCGTGATGTCCCTGGCCACGCGCTTGGGGCGCGACGATCCCGAAGCGGGCTTGAAGCTGGTTGCCGCGCTGCCCGCGGGCGCTGCGCGGGACAGGGTAATGGCGCAGATGATGGGGTCGCTGGCCAATGAGAATGTGGACGGCGCGGTTGCCGCGCTCAAAAGCATCTCCGATCCCGGCTCGCGCAGCCTGGCGCTCAAGGCGCTCGTGAGCCGATGGGCCGCGCAATCCCCGAACGCTGCCCTCGCTTATGTGCAATCCCTGCCGGCGGCCGAGCAGGATGGCGATCTCGTGCGCCGGATTGCGCATGGTTTGGCCAGGGAGTCGGTGGAGACAGCCAGCGCGTGGATCAGCCAGTTGCCCGAAGGTGAACTGCGCACGGCCTACATGCAGGGCGTGGGTGAAGCACTGATGCGCAAATCTCCGGAAGGTGCCGCGCAGTTCGTCGCGACCATGCCGGCTGGTGACGCGCAGAGCAAACTCGCCGTTCAGGTGGCCGGGCGCTGGGCAGGCGAAGACCCCCAGGCAGCCGCCGCGTGGGTGGCTGCGTTTCCCGAGGGCGAAACCCGCGCCGACGCCATTGCCAGTCTGCTCGTCTCTTGGACCTCCACTTCCTCCACTGACGCCATCGCCTGGGCGGAAAGACTCCCCGCGGGCCAGGACCGGAGCCGCGCCGCGGAAGCGATCAGCCAGTCGTTGCTGTGGCGCTCTCCGGAAAAAGCCGCCGCCTGGGTCGTGCAGGTAAACGATGAGAACCGCCGGCAAAGGCTGATCCGCACGGTGGCCGGTTATTGGGCGCAGTCCAACAAGACTGCGGCCGACCAATGGCTCAGCCAATTGGGGCTGCCCGACGAACAACGGCAGAAGATGCTCAAGCCCATGGGTCGGAATGGCTATCTGGATTACCTGGGCGACGATATGGAGTGAGCGTGGGCAGAACCGTTCGTCGCGCCGCCGTCCGCTCGCTGGCGGACGCCGTGTTGGCGAAAGGGCTGTTGCGTGCTTTCGAGTTGTCCGAGTATGATTCGTCCACAAGCTGGCAGTGGAGAGGAATATGAAGCTACGCTGGATCATCACAGTGGGGGTCGCATTGGCGTCCGCAGTTTGTTTGTTTCTTTTGCTGCGCCCAAGGGACGGGGAGCAAGAAGCCGTGGCGGAAACCCGTCGCGCTCTGCGGGAACAGGGATTCAAGACGGACCTCGCGGACTTCGATTTTTCGGTTTCTGACGAGATGCGAGAACGCGTTGCCGCGCTGACCAATGCGGACTTCCTGCGAGCCACCGAACACCGCATGGAGTATCCCCACCGGGCAGCTCTTCAAGAAGGTAAGCCCGAGCTGATGAAAGCCGTGACGCAGGACTCCGCCCTGGTCGTCTGGAAACTGGAGAAGCTGGAATCCCAATCCGGCGAAGACATCTGGCCGCTGCTTCGGGAAGTGATGGCGGAATGCCGTCCGGAACTGGATGCGGCGTGCGAGGCGTCGCTCTTGGGCTCGATCCAATTCCATTTGGTCGCCGCCCACGGCAGCGCGATGCAGCTGCCCCATCTCGTGGCCTTGGAGCAGTTCGAGCAGGCGCTCGGACAACGCGCGGTGCTGGCCTTGCACGACGGCGACCGCGACGCCGCGTGGACGAACTTGCTCGCTGCAACTCGATTGGCCGCGGCCTACGCAGCGGAGCCTGCTGAAATCTCACAACTGGTCCGATTCGCCTGCGCGGACATCGCGTCCCGCTTGACCTGGCAGGTGCTTCAGGCCAAGGGTTGGCCGGATGATCACCTGGCCGGTCTTCAGCGCGAGTGGGAGTCCGCAGTTTTTTTCAAAAGCCTCCCGGAGACTGCGGCGTTCGCTCGGGCCAGCACCGTGGCGACCTGCCAGCAGGAACGCCTGCAGCCGATAGGCTGGTCAGGCTTGAGCTTCGCTGAAGCCATCCGCTCTCCGCGGTACGCGTGGATGAGCGTTGTGGGCTACCGAAGGCAGCTCAACTATCGGCACTACGGAACGTATGCAGACGAGAAAGCCTTGCTGCTCTTCTATCGAGATCGCGAGCTGGAACTCCGGCACGTCTTGCGGTCGCCAACCTGGCCGGAAATGCGCCAGCTTCCCGGTGTGACCAACCGGGTCTTCTTTCAGTCCAAGTACCCTTCGGCCATGCAGTGCTTCATCAATACGAGGCAATTAAGCCTGAGTATGCACATGTATGATTCGCCCGGCGCTTCGCCTGGATACCCCAGAAGTCTGGTGAGTCGGGCCGCAGATACGGAGAGCCGCCGCCGAGTCATCTGCGCGGCCATTGCGATAGAACGTTATCGTGGCCGGCACGGTTCGTATCCCGAGGCGTTGGACCAACTCGTTCCCGAATTTCTCAAGTCTCTCGCGACCGATTTCATGGACGGACAGCCGTTGCGCTATCGCCGGACGGAGGACGGACACTTCGTGCTCTACTCCGTGGGATTGGATTGTGTTGACGACGGCGGTGTGATGTCGCGGTCAGAGGAGCGATGGTCGCCGGTTGCTCGCGCGGGCGTTTTGCAGAAGAGCGACCTGGTGTGGCCGCGACCCGCCACCGCAGCGGATTTGGAAGCCTGGCGTGCCGAGCAGGAAGCACTGCGTCTGGAGGCGATGAAGGCAAGACAACGGGAAGACATGCGCGAACGTGAGGAGGAGTCCGAAGAGGAGTGGCGACAGTCTCCGCTGAGGCAGGCCCGTGTGAAAGACATTCTGGCAACGAAGTGGTCATCGGAAGCAGAGAAGATGACCTACGAAGGGAAGCCTTTGGGTGAAGCCATTCGCAACCGGAATGTTGCCGGCACAGAACAGCTTTCCCTCGCCGAATTGCTCACGCCCCGGCAGATCATCACCGGGCACGAGCCGGAGGACTTCACCTTCGAGTTCCCGGTCAGCTACGATGCCATTACCAATCTTGGTTTCCTCCTGCTCCTGGATGCGGACTTGGATCCGGGATCGATGTTCGCATCGGATAGCGGCGCTCAAATGCAGGAACGGGTGCGCGCCACCAACGGGAATTGCCGGCTCGTCTGGCACTCGATCTTTGACCCTCCCGGTCAGCATGCGCTCCAAGTCCAGATCAGCGGGACGGAGAGGAGCGGCGCTGAGTTTTGGCTCAAAGGGCCGGCGATCTCCGTCGTTTCCAGCAACCTCTGTCAGTTCAGCCTGGCTTCCGCCTACTTCGAACCAGAATCCGGTGCGACGCTTCAGGCCAGAGTGCCTGAGCCGCATTGCCATTTCACCGTCGAACTCCGCACCACGAACGGCATCCCGCTGAAGACCATCACCGGCAGCACCTCCAACGGGACCATCAAAGTCCACTGGGGTTTGTTGGACGAGCGCGGGAATCGTTGCACCAACGAGGCCTTCGGCAGTGTCTTCCATATTACGCTGCCAGAGTCGGGACGATCCCAGACGCTGAATGGTCCCTGATCCGACCCCGCAGAAGCAGGCGCATCTTCGCACCGTCGCCACGAATGGTGGGGTAAGCCTGTGGCTTGCCGCGGTGCCGCAACCTTTCAGGTTGCCGCTGCACCTTCTTTTCACGGCCCTGGCAAGCCAAAGGCTTGCCGTCACCTCCGCAGGCTGAAAGCCCGCGCCACTCGACCTTGGCGCCGGTGCAAAGATGCGCCCCTGCCGAACGACGGTTCGGAAACCTTGCTGACAGCGCTGCGGCTTTCGTGTAGAAGCCACTCATGCCACACGGAACTGCATGGGCCGCGGACGAAGAGCGGCTGTTGGGCACCGTGAGCGACCAGGATCTGGCTCAACGCCTGGGTCGCTCCTTGCGGGCGATCAGCCTGCGCCGGCGCCAACTGCGCATCCCGAAGTTCCATTCCCGGCGCCGGCCTTGGACTCCAGCCGAGGATGCGCTGCTGGGCACGATGTCAGACCGAAAGTTCGCGCGGAGATTCAAGCGCAGCGTCCGCAGTGTGATCGTGCGCCGGTGCGAGAAAGGTATCCCGCTGCTCGTCCGCCAGAAGTACCGCTGGCGGCCCGCCGACAACCGGTTGCTCGGCGAGCGTCCGGATGCGCAGATTGCGCTGTTGCTCGGCCTCAGCCGGTTGGCGGTCAGCCGTCACCGCCAACGGCTGGGCATACCACCGGCCCGGTGAGTTTCGGAAGAGCGGAAATACACCAAGTGCGAAACGGCGGCAGTCAACCTCGTGCAATCGTGCTCCCGCTTCTGGCCAAACGGCTCAACTGTGGCGATTGCTCGCGACGCGAGGGCTGCCCGTGAATGTCAAAAGGGGACATGTCAAAAGGCGACATTGACAGAGGGGCCTGGTTTGTGTTCGGCTGGCCCTATTCACCGAAAAAATGGAATCACCTTGACCACCCAGGAGCCGACTTTATGGAAATTCAACGTTACTGGACATTGATGCCGTGCAGCCCGTTCCGTTCGCCTCCGACTGCACTCCGGGTCGTCTCAATTGCGCTGCTCATCTTGTTCACGGCGGCAGCACACGCTCCAGCGCAGGACACCAGCGTGACGCTCAGCGCTGCGGAGTTTCAGCGCCAGGTCTATGCCGCCCACCTACACACCGAACTCACTCTGAAACCTGAACTGGAGGCCAGCCTGCAGGTGCTGCTCGAACTTCAACGGCATAACCCCCACGCCGATCCAGTCGCGCTCACCGGCGTCCTGACCAACGCCCTCCAACGCTACCGTGCCATGGCGCCCGATTACGTCCGCAGTAATGGCTTTCGGGATGAAGTCCTTGCCGCCTATCTCCAATGTCTCCGCCAGGTGCCATGGCGCCCGAACTTTGTGCCAGTCAACTTGACCCTGCTCAGTGACTTCATGCTCGGCCCTGGCGATTACGCGAACGGATCGCCGGCCGGACTCATGCACTCGGCCAACCAGCGTCTCTTCGCCTCGAAAGACGACGCGATCAAGCGTCAGTCGCTGGTGGATGACTGCGTGGCCCGCGCTCAAGGCAACGCCGGCTTCGCCGCCGCTTTGAACCGGTTCCTCTGGCCGGAAACGGGAGTCTCGCTGGAAGACTCGCCTGCGGCGATCATCGGCAGCACCAACTCGCCGCTTCACGACAGCCCGACCCTGCAGACGCTGCTGGCGTTGAGCCAGGCGAGCGGCGACGGCAGCCTCACGATCTCCACCAACCAAGTGATGAGCCTGTTCACGGACGAGATGCAGACCATCTGGGACACCGTCCAAACCAACCTGGCAGTGCGGGCGCAGATCAATCAGAGCCAGCCAGACCTGCTGTCCTACCTGACCAACCAAGCCGCCATTGACGCCAACGTCCAGCTCGTGGTCTCGGTGCAGCAGGGCCAGCCGGCCAGGCTTGCTAGTGCCACCGCTGCCATGTTGGTCCAATCCCACCTTCTGCCCGTCAACACAGACTCCGATGAGAGTGAGAAGATTGCCAAGAGCGCGTGCGCTGGCGCGAAAATTGGTGCCGGGATCGCCAGCCTCTGCTTTGGTAATCCCAGCGGACTCGGTCTGCTGCTGTCGGGCGGCATGGAGACGTTCGACCTTTTTGGCGACGGTCAATCCGCCCAGGATGAGATGGCGGATCAAATCAGCAACATCCAGACCCTGATGGGGGACTTGAGCACCAACATGAACTATCGCTTCGATCGCGTGGACCAGTCGCTCACCACCATCTTCGATACGATGAACCAGCAGTTCGGCCTGATCACCAACTACCTCGATGGTCAAGGGCGGCAGATCGCTGAACTCACCGGCGACGTAAATGCCATCCGCAGCAGCTTGGTGGATGTGCAGACCGACCTCGACCGCCTCGAACGCCACCTGGCAACCTACGTCACTCAACTTTACAACCGCGGCCTGAATGAAGCGTTCAATACCTACCTTGGCTACGAGGCCACCCACCCGGGCCAGATGTTGACCGCCGACCACTACAACTACCACGCCGAGCCCAAGTTCTTCACCCTTGCTCGCGACAATTCGGTGGATGGCTTGAGCTGCCCTCACTTGGATCGCGATTACACACCGGCCGGACTCGAAGCAGAACTGACCGAATCAGGCGATGGAGCCACCAACCGGCTGGATCAGAATCTTGGGTACATCAAGAAGTATCTCCAAGATGTCCTGGGGCAGACCACGGCAGGCACCCTGGGTCAGGGCACGCTCCATCCCGTCGCCAACCCTCGCGACTGGTTTGTCGGGGCCTTTGCCTACGCCCAACTGGCGCTGGAGAATCCCACCTATTTTCGCCGGGTGAACCTCACCAACCGGCTGGACCTCATAACCGCCAGGGGGCGAGACCTGACGAGTTTCCTCGGCAGCCTCAGCTTCAGTGGTACGAACGTCAATTGGCCGCTCTACGGCGCGCTCCAGAATCACTACGCCTCGAACCTGATTTCCTTCAACGCCCAGGTTTCGGCCCTGGAAGGCGCGTATGCCACCAACCACAGTTTCGCCGTCGGCACTTGGCGGCGATGGAACGAGGCTGCGCCCCGCGTCGCAGCCACGGCCACGGAATTGGTGAGTGTGCCAGAATCATGGAACTCGCCCAGCACGGGGCAGTCATTCACCGCCCCGGCAGGCTTGACCAACGTAGTGGCCATTGCGGCAGGTTTTGGCAACGACATCGCACTCAAGGCGGACGGCACCGTCGTTACCTGGGGAGACAACCAGTATGGCCAGACCAACGTCCCCAGCGGGCTGAGCAACGTGGTGGCCGTTTCGGCAGGTGATGGCCACTATCTGGCGCTCAAGGAGGACGGCACCGTTGTCGGCTGGGGCTGGAACGACTATGGCCAGGCAACAGGAGTCCCACACGGGTCACCGGGGGCGGTGACCATTCTAGGTCGTCCCCTCACCAACGTGGTGGCCATCGCCGCGGGCGACGCCTTCAGCCTGGCGCTCAAAGCCGACGGTACAGTCATCGAGTGGGGAGACGTCTCGAATCCCGGTCCCACAGGCGCCAGCAACGTGGTGGCCATTTCGGCGAATAGCTTCCCCGCAGCGCTCAAGAGCGATGGGACGGTCGTCGGCTTGGGTTGGTATCATCCACCGCCTGCCTTGAGCAGTGTGGTGGCCATCGCCGCCGGCTCAGAAGCATTTCTGGCCCTCAACGCTGACGGCACGGTCTTCGGCGAAGGGCCCGATGTCGAGGAACTCCCGTCTGGCATGAGCAACGTTGTGGCGATTGCAACCGGCCGTGAATTTGGCAATAACCACGCGTTGGCGCTCAAGATAGATGGCACGGTCGTTGCCTGGGGAAACAACACCTATGGCCAGATTTCGATTCCCGTCGGCTTCAGCAACGTGGTGGCCATCGCGGCAGGTTACAAGCATAGCCTCTTCCTGCGAGCCCTCCCGGCCAGTGGGCCAGCCGCGAGCGGGAATCTATCGTTTGTCCGGGCGCAGATCCCCGCGCGCGTGCCGGCCTTGTTCGAGAGCTGCAACCAGAACACAGTTACCGAACTGGGCCTCACGGGCAGTGACTTGGCCATCGCTGCCGGGAGTCTTTCTGGTACCAGGGCGCTTCTGGAGGCCGTGTTGGAACTGGGGATGTCATACACCCTGGCAAACGATGATATCCTGCATGGTTCCCTGTACGGCAAGGAGCCGTTGGTAGGTACCAGTGCTGCCGTCACTTTCCTGCAGGAGCAGAATGCTCAACTCCAAGCTGACCCCGACACGCCGCCCCATGCGCTCACTGAAGTGGCCGCACTGCGCTACCTGCGCTTCCAAGAACGACTGAATCAGTGCCTTACCAACCTGCAAACCTCCGGCCAACCGGAAACCCCGCGCCTGGCTGGTCACACCCTCCGCCTGCTGGACCTGCTCCGCGACGCGTGGACACAGCCGACCAACTCACCGCCCCCCGCGCTGGAAATCTGGGGCGAGAATAACTCGCCCAGGCTCGTCCTCTACGCTGAACCTTATCAGCGCTACACCCTGCAATACCGTGACGACCTTGGTGTTGCTGGCTGGACGGGGACGACAATCACGAACCTGGGCAATGAGCAGGTGATCAGCCCGCCGTCCTCCGGCACTTCACAGCGCTTCTATCGAGCCGTGCTGCCCTTGCCCTGAACTTGCGTAGCGGCGTCTCGGCAGAGGCGCCGCGTTTTTCCGATGACTTCCGGACAGCGGGACTCTACCGAGTCGCAGCCGCGACATTTACACCGTGTGAGTGCTGCTGGCCACGCGGGCGCCGGTGCCGGTCCCGTTGGTGGGGAAGAACTCGCCGCGGGATTTGTGCGGGCTGCCAAACGCCGCGCCTTGCCGGAGAATCGTTCTTTCGGCGGCGCGTCTCCTGTTTTAACCTCAGGCTACCTGCTGGCAGCAGGCGAAGATCGAGCGCGCCCGGAGAGCGATTTGCGGGGCCGCAGGCGCTTGGCCCGGAGGCGAGTGAAACGAAGGCTGAACCATGAGCAGAATCTCGACGATCTGGATTGCGGCGCTGGCCGCGGTTTCCCTCAACTTCAACGCGGCCGTCTCCTCCGAGGCGACCCACACTGCACCCGCCCACAGCCCCACCAATCGCACAGCGCGCACGACCCGGCCCGCCACCCTAATGTTGCGCCGCGAGTCCGAGCCGCGGCAGAAGGCCTTCTCGTTCCTCGTCCCGCAAGGCTGGCAAGTGGACGGCGGCATGTTTTACGTGGACCCGACCCAGGTCGGCGGCGCGGGCAACTCGGTGGACACCAAATGCGATCTGGCGATCCGCCGCGACGCGAAGGGCACGGTGATGGTGCGTTGGCTGCCCAGTTGGAACTTCGCGGATTTCTCCCGGAGCACCGAATTCGCGGGCCTGGGTGCGCTGTTCAAGCCGGGCCAAAACTACAACGGCATGCAGGTGCGGCCACTCCCTACGGTCGCTGTCTTCCTGGACGAGCAATTCAAGGCCCTCCGCCCCCGAGCCACCGCGGTCCGGATCGCTCAGCGGTTTGATTTGCGTGAGTTGGCGGACGTATGCGCGCACCTCGCGCGGGAGGTCAACCAACAGCTCGCGGTGCTCGGCAAGCCCCCCATGACGTTCACCACGGGCGGAGTGGTGGTGGACTACACCGAAGACGGCACGGCTTATCGCGAGGCGCTGGCCACGGCGTTGACGGATTTTCGCGGCGGCGCGGCACTGTGGAACAACCAGTTCACCTTCCTCATGCGTGCGCCGCGCAGTGAAGCGGACGACTGGAGGCCGGTGCTCGACATCATTCGGCAGTCGGTCCAGTTCAACCCGGATTGGCTGCGGACTTACGCCCAGAAGTCGGGCGAACGCGGACAAACCGCCGTCGAGACGCTGCGCTACGTGGCGCGGATTGATCAGGAGATTTTCGAGCGCCGCTCGAAGCAACGCAGCGACCTCCAGCACGAGAACTTTCTGCTCCTGACCGGGCAGGAGGAATACGTCAATCCGTTCACGAAGGAAGTGGAGCGCGACAGCGCGGACTACAAACACCGTTGGACGAACGCGAAGGGCGACCGGCTGTACACCGACGCCGAACCCTTCGATCCGAACCGCACGCCCGAGTTCAACCAGGCCGAGTGGAAGCGCACCCCGCCGCGGCCACGGTAGCCGGCGGTCTGAAGTCGTGTGCTGCTGGCCACGCGGCCGCCGGTGACGATCCAGTCGGTGTGGAAGAACTCGCCGCACGGCTTGTCCACCCTCATGCCTACGCGTCTCCCCGCCCTCGTTTGGGAGGTGGGCAGAGCTGAACCACCCGAATGGCACCGCTTGGCCCTCTTGCGCAAGCCGGCCCATTTCGCCACCCTGTTGCCCGCGGAAAAATTCTGAACATCCGACCCCGTTCGGTTGTCTGTGGAGCGTAGGTTTTGCGGAACATGAACACTGGAATCACTGCCATTAACGCCGCCGTGCAGGAAGCCGGCGCATTCGTCCACCCGCTCTTCACGGAGCTGGGGAAAGTCATCATTGGCCAGACGTATCTGACCGAGCGGCTCGTCGTCGGCATGTTGGCCAACGGCCACGTCCTGCTCGAAGGCGTGCCCGGCCTGGCGAAGACGCTGTCGGTGAAGTCGCTCGCCAACTGCATCAACGTGAAGTTTTCGCGGCTGCAGTTCACGCCGGACATGCTGCCCGCCGACGTCATCGGCACGCAGATTTACAGCCTGCAAACCGGCGGCTTCAGCACGCGCAAGGGGCCGATCTTCGCCAACCTCGTCCTCGCTGACGAAATCAACCGCGCGCCCGCCAAGGTCCAGAGCGCGTTGCTCGAAGCCATGCAGGAAAAGCAGGTCACCATCGGCGACCAGACCTTCAAGCTGGACGAGCCGTTTCTCGTGCTGGCCACGCAGAACCCGATCGAGCAAGAAGGCACGTATCCGCTGCCCGAGGCGCAGGTGGACCGGTTCATGTTGAAGCTCAAGATCGGCTACCCGTCGCGCGGCGAGGAGCGGCAGATTCTCGACCTCATGGCGCGCACCTCCGGCACGCCCGTGACTCACGCCGTCGTTGAGCCGCAGCAGATTCTCAAGGCCCGCGAGGTCATCAACGACATCTACATGGACGACAAGGTCAAGGAGTACATCGTGGACCTGGTCTGCGCCACGAGGAATCCGGAAGAATACAAGATCGCGGTGAAGGAGTTCATCCAGCTCGGCGCCTCGCCGCGCGCCACGATCAACCTGACGCTCGCCGCCAAGGCTTACGCGTTCCTCAAGGGCCGCGGCTACGTCACACCGCAGGACGTGAAGAGCATCGGCATGGACGTGCTCCGCCACCGCGTGGCCATCACCTACGAAGCCGAGGCGGAGGAGAAAACCAGCGAAACGGTCATCCAGAAGATTTTTGATGAGTTGCCGGTGCCGTAAGACAACGGTGGAATTGCGTTCAAAACCAACGAATGTAGGATGAAACCATGAAGCAAAGATATACCGCTGTGATCAAGACGGACGCCGGTTGGTGGATTGGGTGGATTCAAGAAATCCCCGGCGTCAACAGTCAGGGCAAGACCAAGATCGAACTGGTGAAGAATCTTCGCTCGGCGCTGGGTGAGGCGCTGGAGTTCAACCGCGAAGACGCCCGGGCCGCCGCCAAGGATGACTACGAGGAAGCCGCAATCCTGGTGTGAAGCGCCGCGAGTTCATCCGACACCTGACGGCGCAGGGCTGCCGGCTGGTGCGCGAAGGAGCGAACCATTCGTGGTGGGAGAACCCCGTGCTCCGTCGCAGGTCTGCTGTCCCGCGCCACACGGAGATCAACGGTTTTCTCGCCCGAAAGATATGCCGGGATTTGGGAGTGGAAGAGCCATGATGGGCTGCAAGACCGAGGCGGAGGAGAAGACGAGCCTGACGCTCCAGGCTGATTACTTGGAAAGCAGCCAAGACGCAAGCTGCTGTTTGACTTCGTCGTGGGGGATGGTTTGCCCGCGCTCGATCTGGTCCAGCCCCTTGCGAACGGCGGACAGAAACTCCACGCGCTGGGCGATGACATCCAAGCTGGCGTCATCCGGCAAACGCTCGATCGAATCCAGAACCAGTTGTTTGTCGCTCATCGTCCAAAAGATGGTGCCGCCCGCCTCAAGTCGCAAGCCCGAAGCCGAGGCTCAGGAGAAGACCAGCGAAACGGTCATCCAGAAGATTTTCGATGAACTGCCGGTGCCGTGAGTCATGCACGTCTCTGAAACAGAATTAACGCCGCGGAGGTTCGAAGATCTAAGCTCTATCGAATACTCGCTCTATACTTGTCCGCTAATCACGTGGCCCTACATGAATGCTCTGGTCGCTGAATTCAGAGGCGAGTGTGGAGAAGGGTCTGGCAGCAACGCAGATGCGGCGTTTATGGCAGCCATTGTGAAAGCTGCCCAAGAAGCGTGGCCAGCGGTCGCTCTGATCTTGGATTGGCGCAAGTTGAAATACGAATGGGGCGACGAAATCGTTAAGCCGATTGACGCCTTTGGAACTTGTAGAGTCGGGGACAAATCTATCAATGCTCCTGCGGCAGTGATAGTCTCTGATTTGAATCGAGTGGGGCTGACAAGTCTAGTTAAGCTAGAAATGGGAGAAGAACCTGACGAGTTGTTGTTTAATTCGCTCGAGGAGGCTTTGGTTGCTGTTGATAGGCAGGCACACCGCATTTACAAAACGCATTAATTCCAGGTTGTTCTTTCCGGCATGATCCCCCGCGAAATCTTCAAAAAGATCCGCCAGATCGAGATTCGCACGAACCAGCTCGTGACGGAGTCGCTCGCGGGCGCGTCACTTCAGCCGGCGACGAAGTTCGGCGGGATTCCGGGCGC
>CAYJNU010000048.1:0-27689 GCA_964371005.1 uncultured Verrucomicrobiota bacterium | reverse complement strand
GTGATGGTGTTCGTCCCAAAGGAGAGTGCGGCGCCATTGACAGACGGCGAGTTGGGAGAAAAACCATAGGCATAGGGATTCGCCGAGCCGGTGCCGATGTTGCGATCACCAGAGAGGAACATCTGAGGCTGGCTTTCGTCGGCATCCACACCCACGAAGTACGACACCGCCGTGTTGATATAAAAATCGCGGATGGTGGTGCCGGAGTTTACGCTCAGGAAGTTTGTGCGCGGATAGCGCTGGTCAGCGGGGCAGACGACGATTTTGGGCGCACCCAGTTGGTTCGAGAGCACTTGGAAGATCCTCCAAACGTTGGGGGCCACCGCGCCGGCTGCCGGTACGGCGTTGGCCGCGCCACCCTCGGTATCTGCTACCTTCATCGGGTAGCGGCCCTGGTGGCCATCAGCCCAGGTCCGAAACGCCAGCCCGACCTGTTTGAGGTTGTTGACGCAATAGATGCGCGCCACGTCGGCTCTGGTGGCAGCGTGCGCCGGCAACAGCACGGCGATCAGCAAGGTGAGAGTCGCCACCACGACGACCAGTTCGATGAGGGTAAACGCAGACTCCGCTTTGGTTTTCCGGTCCATAGGTTGTTACATTTCCATGTTGCTCGCGCTCAATCCGAGCCGCTCCAGCCATCTGGCTTGCGAGCGTGGGGCTCACCTGCTTGGACGTCAAGCAGTACTTTTTGCGGAACTCTGTGCGGCGTGTGTTCTAAGGGTTCTGGCCGCAAAAATCCGATTCCTCGCGATCGGCAAGGCGCGCAGTGTCCGCGCGACGGCTGATCCGGCAGGGATGCGTCCAATCGGTTGCCATCCGTCGTCGTGCGCAACTCCCGCTCGGTGGACGTGGCGACCAGTAACTTCCGCTTGCGTTTTTTTACACGGGGACGATTGTCGTTCATGGCGGCGGCCCAAGTCGCGCCAACCACGGTTCGTCCAAAGCCGCCCCCAGAACCGAACCATGACCACAGAACCGTTGCCGATCCAGTCCAAGGAAACCTGGTCCGTCTCCGTGTTGTACGAAGACACAGAGACCCGCGAGCATGCGATGAGCATGTGTGATCACCTGATGCGCCAATTCTGGTCGGACATCGAGTTTGATTTCAACTGGTGGCGGTTCAGCTTCCTGGAAGACGCGGTGCTCGCCCGGCAGGCATGCAACCACGCGATGGACGCCGACATCTTCATCGTCGCGGTGCAACGGGAAAGCGAGTTGTCTCCCAATCTCCTTGAATGGCTGGAGCGGGCGCTCGCCCTTCGTGGCGTGCGGGAAGGGGCGTTCATCGCGCTGCTTTCCGGAGGCGGCAGTGACGCGCGGCAGACGAGCGGGAAGAACGACGCTTCTCTGCGCACGCTGGCTCGGCGGGCCGGGTTGGATTATTTCACCGAGGCGCCAAGCGTGTTGCCGGGCGGACTGCCAGCCTCACTGGACAGCTACAGCCACCGGGCGGAACAGCACAGCAGCCTGATGGACGACATTCTGCGCCATACGCCACCGCCAGGGTTTTCCCTCTAACGAGTTTGCGCTAGACCGGCTGACTTTCCGGCGCACCGCCCTCGGCCTCAGTGGCGGCGTCTTCCTGCTGCTCGCTGATGACGGGAGCGATCGCTTGGAGGCGATCGTTCTCATCCAGGTTGATAAGCTTGACGCCTTGCGTATTTCTTCCCGCTTCCCGGATATCCTTCACGAAGGTCCGCACCATTTGGCCACCGGCAGTGATCAACATGATTTCGTCGGTGTCCCGCACCGTCAGCGCCCCCACGACGGCGCCGGTCTTCTCGGTGGTCTTCATGGTGATGATGCCTTTGCCACCGCGTGACTGGCTGCGGTACTCGTCGAACGGAGTGCGCTTGCCAATGCCGTTATCACCGGCCACGAGCAAAGTGGCATCTGCCACGACGAGCGCTTGGGCCACCACTTGATCGTTCTTCTCCAGGTTGATGCCCCGCACCCCCGCGGCCGGCCGGCCCATGGACCGCACATCCTCTTCGTTGAAGCGAATGCTCATCCCATCGCGCGTGATAAGCACGACTTCGTCGTGACCGCTGGTGAGTTTCACGTCGATCAACGCGTCGCCAGGCTCGATCGTGATGGCGATGATGCCGCCTTTGCGAACGTTGGCGAACTCGTTCAGCGTGGTCTTCTTGACCGTGCCCTGCTGCGTGGCGAAGAACAGTTCTCCCGGCTGCTGCCAGGTCACATCTGCCTTGTTCGCATCGGTTTTGGAGAGGATTCGGATCAGCGCGGCGACCTTCTCGTCGGGCCGGAGTTCGAGCAGGTTCGCAATGCTGCGACCCTTTGCCGCCCGCCCCATGTCCGGCACTTCATGCACACGCTCGACATAAACCCGGCCGCTGTTCGTAAAAAACATCAGGTAGTCGTGGGTGCTCGCCGTGAACAGGTGCTCGATGAAGTCCGCCTGCTCTCCCTCCACCACCGACACCTCGCGGGTGGCCATGCCGATAACGCCCTTGCCGCCGCGACGCTGGGCGCGGTAGGAACTGACGTTCGTGCGCTTGATCAGGCCGTTGTGCGTAAGCGTGATGATGACACCTTCGTTGGCAATGAGGTCCTCGATGGCGATGTCGCCCTCGTCGGGCACCAGGTCGGTGCGCCGCGGCGTGGCGTACTTCTCCTTGATGGCCTGCAATTCGGCCTTGATGATCGCCATGACGCGGGCTTCCTTGGCCAGGATGTCCATCAGATCTTCGATCCGCTTGAGCAAGGCCCGGTATTCCGTTTCGACCTTGTCCATCTCGAGCCCGGTCAACTGGTAGAGACGCAATTCGAGGATGGAGTCCACTTGCGCCTCGGACAGCGCGTAGCGGCCGCTGATCAACCGTTCCTCGCGGCGAATCAGAATCCCCCAACTCTCCACCTGCGCCCGGCTCCACTCGAAGGCCAGCAGCTTGATGCGAGCTTCGTCCCGCGTGCGGGAGTTCCGAATGATGCGGATGAACTCGTCGAGATTCGCCAACGCGACGAGAAAGCCTTCCAGCGTTTCTGCCCGATCCTCTGCCTTCCGCAACTCGAACTTCGTCCGCCGGATGATGACCTCGCGCCGGTGCTCGATGTAGCAGGTGATGACGTCCTTGAGGTTCAGCGTCTTGGGCCGGCCGTGGTCAATCGCCAGCATGTTGACGGCGAAACTCGCCTCCAACTGCGTGGCCTGATAGAGGTTGTTGATGACCACCTTGGGGACGGCGTCCCGCTTCAGTTCGATGACGACGCGCGTATTCTCGTCTGATTCGTCACGAATGCCCGTGATGTCCGTGAGGCCGGGCGTCTTCTCGTTGACCAGATCCGCGATGCGCTCTACCAGGGTGGCGCGATTCACACCGTAAGGGATTTCCGTGACGACAATCTGTTCGCGGCCGCCTTTGAGTTCTTCGAGTCCTACCCGGCCGCGCACTTTCACGCTCCCACGGCCTCCGTGGAAATACTGCTTGATGCCGTCCAATCCGCACACCATGCAGCCGGTCGGGAAATCCGGCCCTTTGATGTATTTCATCAACTGCGGAATGGTGATCTCGGGCGTGTCAATCTGCGCGCAAATGCCATCAATCACTTCGCCGAGGTTGTGCGGGGGGATATTGGTGGCCATGCCGACGGCGATACCCGTGCCACCGTTGACCAGCAGATTGGGAAACGCCGAGGGAAGCACCACGGGCTCCAGATTGGCCTCGTCGTAGGTGGGCACGAAATCCACCGTGTCCTTGTCCATGTCCTCCATGAGGACCGCGCCCAAGTGCGCAAGCCGCGCTTCGGTGTACCGCATGGACGCCGGCGGATCGCCTTCCACAGAGCCGAAGTTCCCCTGCCCGTCCACCAACCGCTCGCGCATGGCCCATGGTTGCGCCATGTGGACCAGAGTCGGATAGATCGCCTGGTCGCCATGCGGATGGTAATTGCCCATCGTTTCACCGACGATCTTCGCGCACTTGATATGCTTGCGGTTCGGCATGACGCCGAGACCGTGCATCGCGTAGAGAATGCGTCGCTGCGAAGGTTTCAGTCCATCCCGCGCATCGGGCAGGGCGCGCGAGATGATCACTGACATCGAGTAGTCGAGGAAGCAGTTCTTGATCTCGTCGGCAACGTTGACTTTCGCGATCTTCTCGCCGGCGGCAAACAGCGGGGTGGCGGTCGGCGGAAGTTGCGGTGGGAGACTTGGGTTTGGGATTTCGTCTGACATGGGCAAAAGCTATTTGGTTATGGCGGCGGCACGAGGGATAACCCAATGAAATCCGCAGCGGCGCAGACCCGCTGGTCACTGCTGCACATTTGCTCGCCTCCGTAAAGTTCCGCCGTTGCTACATGGATGGCATCGAGCGTCCGCAGCGGCACTTTGGGATGGCACTGGTCAATCACCGCACCCGCGCGTTCGATGACCTGGCGATTCAATGGGAGCAAATGGAATTCCTGGTCGCGAACCTTCTCCTGAAACAAGCGCCAGCCCGTCAGCCGGTCCTGGCGGGAAATCCGCCCTGCCCGTTCTTTGGCGAGCAGGGCGGATCGAACTTCGGCCACGGCCAACTCCGACGTGACGACGGGTTGCCCCGCCACGATGCCGTGATACGCCTCGCTGTCAGGTTCGCGACTGACGAGTTTGACGATGATGCAGGAATCCAGATACATCGTCGTTACCAGCCCCGACCATCGCGATCAGCGCGGATGATTTCCTCGGCGAATGGCCCCTCGGTTTGGAGGGGCATCTGCCTGAGTTGCTCCCAAGTGCCCGTGAACACTTTGCGAGGCTTGTGTCTGGTCACGGCCAACAGGACGGCCTTGGGTTTGCCGTCGCTGGTGATCGTGACCTCTTGGCCACCCGCAACCAACTCGAGCAACGCCGAAAGCTTGGCCTTGGCGGCGCGCACCGGAATGGAAAGCCCCACGCCCGGCAAAATCAGGGCGTCGTTCAGGACCGACGCCGATGGCTTGGCTTCTGCGTATTTCAATGTCGTCTTCGCTTTCATGCCGGCAATGTAGTCACATGCGACTACATTCGTCAACTGCTTTTTCAAACATCCAGATTCCGCACGTTCAACGCGTTGTCCTCGATGAATTGCTTGCGCGGTTCAACCTCCTCGCCCATCAGCTTGGTGAACATCTCCTCCGCCTCGATCGCGTCGGTCAACTCGACCCGCAGCAATTTGCGCCTCGCCGGATCCATCGTGGTCTCGAACAACTCCTTCGGATTCATTTCGCCCAGACCCTTGAATCGCTTGATCTGCAGGCCACGTCGGCCAACCTCCTTAACGCCGGACAGGATGTCTGGGATCGAAAACAGCGGGTGGGTCACCGCCCGCTCGCCCTCGCCTTCGATGAGTTCGAAGAGCGGTTTGTCTTGAGCCGCGTAATGTTCCACACTCAAGCCCTTGCGCGCCAATTTCTGCAGGAGTTCAGCAATGGCCTTGCTCTCGTGCAATTCGACGTGATGGGCGCGTCGTGTCTGCCCGTTCTTGCCCTTCTCGATCATCGAGGTGTCGCCTTCCTCTTCACCAAACAATCTGAGGTCGGGGTTCTCGTCACTAAATCCGCGCAACTCCTGCTCAGTATGGAAATAATGCACCGCTTCGTCGTTGCCTTGGCGGACCTTCACGAGGTGGCGCGGGAGTTCGCCGGAGTTCGCCTGACGGTGCTCCACGTAATCCGCAAAATCTCCGCCATGCCGGCGCACGGCCTTGGCATATTTGTCGAGCGAATCCAACAACGCGAGGATCTCCTCAAGCTGCTTCTGGGAAAGCTGCTTGTCGTCCCCCAGATTCCGCAGCCGCACGTCTTCAGTGCCAAGCTGGATCAGAATGCGGTTCAACTGCGCGTCGTCTTCCACATATTCGACACGCTTCTTGCGGGCGATCTGGTAAAGCGGCGGCTGAGCGATATAGATGAAACCCTGCTTGATGAGTTGCGTCATCTGCCGGTAGAAGAACGTAAGGAGCAGCGTGCGGATGTGCGAACCGTCCACGTCGGCATCGGTCATGATGACCACCTTGTGATAGCGGAGCTTCTCGATGTTGAATGAGCCTTCGCCCTCACCGTCGCCGATGCCCGTGCCCACGGCGGTGATCATCGTCCGGATTTCGTTGTTTTGAAGCACCTTGTCCAACCGCGCCTTCTCGACATTGATGAGTTTCCCACGGATCGGGAGAATCGCCTGGAACTTGCGGTCGCGCCCCTGCTTGGCTGAGCCACCGGCGGAATCACCCTCGACAATGAACAACTCTGTGTTTACCGGGTCGCGATCCGAGCAATCCGCCAGCTTGCCCGGCAGTCCGCCACCTGTCAGCGCACCTTTGCGCACGGTCTCGCGGGCTTTCCGCGCCGCCTCGCGTGCCCGCGAGGCCAGCAATCCTTTCTCCACCACCTTCTTGCCGACCGATGGGTTCGCGTCAAAATAAGTCATCAACCCATCGTAAATCACCGACGAGACGATGCCTTCAATCTCGGTGTTGACCAACTTGACCTTGGTCTGCGACTCGAAGCGCGGATTCGGCAGCTTGACGCTCAGCACACAGACCAAGCCCTCACGCACGTCGTCGCCGGAGATCGCCGGGTCCTTTTCCTTGAACAAGTTGTTCTGCTTGGCGTATTGGTTGACCGCGCTGGTGAGGGCCCGCCGGAAACCGGTTAGATGCGTGCCGCCGTCGGTGTTGGAAATGGAATTGGCGAAGCACAGGATTTGATCGTTGTAACTGTCGTTATACTGCATCACGCAGTCCACGAACACGTCTTCCGGCTTCCCCTCAATCTCGCTCTGCCGTTTCCCCGCGAGCACCACTGCCTTGGGATGCAACACCTGCTTGTTTCGCCCAAGCTGCCGCACGAATTCCTCGATGCCGTTCTTGAAATAGAACGTCTCGGCCTTGTTGTCTTCACGCTCGTCCGTGAGCACGATCTCGATGCCCGGGTTGAGAAAGGCCAGTTCGCGCAGGCGGTTGGCCAGCAGCTCGAACTTGAACTCCGTCGTGATCGTGAAAATCTCTGAGTCGGGCTTGAAGGTAATTAGCGTCCCAGTATGCTTCGACTTGCCGATGACCTCCAGGGCGTTGGTCGTCTTGCCGCAGGCGAAGGCCATGTGATAGACCTTGCCATCACGGTAGACTTCAACCTTGAACCACTCGGAGAGAGCGTTCACGCATTTCGCTCCGACGCCGTGCAACCCGCCGGAATACTTGTAAGCACCCTGGCCGAACTTGCCACCCGCGTGGAGGTTCGTCAGCACCAACTCAACCGCCGGCATCTTGAACTTCGGGTGCATGTCCACTGGAATGCCGCGCCCGTCGTCCTTAATGGAAACCGAACCATCCACATGCACGGTGACCTCGATGCGCTCACAATAGCCGGCAAGGTGTTCGTCAATCGAGTTGTCCAGCACCTCGAAAACACAGTGGTGCAAGCCGCGCTCGTCGGGGTCGCCAATGTACATGCCGGGCCGTTTCCGGACCGCTTCGAGACCCTCGAGCTTGTCAATTTTTGACGCATCGTACTTCTCGACGGGCTCCGGTATTGCGGCCGGGCTCTGGCTTTCAATCTCAGCACTTTCTTTGGACATACGCGGGTTGTTCAGCACCCAAGAACAGGGTTCAATTCGGGCTTGGAAAAGATAGGAAATCCCCCCCTCCCACACAATCTCTAATTGAGGCAAGAAACACGTGCAAAACGCTATTAGTTGTGGGGCGTTCTCCGCCCGAGCCGCAGGGATTGTGGAGTCGGCAGGCAATCCCGGCCTCCTCACGTGCCCGTCAACCCCGATACAACCGGCCTCCACTTTTTCGGGCGTGGAGGTGGACCCCAAGCGCGGCTTTCTGCCGACGATCAAGCTCCAGTCAATCCCATTGAATCCATTCAACCGGCGGCGATGCCAGGTCGCATCCACGTAGACGCAGTCTCGCTGGGGGAGAATGGGACTTGAAGCCACGCTTGAATCTGCAACCGGCAACCGGCAACCTGCAACGCTGTGAACAGCGCCATCATCGTCGCCGCCGGCAAGGGCACCCGCATGGGGCCGGGCGTGGATAAGCTCTTCCTCGAAGTCGCCGGTCGCCCCGTCGTGGCGCACGCTTGGCAGCGATTCCATGACGCCGCCTGCATCGCAGAAATCGTGCTCGTCGTCCGCGCCGGGATGGAGTCCGCATTCACGGAGCTCGCGAAGCAATTCAACTTCCGCAAGCCGTTCCGCCTCGTGACGGGTGGCCCAGAGCGGCAGGACTCGGTCTGGAATGGTTTGGAAGCCCTCTCACCCGCGGCCGAAATTGTCGCGATCCAAGATGCGGCGCGGCCCTGCACCAGCGAGACGTTGATCGCGGCCACCATCGAAGCCGCGCGAGAAACCGGCGCCGCCGTGGCGGCGCAAGCCGTGACCGACACCATCAAGGAATCCGCCGATGGCCGACTCGTTTCTCGCACCGTGGATCGCTCCTGCCTCTGGTCGGTACAGACACCGCAGACCTTCCGCGTCGAAGTGATCCGCCGCGGCTTGGCAGAAGTGCGCCGCCAGGGCCGGTTCGTGACCGACGATACCGCCGCGTGTGAACTGATCGGCCAACCCGTGCGATTGGTCGCCGTCTCCGGCCCCAACCCGAAGGTCACGCGTCCTGAGGATCTGCCTTACGTGGACCTCCTGCTCCGAGCGCGCGGTGCGTGAGATTGCCAACCTCCCAAGCGTTCTCTAACTTGCCTCCAAACGACATGGATTCGACAATTCGCAGACGATTGATCTTTGGCGCGGTGTTCGTGGTGCTTGCCGTGAACCTGGCGGTTGGCGCTCGGGTTTACCGGCAGGCGGCCCAAGCGACTCCAAATGACAACGCGTACCCAAGCCTCGAACTCTTCTCTCAGGTGCTGGAGATCGTCCGCAAAGATTACGTGGACGGCGCGAGCCTGACTTACAAGGAACTCGTCTTCGGCGCGTTGGACGGCATGGTGGGCAAACTCGACCCCCACAGCGAATTCATGGAGGCGGACGAATTCAAGGAGTTGCAGGACGACACTCAGGGCGCGTTCGGTGGGCTGGGCATTGTGGTGTCCATCCGCGATGGTTACCTCACCGTGGTCGCGCCGATGGAGGATTCGCCAGGGTTCAAGGCCGGTATCCTCACTGGCGATCGCATCACCAAGATCGGCGGCAAGAGCACGGAGAAGATGGGCACCGGCGACGCAGTGAAGCTACTCCGGGGTGATCCCGGCAGCCGGGTTTCCATCACGGTCCTCCGGCCCTCCACCAGCCAGACCAAGGACTACACGCTCGAACGCGCCGTGATCAAGGTGGACATGGTGAAGGATATCAACGGTCGCCGGGAGTTTCCGCTGGATGACGACAAGATCGGCTACGTGCGAATCACGCAGTTTGGTGACAAAACCAGCGACGAACTGGATGCCGCGCTCAAGAAGCTCAAGGCGCAGGGACTGCGGGCGCTCATGTTGGACCTCCGCTGGAATCCGGGCGGGTTGCTTGACCAGGCGGTGGACGTCTGCCAGAAGTTTCTTCCGCGCGGCCAGCTTGTCGTCACCACCGAAGGACGAAACCCTTCACAGAACCAGTCACATCGCGCCCGGGGCCGCGGAGATCAGTTGGTGACCAAATCGGGAGAGTCCATGCCGGTCGTGGTACTGGTGAACTACGGCAGCGCCAGCGCGTCGGAGATCGTCGCCGGCTGCCTGCAAGATTTGAAGCGGGCAATCGTGCTTGGGGAAAAGACCTTTGGCAAAGGCTCCGTGCAGAGCATTCTGCCATTGCCGGAAGGTCCCGCGTTGCGCCTGACGACGGCAAAGTACTACACCCCCAGCCACAAGGTCATCCACGAGCAGGGCATCACGCCGGATATCCTGGTCTCCCTCACCGACGATGAGGAGCGCGACGTCCAGCTTAAACGCGTCCCGGGCGGCGTGGAGAGTCTTGAACCGCAGGACCGCGGGCGCGTAAGTCACGCGCACGACCCGCAGCTCGAACGCGCCGTGGATTTGCTCAAAGGCATCACACTCTTCACGCAACGCGCCCCTTTGGGTGACAAACCGGCGATTCGACAGGAAGCCATGGCCACGAAGGGCGCGGAGGCATTGAGTCGGTGAAATCCCGGAACGCCGCAACCGACCGGGCGCGCGGCGGCTCCAGCCGTCGTACGGGTGTCGTGCCGCCCACCCTGGGACTCGCGGCGTCCTCGCGCCATCTTGATCCTGCTGCGGTTGAGACAACCGCACGCCAAATCCCATGACGCTTCTCGCCATCGAAACTTCATGTGACGAGACCAGCGCCGCCGTGGTGCGCGAGGGCAAGGTCTTGGCCAACATCGTTTCCTCCCAAGTCGAACTTCACGCGGAATACGGCGGCGTGGTGCCGGAACTGGCGGCACGCGAGCACTTGCGAAATCTTCTCCCTGTGGCCCGGGCCGCCCTGCAAGAGTCCGGGGTTGGAAGCGCGGGGTTGGACGCTGTCGCTGCCACGCGCGGACCGGGCTTGCCCAACGCATTGATGGTTGGACTCAAGGCCGCGCAAGGCATCGCCTTCGCGTTGAACAAACCGTTCGTCGGGATTCATCACCACGAAGCGCACCTCTATTCGCCGTGGATCGCCGGCACGCCGCCAGTGGCCGACTTCACTGCGTTTCAACCAAACGTCTCGCTCATCGTCAGCGGCGGCCACACAATGCTCGTTCACGTCGAAGCCGAGTTGCAGCATCGCGTGCTGGGTTCGACGCTTGATGATGCCGCGGGCGAGTGTTTTGACAAAACCGGCAAACTGATGGGCCTGCCCTACCCAGCCGGCCCGGACATTGATCGATTGGGAGAAGGCGGCAATCCCGCGGCCTTCGCTTTCCCACGCCCGATGCTCAACGACGCGAACGACGATTTCAGTTTCAGCGGCCTAAAAACCTCAGTGCGCTACTTCCTGCGCGACCACCCGGAGATGCTCTTCGACCGAATGAAGCTCCACGATCTTTGCGCCAGCGTGCAGGCGGCCATCGTCGAAGTGCTGGTCACCAAAACAATCCGTGCTGCTCGGCGGCTGCGAGTGCCTTGCGTGACCGCCTCCGGTGGTGTCACCTGCAACCGCACTCTCCGCCAGGAGTTGGCGTCGGCTTGCGTGAAAGCTGGACTTGGGCTCAGGCTCGCCGAGCGCAGCCTCTGCACCGACAACGCCGCGATGATCGGCATCCTCGCCGAGCGGAAGCTGCTCCACGCGCGATCCGCGACTGACCTCGACGCGGACATCGAGCCTGGTTGGGTGTTGGCTTGACTTCGCCGCCAACCCAGCAACCCGTTTGGGCCCGAAAGGCCGCCGGTTCGCGCGCGCTCGGGGACCGGCTTCGGTCCAAGGCAGGTTCGGTGGCTTTCTGGGCGGATAATGTTATTGTCTTGGCGGTTATCGCAGGCAGACTGGGGACGCGATTGTGCGAGGGACCTTTAAGAGCATGATGACATGCGCGCGAAGGCGTGTGGCGGAAGCCAGGCGAAAGGCTTTTTTGGTCCGTCACCGGTTTCCGGCCTGGAAGGAGATGCCACGGTGAAATCAGCGGACCTGCCACCTCTCCGGGCCGCGCTGACGGTGGCGGCGGCATGGATGGCAATCACAGGACTCGCCGCGGCTGACGACGACAGCCTTGCCACCCGACCGGATTTGCTGACGCCACAAGAAGTGCGCTGGCTGGCGGATCATCCGCTCATCCGCATCGCGCCCACGCCGGGCTACCAACCCATCGAGTTCTTCGATGACGCCAGGCATTACTCCGGCATTACCGCCGACTACTTCAAACTCATCGAGCAAGATCGTTCCTCCAACCGAGAGCACCGGTCGCGACCTGCGCCCGCTCATGGAGCGGATCACGGCGGACCCGAGGGCGTTCGAGCAAAACACAAACGAGAACCAGCGCCGCAACGGTCAGCGCGTCTGGATCGCCTGGACCAACAAGACCGTGCTGGATGAGCGGGGCCGGATCAAAGAAGTCCTCAGCATCGGCACCGACATCACCGAGCGCAAGCAATTGGAGGAGCAATTCCGCCAGTCGCAAAAGTTGGAAGCCATCGGCCAGCTTGCCAGTGGCGTGGCGCACGATTTCAACAACCTCCTGACCATCATCCAAGGCAATGCCTCGCTGCTGCTCGACGCGCCAGGTTTGTCCAAGCCGGAAGCCGAAACGGCCAAGCAGATCGTTGAGGCCGCAGAACGCGCCGCAGGTTTGACCCGCCAGTTGCTCCTGTTCAGCCGTAAGCAGGCCATGCATCCGATCCGCCTCAACCTCAACGAAACCGTGGGCAATCTGGCCAAGATGCTCCAACGCTTGCTCGGCGAGGACATCGCCCTGAGTACCAATTACGCCTCGCGACTTCCGCAGGTGCATGGAGACGTCGGCATGATCGAACAGGTCCTGTTGAATCTTGCCGTGAACGCGCGCGATGCGATGCCGGACGGCGGGCAATTGACGATCACCACCTCGGCGGAAACCGCCAGCCGGGAATATGCGCAGGCGAACGCCGCTGCTGCGCCAGGCCCGTATGTGTGCTTGGCAGTCCACGATACCGGCTGCGGCATCACCCCGGAGAATCTGCCCCGCATCTTCGATCCCTTCTTCACGACCAAGGAGGTCGGCAAGGGCACCGGCCTCGGGCTCGCCTCCGTGTACGGCATCGTGAAGCAGCATCGGGGTTGGATTGACGTCGCCAGCGAATTGGGCGTAGGGACGACCTTCCGTATCTATCTACCGGTTACGACAGGGGTTGCCGTCGAGCAAAAGGTGGCGGCGGCCACCAGTGAGCTTCCGGGCGGCCCCGAGGTGATTCTGGTGGTGGAAGACGATCCCGCCGTGCGTCTCTTGGTCAGCAATCTCCTCCAGCGATCCGGATACACGGTACTGGTCGCCCCCACCGGCATCACCGCGCTTGAGGTCTGGAAGGAGCACAAGACCCGCATTCAGCTTGTGTTGACGGACATGATTATGCCCGACGGCATGACTGGCCGCGAACTGGCGAACCGTCTGAAGCAGGAACGGCCCGGACTCAAAGTCATTTACACGAGTGGCTACAGCGCCGAAGTCGTCGGCAAGGGCCATGCGCTGCTCGACGGGACTGATTTCCTGCAAAAGCCATATTCGCCGCTCACGCTCGCGCAGACCGTGCGAGCGTGTCTGGATCGGCGAGGCTGAGCCTCACCGTCGTCGCTCCAGGCGACGACCCTTTGCACCGGGCCGCCGCTACGGCTGCCCTTGGAGCCGATAGAACCGATTGCCCTTTAGCGGATTCGCCATGAGCGTCTTCGTCGTGCCGTCGTCGAGAATCCCGCTGGTCACCGAACTGACGCTGTGGAATGAGCTTCCGCTCGATCCGGCACTGAAAGCGGTGACGCGTCTCCGCGCCCCTATTGTTTGAGATAGAAATAGACCTTTGAAGGCGGCTGGTATCGCCAGAGCTCCGGGATTGAACCTTGCGCCGGCAGGGCCGGGAGGTAGATCAGCATGTTGGTGCCGGCCCACGCACCGTGTGCTCCCGTGCGCATGACGGGACCGATCGCCATCGGGTTCCACCCGTCGTTGCGGGGATTGTAGCGCGTGCCGAACGGGTTCGTGCTGCCGCCCCAGAGGAGCATCTCTGTGCCGCTCCAGACGGCAGAGTGGCCGGCGTGGGTGGTGGTCATGGCCGGTCCACCGAATTGGAGCGGCTCCCAGGCTCCGATGGTTGGATTGAATTTGGCACCGCCGCCCAGCGGCTGACCACTGCCATCCGTGCCGCCCCAGACGATCAACTCCGTGCCGCTCCAGACGATGCTGGGGTTGCGGGCCGGCTGCGGTTGTTCAGCGTTGTCAACCTCATAGGCTGAGAGGCTGAAGGCGTCAATGAGCATCCCGACGCCAATCGGGTCCTGTTCGGTTTGCTCCTGGCCGCCCCACAGGAACACCCGCCGGACGCCATCGGTGCCAAGGCAATGACCGAATCGTGCCAGCAGCGCCTACGTGTTGGAGGACAGCGTCCACTCGTCCAGATTGGGCGAGAGCCGGGCAATGGTCTTCGGGAAAATCGTGCCCTGCCCATTATACCCGTCGGAACCGCCGACCACGATCATCCCATAAATGGTCCAAACGGCCTTGTGCCCCGTGCGGTGGAAGACATCTTGCACCAGCGGATCGAACGGTGCGGCGGGCAAGGTCGTCCAGGTGTCGGTGACCGGAGCATACGCTCCGCCGGTCGAGTGAACCACGGCGGGATAAAGCGGGTCGCCGCCGCCATCGCCGCCCCAGACGATCACGCGCGAGCCGATCCAGACGGCGCTATGGCGCATGCGTGCACTTGGGGCGTTGGTGGTACTGATCTCAGTCCAGAGGCCGGTGGTTGGGTTGTAGCGGCGGCCCCGATTGGAGACGACACCGTTGACCGGCCCGCCCCAGATGATGAATTCCTGGCCAGTCCAGACCGCCGACGGGTCGTCCTGCTTTAATGGGGCAGCGCCGAAATAGTCCGGCAGCACATTCCAGGAGTCAACCAACGGCGAATACGCCGCGCGGGCCGGGTTCACCGCGTCATGAAGAATTCCGGTGAATGACGGGGGATCACAGACGATCAATTGATTGCTGAGCCACGCCGACTGTGGATTTGCTCCACCCGTGAGTGCGCTCGGGGCCGCTGGCAGTGTGCGCCAGGTGCCGTTGCTCATGTTGTAAGCTTGTCCGTCCGCCCGGAGGAACGGTTCGTAGTAGGTTGTGTCCAGACCCTCTCCGCCCCAGGCGATGACTTCCGAACCCGTCCAGGCCAGGGTGCCATTCATGCGCCCCATGATGTTCGGGCCGCTGCCGTCCGGAATACCGCGGAAGGTCCAAAAATCGTTGGTGGGATGATACGAGTTCGCCGGGCGCTCAGGTGCCCACAGCGTAAGTGCGTATTGTTGACCAGGCCCATATTCTTCAGGGGGCAGGTACACCGTAACGGTGACCACTTTCACTCCTCCAAAGGTGAACATCTCGCTCCCGGTCCAGACCGCCTGTGCGAACGCCAGACGCGGCGCCGAGCTATCGCTGCGAATGAGCGACCAGGTATCGTTCGCGGGATTGTAACTGGCGCCATTGTTGAAAACATTGGTCGAGTAAAGATCGACTCGATAATCATCAACATTCAATGGCCGGTTGTTCTGTGTTCCACCCTGGACCAGCATCCGGCTGCCCGTCCAGACCGCGGCGTGCCCACGGCGTTTACCAGGGGCCGCGTTGGTGCTGATGGCCGTCCAGACGCCGGTGGCTGGATCGAAGGACGCGCCAGTATTCAAATCCTCGCGAACGTAATAATGGCTGAAGGCGAGAAGTACATCCACCAGCTTTTCGCCCCCCCAGATCAGCATCCGCGAACCCGTCCAGACGGCGGCGTGCACCCGGCGGCCTTCAGGAATCGCACCCGTCCCAGCGATGACCGTCCATTGATTCGAAGCTGGCGAGTACATCAGCACCCGGGTTGGGTTGCCAAATTCAGAACCCAAGCCGGATGCGATGAACTCCTCACCCCTCCAAAGAATGACCTGACTCCCGGTCCAAACGGCGGTGGCACCACCGCCGACGACGACGCCCTGCGGTGGATCTGTGGCTTTGCTCCACTGTCCGGTCGTAAGACTGTATCGAATCGTCTCCACCAATCTCATCGCGTCGTGCATGCCGATGAAATCAAATCGGAAGACGATCAATTCGTTGCCAGTGCTAACTGACAATTCACGCCACCGACCAGGAATGAACTCGGCGCTGGCTGCGGGCGGATTCAATTGCGTCCATTTCTCCGCCGCCAGGGTCATCTCCGCATTCGGCATCCGCACATAGCCTTGGACCGTCAGCGCGGAGTTTGCCGGGTCATCCGACATCACCACGCCACCAGGAGTCACGGAGGCAGAACCGCTGGCGAGGATGTTCTGGAGCGCGGCGCCGGCTTGCAGCTTGGAGGAATTTACCGCGCCATCCGCCAGCATCGCGCCCGTGATGGTGCCCGCCGGCACGGTGGCCGCCTCGCGGGCTTTGATGGCGTAGGGCGTGGCGGTGATCGGCTGGCGCGGGGACAAAAGACTAAACACCCCGCCACCATTAGTCCGCACGCCAATCTCCAACCAGCGATCAGCGCCGGGGAATTGATTGCCGAAATCCAGGGAAACGGTGAACAGTCCATTGCTCACGGCAATGGCAAGCTGGGTCCAGGTGCCCCCCTTTTGCGTGCCGCCGCTGGCCGCGTCGTGGAGCGCGAACTGCAAATCGTAACTGCCGTGGGCAGGACTCGCGGCCTCATCGAGCCGGCCTTGGTAGGTGAACGCCGTGCCTTGGGCCTGGAGGGTCGAGAGGCCAGCGTTGAGTGTTGAGAGCAATGCCAGCGTCAGTGGCACGGACAGTCTGTTTTTCATCGTTCTGCCGGCCGTGGGTCACCGTGTTGAGAACCGGTGTCACCAGGATTCGAGGTTCACGGCCAACGAACCAAAAACAGTGGAGACGAAAAACTGTTAGCAGCAGACAGAACACAGCGCAAACCGGCGCCCGTCAGCCGCAGGGCCAAACCCAATCCTGATCAAGGCTTGCTCAAGCGATAGAACCGATTCCCCGCCGGCGGATTCACGATCAGCGTCTTGGTCGTGCCGTCGTCCTGAATGCCGCTGGTGACGTTGCTCCAGTTAACCGAACTCACGCCGTTGGTGTTTTGCTGCAACGTCCAACCGGTCGCGGGCGAAGGCCAGGTGACGGCCACGGTGTTCGTCGGCGTGTGGAAGACGGAAAGCAACGGCGCGCCGGGCGTTTGCACCGCGGCGACCACTCCCCAGAAACCGCCTTGCAGCGTGTAGTTTCCGCCACTCATCGTCGGCCCCGCATCCGGCTGGCCGATGGTGCCGCTGACGGCATACACGCCGCCGGTGCTCGTGCCGCCGCCGCCGTCTATCGTGTGCCAGTCAATCGAGTAGGTTTGGGCGATCGCGGATGCCGCGAGTGTGCAAGCGAGCGAGAGGCAGAGAAACTGTTTCATGGCTTGATCCAAATTGACTGAGTTCACGGGCCAATACGCACGGTGCCGCTCGGATACGGATTTTCCAGCCGCACGTTCTTGTCGAGGCGGAGCGGAAGCACTGGTTCAGGATAGTCCGCGGGCTTGATGACGAGCGTCTTCGCGTCCGAGGCTGCCGTGTGCGACGCGCGCACAGTGTGGAAGGGCAATTCGCGCGTGCCGGCCTGAGTGACGTTGGTAGCGTTCTTGTCCACGAAGAACAAGCTGTCCCGCGCGACGTTGCCCCACCAGATGCTGACGTTGTTGGAGCCCGTGATAACCTGATGCGTTACCCAGAAGGTTTGATCCTCGGGGTCGGGTGACACGCCGGAGTAATCCGCCCACCGTGCCAGATTTCCACCGATGTTTGCGTTGGTGAAGGAGGCGGTCGAGTTGCGGACAAGGATGGGTTCGAATTGCGTGCCATCGGCCCGCCGAATGGCGGCATACATGGCCGGCGGCGTGTTGCTGCTGCAAAGCGTATAGACCATGCAAATGTCGCCCCGGGGATTCGCGCGAAATCCCACATGGTTGATCCAGGTGTTGGTGCCGTGATCCAGCGTGCCGCTTTCGACGAGCGCCGCCTGGCCATTGGGAAAGCCTCCGGTGCGGACGCGATAATAATAGACGATCACCCGCGACGAATTGCTGCTGATGCCGGTGTGGCAGAACCACAGATCCCCATTCTGCCAGAAGGCATCGCTGGTAAAGGCGACCCCGTTGAGGATGCGGACGCTCGTGCCCGGTTGGGGCGAGTTCCTCAACGGGTCGGCGTTATTGCCAAAGGAACTCACCGTGAAATTGGTTGAAGCCAGGCCAGGATTGGCCAGCGTGTTGGTGACTGCCATCAAGGTAATCTGGGTACTGGAGAGGAGCATCGCTCCGTAGGCCGTGTTGTCCGGAGGTTGCGCACCCGTGACCGTCGCCGGGTGCATCCCCTGAAAGCTGGGCGTGGGTGTCGTTACTTCGCGATAGGTCGTGGCGTTGGTATTTCCCGAAACAAGGTCCGCCTTGTTCAGAATGATCCAGACTTGCCCGATCATGCCGTAGGTCACGTGAATGGCCTGGGCATCCACCCCAAGGCCGGGATAGTCAATGTTGACCGAGGTCGCAAACTGGTAGAATCCCCAGTCGTTGGTGGTGGCACTTTGCGGATCCGAATTATTGGAAACCGCCGCGTAAAGAACGCGCTGGTTGCTATCCTGAGCGATGAGAAAGAACCGTCCCGCGGCCGGGTCATAGACCGCCCGGGCATCACAGCACACGGTGGGACTGAAGAAGTTCTGCTCGGTTACGTTCCAAAGCTGCGCTCCGGTTTTGGAGTAATAGCCGATGCCCGGATTGGCCGCCGCCAGGATTCCCGAGGGTCCTGCGGCCCCGTGGGAATCAGACGTGGCGACCCCCGGCGCCAGCGCCAGGCTCTGCCAGTTGGTAATGACCTGCGCGCTCCGGCCCATGCTGGGAATCAACGCCGCCGCGACCATAAGCATCGAGAACATCCCACGCGTCCGTCGGCTCACTGTCTCGCTGAATCCCAACGGGATTCGATCACTCAGCCCAGGGTTGCGAGCTTGCGAGCCACCCTGGGTCCAGCAAGCAGATCGAGCCCAACCCCGAAAGGGTTGCATCGCCCCGCGGGCCCCAAGCACGAACGAAATGATGCAACCCCGTTGGGGTTGAAGATCGGTACGGGCAGGACCCAGGGTAGCTCGTTGGACTCGCAACCCTGGGCTGACGGATTCAATCCCCTTGGGATTGCTCGCAAGCCGGACCGCTCGTGGGAAATGACGAGGCATCACCGAGTCGGTAACCAAGCGCCGCCATTTCATCGCGCGCCTCCGTTTTGCTGGCCGGCCAGTTTGCCGACCAACGCTTTCAACTCCTCGACGGTCGCCTCCAACTGTTGAATCCGCGCGTCCTTCAACCGCGTCTGTTCGTCGAACTTCTCATTCAAGCCCTGGATGGCCGCGAGCGCCACGCCGTCGGCGTCCACGCTGGTGATGTGCTTGTCGTCGCGGCCAAGAGCGAATGCTCCGCGAAAGTCCTGCGCCATCGGCCCGATGTGCCGGGCGTCGGACTGCGTCTTGTATTGCCATTCACTGATCGGCAGGCGCGCGACCTTGTCCAGCACGTCGCGCGCGTTCACCGGCTTGAACTGTTCCTTGGCGTTGCGGTCGCTGGTAATGTTGACGGCGGTGGTGCTGATTTCACCCGTGAAAGAGGTGTTGTTGTTAGTCCCGATACGCATCGCAAAACCGCTGTCATTCACGAAAAAAAGGAGTGGATGTGGCGAGATGGTGCCGAACCAGCCTGAGTCGCCTTGCACGTATGTGCCCAGGCGCACCGAGCCGTCAGTGTGTTCGATGCCGTAGCCTGCAGCATTGACCGTCAGCTTGCGCGCCGGTGTCGAGGTGCCGATGCCCACGTTGCCGGCGAAATACCCTTCCCCTCCGGCTGAAATACTGCCGGCGGCGATGATGTTGCCTGTCCCATTGATCCTCATCACCTCACGCGACGGGGCGGTGTTGCACTCCCAAGTGTAGACCAGCAGGTCGCCGGAGTTACCACAGTCGGCCGTACCAGGATTGACGACAGCCCTCATGCCGTGGAAATCAGAACCCGGAACGTTGTAGCCGAAGCTCGCTTTGGTTCCACGGTTGAGCACGTCGTGGTAGTCGAGGCCCAGCACGGTGCTGTTGCCAATGACCGCGCCCGCCGCGACGGCGAGCGGACCATCCACGCTCAAGCCCGCGCCGCTGGTCACGAAACGCGCGCCGCCCTGCGCCCGGACGTTGAAGGAATCATTGTTCGTGGAATCGAAAAAGGCATTCTGCGAATCTGCCCAAACAAACGCGCCTTGATTGGTGGCCCGGGCATCCTGGCCGGCAGCAAACGAATAATCACCGCTGGCGATGTTGCCCAAGCCGCCGGGAACGGTCGAACGGAAACCGCTGGCGACATTCAGCACGCCGCCGCCCACGGTGGATTGCGTGCCGCTGGCGGTGTTGTTGTTTCCGCCCGCGATGGTGGCGACGAGTCCCGCAGCTGTGTTCGCGCTGCCACCCAGTCCGTTGGGCAGGTTCGCGGCGGAGATCGTCCCGTTCAGTTGCGTCACGGTTAATGTGCCGCTCAAGTTGCCCGCCGTGATGGCGTACGGCGTGGCCGTGATCGGTTCGCGCGGCGCGAGGACACTGAACGCGCCGCCGCCGTTGGTGCGCACGCCGATTTCCAGAAAGCGATTCGCGCCGGTGAACACGCCCGCGTCGAAGTTCAGCGTCACGGTGAACAGCCCGTTGGTGACACCGGTCGCCGCGTTCGTCACCGGCCCGCCCTGCCCCGCGCCGCCGCTGGCCAGGTCGTAAATCGTAAATCGCAAATCATAAACCCCGCTGGCTGGATTCGCGCCGTCGTTGAGCCGGCCTTGGTAGGTGAAGGCCGTGCCTTGGGCGCAGGCGGCTTGAGGGGAAACCATGGCGCTGCACACGGCAAACGCCAGCATGGCAGGAAGGACTTTTGTCATAGTTGCGCAGGGCCGCAGTTCGCGAGTGATTGGAACAGCGCCGTCAAAAACCCAGGCGCACGGCCCGAGAACCTGAGATGCTGGCGACGCGCATTAAGGAAGCACATGATTATCATGTGTCAAATCCATGATCCCGAGACGGGGCTTTCACGGACGTGCTGGCGGAGCGGAAGCTGCCGGTACGCCAAAGACGCTCCGCCGTACGCTGCTGCGCGAAGGGCGACTCCGCTCGATCGGGGGGGTACGCTGCTGTGGCGGCCGCGTGCTCCAGGGGACTACTGCTTGAGCCGGTAGAACCGGTTGCCCGCCGGTGGATTTACGAGCAGCGTCTTGATGTTGCCATCAGCTGCAATCCCGCTGGTCACGTTGCTCCAGTTCACGGAACTGACGCTGTTGGTGTTCTGTTGCAGATTCCAACCCGTCGAAGGTGAAGGCCAGGTGACGGCGATGGTGTTCGTTGTGGTGCGCAAGACGGTGAGCAGCGGTGCGCCGGGCGTTTGCACGGCAGCGACCACACCCCAGAAGCCACCTTGGAGCGTGTAGTTCCCACCACTCATCGTACCGGCATCGGGCTGGCCGATGGTGCCGGTCACGGAATAGACACCGCCGGTGCTCGTGCCCCCGCCGCCGTCTATCGTGGACCAGTCAATCGAGTAGGTCTGCCCCGATGCCCCAAAGCAGAAAGCAGAAAGCAGAAAGCAGAGGAACGAGCGAAGGAAGAAGGCAGTGGTCGTTTTCATGATCTTCAAGCTGGTGTTCTACTGACGGCCTACTGTAGCCGGTCCGCCGTAGGATTCAATCTTCATCGGTTTCGTCACGTGCCGCGTTTCGGAACTGGTCCCGGCCTTGATGTGCAGCACGCCACCGGGATAAACCGCGTCCGTGCCTTCAGCAAACGTGTTGAAGGGCTGGGCGAAACTCCCATCCTCGGAGCCGCCGTAGGGGAAATCCACCCAGGCGTCGTAATTCGTCACGATTTCAATCGTGATTTGATCGGCGTTTTGCGTGAATGGCTGGACGACAATGCGCGTGCCGCTCAAGGTGCCGTCAAACCAGCGCAACGAGGGCGTGATGCTGCCGCTGGGCCAGACATCGCTTGCTCCTCGGCGGAGGTCGGGATGGGCCTCGGGTTGCAGGGCAAGGAGACCCCAGAAGCACGGCAGAGTGTATTCAACGTTGGGGTCGCCATTGTGGGTGCCTCCCACCGCGCACACCCCGTTGGTGGTCAGGACCCCTTGTGGATAGAGCCAGGCGAGAAACAGGGTTTCGCACTTGGTGCAGCGCCGCCAGTAGTGATGCGCCAGCACGGTCGAGTCGGTGGTCAGCGTATAGTCACCGGACGCAGCGCTGTGGGTCCCACCGCCCGGGCAGTTGCTGGCAGCCTGGTTGGGACCGTAATAGAGGGACTGGCACTTGGTGCAGCGTTTCCAGCCGGGCTGGCCCGGCTCGGACGGGTCGTTCTTGACCAGGCCGTGATCATCCACGAAAGGCGTGTGGGTTCCGCCCGCCGCACACTGCCCGGTGGGGCTCGTGCCGAGCAACAGACTCCGGCACTTGATGCATTCGCGCCAGCCACGTTCGGCATCCGGCCAGGCCAGTTCCGCGATCAGCGGGGGCCATTTGTCGGGCTTGTGCGCCACATGCCAGATCACCAAGCCGTTGCCCGCCACGTTTACATCGTAGCCCCCACCCGAGCCGGTGACGTTTTGCGTGCGGTATTCAAGCAGAAAGAAGTCGTCCACGCCCCGGTTGGTGTCATAGAGAATGATGGGGGCGGAGGGGATGCCGCGCTGCGCGGCGGGCAGGCTGACCGAACCGCTGCTGTTGAGCGAGTAGATGCGCGGTTCCGACCAGCCGAACTGCATCTTGTGCCAGGCATCCAGATGATATTTTTCGTCGCCGGTACAGCTCATCAGGCTCAGATGGCTGGCCAGGCACTCACCGGTGCCCCAGATGCCGTAGAAGTCGGTGGTCCCCAGGATATGCGCTATCTCATGGCACGTGGTGGCAAACCCATCCCAGCAAGTGCCGATGTACACCAGGCCTTCATAAGGACGTGAGACACCTGGCGGTTTCACTCGGCTGACGTAGCGGGCGGACAACATCGTATCGTTGGAGAAGATCGAGACGGCCAGTTCGCGATCTGTCACGTTGGTGTTGGCCGTGCTCGTGTTGTAGGGTTCCCAGTCGAAGTTGTTGGTCAACACAGCCCAGTAGATGATGTTCGAGGCAAAGTGGGAGTCGTCCACCATGTGTTCAAACCGATGTGCTTCCGGCAGATCCACCCGAAGGACCCGGGTGGGGGTCCACCGAAAGCGATCATTGGAAACCTCCTTGAAGTAGCCGTTGACGGTGCTCTTGTTACTGCTGACTTCAAAGACAAGGTTGCTGTAGTAGGCGATGTTGGTGCCGTGGGTGAACGGAGCACTGGGAGCGGGGAAATTGGCCAGGATGACCAGCATCGGCCGGGTGCTTCCCACCTCGTTGTTGGTGGCCATGCGCCGACAACCGAAATCCGCAAGCGTGGGAGGGCCGGCCTGACACACCCTGGGCAATCCGAAGGCTGCGCAGGCGATCCCGACAGCCAATAACTTGGGTAGCGTTTTCATGGCGATGCCTAGTTTGGCGTTCGCGAGGGTTCGTTATTGCAGGCTGACCAATACGAGCACCAACCCGCGCTCACCCGACAGCGGTGTCATGGCCTTGCCCAGAATGGCACCTTGGGCCAACGCGGGATTCACCGCCTTCATCGCGTGGCCGGGTGTGTCGGAGGTGGTGAGCAGGTCGCCAGGACGGACTGGATTCCTCGTGGCGTCCACGAGGGCGAACACGCGTCCGCTCAGAGCCACGTTGCGTCCGCCTTCGAGTTTCTCCGTCTGGATCATGCTGATGCCGGGTTGCACGCCTCCCGCGCCGCTCACGATGCCGGCAACCTTGTGATCGTAAGCACTCGTGCTCAACTTCAGCCGACCGGGCTGATCGGGATCAATCACCACCACCGCGCCCGGTTGGATGGAATCTCCTGACATCGCGAATGGCTCGGCCAGGTCCGCGCCGCCACGGATCGTGAGCGTGGCGCAACTCATGTCCGCCTCGGTCCACAACGCGTTCGTGCCGGTGAAGAATTTCGCGCCTCCGGTGGCCCGGACCCAGAACGCATTGGATATGGCGGTGCTGGTGCCGAAATCAGCATCCGTGCTATCGGCCCAGACAAACGACCCCGCGCCATACGCATCGGCGCGCCGGCCAGCCGCAAAGCTGTAAGCGCCGTAGGCGTCGTTGTCCCGCCCGCCCGGGACGATGGCATACAACCCCCGTGCCCGGTTGCCACTGCCGCCGCCAATGCTGGCGTAATTGTCCGAGGCCCGGTTGTAATAGCCGCCGGCCACGGTCGTAAAATCGGCGGACGCCGAGTTGGTCTGTCCGCCGCCAATGGTGCTGTAGTCGGCGTCCGTCCCGATGTCGTTATCTTTGCCTCCGGCGATGACGGCCGACGCCGCATTGAGCGCGATGTTGTTGGCGTAGCCTCCGCCAATGGTGCTGTAATCGGTATTGGTGCCCAGGGCATTCCCATCGCCGCCCGCAATCGTGGCACTCCAGGAATCGGCGGCGATATTGTTCCCGCTCCCGCCACCAATCGCGCCGTACCGGACATTCGTGCCGATGCTGTTGCCAACGCCCCCCGCAATCGTTGCATACCAGGCATTGGTCTGCACGGAGTTGTTCCGCCCGCCACTGATCGTGGCCGCACTGCCCCCGCTGGTGTTGCCCAAACCGCCCCCGACGGTGCCGTAGGAATCCGTCACGCTGTTTGGAGTCGCGCTGCTGCCGCCGCCCGCAACCACGGCACCGGACAAACCCGCCGCAACGGAATTGCCGGTGTAGCCACCGATGATATTCGGGCTGGAGGCATTCGGTTCCAGGCGGAGTGCGCGGGTGCCGTTCACCCGCAGTTCCAGCGCCCGGCTGTCCGTCGTGCCCAGAAAATGCGTGCCCGCTGTGGTTCCAGCGTTCCCCGCGAGGGCCCAGCCGCTGCCACTCACGTTGAGATTGGTGAGGTTCGCGCCATCGCCAACATACTTGCCGACGAAGACATTTGACGCATTGCCAAAGCTCACCTTGCCGCTGTAACTGCCCTCGATGGCGCTGGACGGGAGCGTGCCCGTCACCGTGGAGGCGTAAGGTGTGGGCGTGAGCCGCTGCCGTGGGGCGAGCGTTTGGTAGGTCTTGCCGCGGTTGGTGCGGACACTGATCTCCAGCCATTCACCGGGGCCGACGGAGGTGTGCGGCCCGGTCAAATAACGACGGAATGAGTTCGGGCCGAAATCAAGGGTCCGGACGAAATGGCCGTCCGTGACCGTGACGGCGATGTTGGTCTGACTGTCGCCCATCTGCACGCCGGCATCGTCGTAGAGGGAGAAAATGAGATCATAGCGACCGTCCAACGCGCCGTGCGTGTCAGCCAACCGACCTTGGTAGGTGAACGCGGTTTCAAGCTGTGCCGAGGCGGTGAGAGCGCCAGTGGCGAACGCGAGTGTGGCCAAAGCAGTGCGAAGTGATTTCATGGGATGCGGTTCTAATCTGTTCATCGTCCGATCAACGGTGTAATCGGGAGACATCTTCACATAGTCCGGCCCGAGTCCAATGGGCGAGCGGCGCCCACTCGCAACGCTCTGCCCCCGTCCCGTTGGCGGAACCACTCCTCGCCTTCAGCCGAAATCATGGCTCCCCACCCCATCGGCCGCCGGTCACTGAACGACACGGGCGCGCAAGAAGAGCGCGGGCGTGCCGTGGGTGGGAACTGACACTTCAAGCCCGTCGGCCGGCAGCACCACGCTTTGCACGTTGGTCCATTGGTTCAAGTCGGCCGAAGCCTCCACCACCACAGTCCCAGCCGCACCCCGCAGCCAAGTGCGGAGGTATCCTCCCGTCACGCGGGTCATCCCTCCGCCATTGGCAAAGCTCAACTCCACACCCGCGAGGGGCAGCACCCCACGAGTGATTCGATGATTTCCCGCGTCCGCCACGTAAAGGTCGCCCTGCGCATCCACGGTGATTCCCTCTGGATTGCTGAAGCGGGCTTCGCTGCCCACGCCGTCCACACCTCCCTCCCGACCCGCGCTGCCTCCAATCGTTGTCACCATCCAATTGGTGTCAATCATGCGGATGAGGTGATTGTTGCGGTCGGCGATGAAGACGTTGCCCGCGGCGTCCAGGGCGATCCCAGTCGGGCGGTTGAAGCGCGCGGTGGCGATGTGGCCATCCACCGCACCTGCCTCTCCGGCCTTGCCCGCCCAGAAGTTCACATTCCCATTCGTGGCCACGCGGCGGATGGTGTGGTTCTCCGTGTCTGCCACATACAGGTAGCCAGTGCGATCCCACGCCAGTCCCCGCGGACCGCGGAAACGCGCCGCGCTCCCGAAACCGTCCTTCGAGCCCTGGCTGCCGGCCAGGCCCGCCAGCGTGGTCACCTGACCATCGGCAGTGACCTTGCGCAGTGTGTGGTTGCCGGTGTCCGCGACGTAAACCAATCCGTCCGGCGCTACCACAATTCCCATGGGACTCCGAAACCGTGCCGCCGCACCCGTGTTGTCTATGACACCGGCCTGGCCCAAACCACCGGCCAGCGTGGTAACCGTCAGGTCGGCGGCGACCTTGCGAATGACGTGATTGTTCTGGTCGGCAACGAAAAAGGTGCCGTCCGGACTACCGGCCAACCCCGTCGGCGTGCGGAAACGCGCGGAGGTTCCCACGCCATCGTTCGTCCCTCCGAGCCAGGCAGAACCGGCCAGGGTGGTCGTGACGCCGGCCGCGGTGATGTGACGAAGCGTGTGGGTGCGGTCCACGACCGCCACGCCGCCCGCGCTTGAGACCCAGACACCCGATGGATTCTGGAACCGCGCCTGGGTGCCAGTGCCGTTGGCGAAACCGGCGCTCTCGGGCACGCCCCCAAAGGTGCTCACCTGCCCGTCGGAAGACACCCTGCGAAGGAAATGCCCCCACCACTCCGTCACGAGCACTTCGCCGGCGGCGGTGCGGAGGATTCCGTTGGGGCCATCGAACAGCGCCCCGGCGGCCGGCCCATCCTGATAACCGGAAACGCCCGGCTGCCCTGCCCGAGTGCTGACTTCGCCCGCCGACGTCACACGGCGGACGGTGTGGTTGAAGGCATCGGTTACGAAGAGATCGGTTCCGTCCAAAGCGAGGCGTGTCGGACCATTGAAACGCGCATCAGCGCCGGTCCCATCCGTCACCCCACTCAGCCCGGCGCTCCCGGCCAAGGTGCTGACTTGACCCGCCGAATTGATTCGGCGGAGCGTGTGATTCCCGGTGTCGGCCACGACCAGATTGCCCACCGCATCGAAGGCGAGACCGTCCGGCGAGCGAAACTGCGCTTCGAGGGCGGGCCCATCGGCGCCGCCGCGTGAACTGCCCGCAAAGGTGGTGACTTCGCCTTGGATCGTCACCCGCCGGATTCGGTGATTGTACGCATCCGTGACGTACAAGTGACCATCGGGTCCGAAGGCAAGACAGGAAGGGAAGCTGAAGCGAGCCTGGCTCCCGCTCCCATCGGCGTCACCCTGCATTTCGGGCGCTCCGGCCAGCGTTGTTACCGTGCCCGCGGCCGACACGCGGCGGATCGTGTGATTGTAATTGTCGGCCACGTAGAGATTGCCTTCGGCGTCCGCAACCACGCCGCTCGGCTCGTAGAATCGCGCCAGGGCTGCCGGACCATCGTTCGTTCCGCTCTGTCCGGCGACGCCCGCCACGGTGGTGACCTGGCCTGCCGAACTGATCTTGCGGATGATGTGGTTCAATCGGTCCGCCACGTAGATGTTGCCCTGCGAATCCGCCGCCAGATCATAGGGGCCGCGGAAACGTGCCACCGCCAGCGAGCCGTCCGCGCTGCCCGCACCGCCCGGCATGCCGGCAAGATTGGTGAAGGCGAACTGGGGTTGGGCGCTGGCCGAGAGGCTGAATCCGAGCAGTAAAATGCAGGCTGTCTTCGTGAAGGGAATCATACTGGGTTGGGTTTTGTGCTTTGAGGGAGCTTCGAGGATTTGGAAATCGCGCATCGGGATCAGGAACCGCCACGGCGGTACGTTTATAGTCCCGGCGTTATAAGGGTAGAGCGCCCCCAAACCCCAAAAACCCGCGCAAACAGCCGGGGGCGGGTGATGGA
>CAYJNU010000047.1:0-27937 GCA_964371005.1 uncultured Verrucomicrobiota bacterium | reverse complement strand
CGTAACACCCTCTTATACGGTCCTTTTAAGATGATGTCAACGCACCCATTTCAACCTGGTAGCAGCCGACGTGAGGAGGCTCTGTTTGTAATCCGACAGAAATGGCTCGGGTGCGAATCAATCAGAGCCTCGTTACCTCGGCTGCTACGAGAGATTGGATTTGCCCGCCAACGGATCGAGGACGGCGGGCAGCATCATTTCATTCTTCAACCCCGGCCCGGTCGGCAGACGCGACGGGTTCAAGCGTCTGCAACGGGTCTGACAGGATCCCGGCGCAAACGACGATTTGGTATGCGGTGTCCAGAAACATCACGGCGAGCGGACGCGATAGAAGCGTTCAGGCATGTTCGTCACCTGCGGGTCAGTGAATTGGTATTGGCCGGGCGAAACTTCTGTGACGCCGCCCAGCACCATCCAATTGCTCAACGGCAGCGACAGATTTGTGGTCGTCAATACACTGAACAATACTCCCGGACTATTGACGAAGGTGAACTCCAACGTGCCATTTGTCAGTATTGTGGCACCGGTCAGAGTACTCGCTGCCGGGTAGATGACCAGCGTGTTGGTTGCGCTGATTTGATAGCACGGGTCATTGATCGTGCCGATAGCGGTGTAGCTTCCCGAGTTGGTTGGTGCATTGGCCGAACCGTTGTAAGTCACGTCAACCGGCAGACCATGAGGTGTGGTTCTGACAGAAACACTCTTGGCCGTTCCGTCGTAAGGTTGCGCGAGGTTGCCAAGTGCCACGGCTATGGCGGCTTGACTGCTCTCGTACAACTCCGCACTGAAAAGATAGCCGCTGCTATCTTCGCCCCCCGCGACCAGCACCAGTCCATTGGGCAGTAGCGTTGTCGTGTGAACCCTGCGTGCGTTGTTCAACGGGACGGTCAGCGCCGACGTCCCGGTGTCTGGATCGTACAGTTCCGCACTGGAAAGATACCCGCTCGTGCTGTTGAAGCCCCCGGCGATCAACACTTTCCCGTTGGGCAGCAGCGTCGCCGTATGATCCGTGCGTTCGGTGGTCAGCGTACTGGTTGCCGTCCACATCCCGCTGGCAGGATCATACAACTCCGCGCTGAAAAGACAGCCGCTGAAATCTTGGCCCCCTGCGGCCAACACCTTGCCGTTGGGAAGCAACGTCGCCGTGTACCAACCTCGGGACGTGTTCATTGTACCGGTGCCCGCCCACGTCCCAGTAGACGGATCATAAATCTCCGCGCTCGAGTAAACACTGCTGCTGTTAGCCCCCCCGCTGACCAGCACTTTTCCATTAAGCAGCAAGGTCGCCGTGTGGACACCGCGGACGGTGCTCATTGGACCGGCCGCGATCCACAACCCGCTGGCTGAATCATACAACTCCACGCTTGAAAGATAGTCGCCGTTGAAGCCACCTGCGACCAATACATTGCCGGGGGGGAGAGCGGTCGTTGTGTGAACACAGCGTGGGATTGCCAGTGCGCCCGTCGTCCTCCAAACTGCCACCCCGCCTGCTCCGAAGATCAAGAGCCGTGCGCTAGTACTTACGGTGCCCCCAAAGGCATTTGTAGCGCTGAGCGCGTAATAGCCCTCATTAGAGGCTTGCAGATTGGTGAGCGTCAAAGTTGAGTTGGTTTGGTCCACCAGCCGAGCACTGTTGAAAAGCCATTGCAGATTCATCGGCAACGCTCCTGTGAAGTTGCAACTCAACACGGTTGTGCGACACAGAAAATTGGTCGAGGAATGCGGCGGGTCCACCACCACGGGTGGATAGCCCACCGTGAGCTTGGCAACGCTGCTGGTGACGCTGCCAAGGAAATTGGTGATTACTACGGTGTAGTCACCGGAATCGACCAAGGTCAGGTTTGACCGGGTGTAGTTGGTTGCGGTCGATTCAGGAATGTCCAATCCATTCCTCTGCCATTGGTAGCTCATCGGCTCCGCGCCTCTGGCCGTCACACTGAACGTAAAGTCGCTGCCAGCTGGTTGAAAGCCGCCAGCAGGCGCCTGAACAATCTCAGGGGGCGACTGGATTACGGTCAACGTGGCCATCGAACTGGTGACCGCACCATAGGGATTTGTGACTACGACACAATAGTCTCCGGCCTCATTGGTTGCGACACTGCTCAGGATCAGCTCTGCCGTGGTTGTGCCTGACATATTGCCACCATTGCTCAGAGCATTACCGCCCGCCCACCACCGATAGCTCAGTGGTGACGTGCCGCTGGCTGTTACGCTGAAGAGAGCAGTCGTGCCAACATAGTTTGTTTGGCTGGAGGGCGGGTAACCGATTTTGGGTGGACTCCAGACGGTCAGTACCGCGACGGAACTGGTGACGGCACCGTAGAGGTTGGTGATCACGACCGAATAGCTCCCCACATCACTCACCATGACGTTGCTGATGGTGAGCGTCGTATTCGTGGTGCCAGACAACCTGCCTACATTTGGGAGGAAGGCTGTGCCTTTCCGCCAGCGATACCGGAGTGGCTCTGTGCCCGTGGCAGTGACGGTGAATGTGGCCGTGGTGCCAGCTAGGTTTGTGCGGCTGGCAGGCGGGTTGCTGATGTTGGGTGATGTAACAGGAACATACTCATAGTTGACCGTCGCGTAATCGTAGTAGCCATTTGTCCCAGCCGACAGTCCGGTTACGAAAACATTCCCGCTGCTATTTGCGGCCATTGCCAAGGCGGCGTCATCGCCGCTCGCCGGTCCGTTGTATCGGTTGGTCCACAATGAGATGCCCGTCGTCGCATACGCGATAGTCACGAAATCGTTGGCGCTGCCACTTCCAGCCGAATATCCCGTCACACACACGTTGTTTCTGCCGTCCAACGCAATGGCCGTGGCATCGTCATTCCCGTTCGCTGATCCATTATAGCGATTGGTCCATAATGGCGTGCCCGTCGTCCCAAAATACGCGATAGTCAAGAAATCGTTGGTGGTGTCACTTCCAGCCGAATACCCAGTCACGAACACGTTGCCATTAGTGCCCACCGCAATAGCCGTAGCGACATCATCGCGGTAGGTAGTCGCTCCAAAAGCGGACCCGTCGTAGAATTGGGACCACACTTGCGCGCCCGTCAGCCCCGAATACTTGATTGTCGCGTAGTCCGAATCCCCAGAGCCGGGAATCAACAAAGACCCGGTCACTATGACGTTCCCGCTGCTGTCCAGCGCAACCTTGGGCCGCGCGTTATTAGCCTTATATGTAAGGAGGTTGCCCAAGCTGAATTCCTTGGTGAACAACTCCACGCCTGTCGCACCTGAATGCTTGCTTGTTATAATGGACCAAGAGTTGCCCATGCGGTGAGCAGTCCCCGTGACAACCACATTCCCACTATTGTCCACTGCGATGCCCGTGGCATGACTGGTGGAACCCCGAGCAGAACGTTTAATCCATAATACGGTGCCAGTCGCACCTGAGTACTTTATCGTCGCGTAATCATCTTCCACTGGGTTGTTGCGGCTTTGTGAAGCACCCGTAACAAACACATCTCCGTTGGCGTCCACCGCAATGGCTCTGGGTACGTCATTACCACCCGTCACAGGCCCGGTGTAGCGGTTCGTCCACAATGGCACCCCGGTGTCCGAATACATGATTGTCACGTAATCCGCGTCGAACATGCGCGTGGTTTCAGAAGACCCCGTCACGATGACATTCCCGTTCTTGTTCACTACGAGCGCATTGGCCATGTCCGTGCTGTTTCCCGGGCCACTGTAGCGGTTGGTCCAGACCGGAGCTCCCGCACCCGAATACTTGATCGTCAAGTAATCGAGGTCGCCATTGGTGCCAGCCGAATGTCCCGTGACGAACGCATTTCCGTTGGTGTCCACCACCACAGCATTGGCTTGGTCACCGGAATTCCCCGGCCCGTTGTAGGACCGCACCCATTTTTCAAAGACGGTTTGAGCGCCCGTCGGTGTCGGGCATAGGATAAAGGTCAGAATCAAACAGGTTGATGGGAGTGCGGTCGAGATATGTTTCATGGGGTTCTTCCTTGGTTGGCTGCTCAATTTTCGGCCGAGTGCAAACCACCCGTGCCGGCGCGGAAGGCGACGGCCATGTGCTCCGGGTTTTCCGGCGAGGCGCAGGCGCAGTTCCAGAGGCCCGCCCCGTGAGATGAACTGGTGTATTGTTCCATAGCAGTCTTGTTCCTCTATCTCACGGGGCAAGCGCCGCAGTGAACGCATTTCTCGCGAAACTGTGGCATGTGAGGCTCACAGCATTCGGACGTTTACCGCACTTCGAACGCCGTGAAAGTCCTTGTCCTGGGTGGCGATGCTGAGCTTGTTTTCTTGGGCCACGGAAAACTGATACGCGTCGTCGAAATCAAGACCGTACCGGGCATGTACCGTGGCAAGCTGGGTGTAGCCGGTTTCGCTGAGGGACAGAATGGTGAATTGCGGCAGCGTGTCCGCCGCGAACCGGTCGAACAGGTCCGGCCGTTTCTGGCGGAACAGCAGCACGCCGATGGAGTGGAGCGTGAAATCCGAAATCCAAGCCGCCCCCTTCTCGCCTTGCAGAAACGCTTCGCACTTCTTGCGACCAGCCTGGTTCAGCAGGATTTCCAGGAAGATGTTGGGGTCCACCAGGTACGTCATCGCAATTCGTTGAGATGGTGCTGCAACTCAACGGCGGTGTACCGGTCTTTCAAGTCAGCCAAACCGCCCGCCCAATGGAATTTGAAGCGGCGCCTGGCGGGACGCACAGGCCTGGGAGGGCTGGTCTTCGACAAGAACTCGATAAACGTCTCCACCTGCTTCTGCGCCATGGCGGGCAAAGATTCATATTTGGCGATCAGCGTGTCTTTGCTCATAACGTTGTAATGCTACCCGCAAGCCGCCTTTGCCGCAATCTGGCAGTTGGCCAACTCAGTTCTCCGCCGAATGCAGGCCACACGTCGCGGCGCGAAAGGCGATGTTCATCTGATCCGGATTGTCGGGGACCGGCGTGGCGCAGTTCCAGAAGCATGCGCCGCAGTGGACGCGTTTCACGTAGTCGCGAGCCGGCACGGCTGACACGGGGCGAGGTCGCCAGCGTCGGCATTTCAATCACTTTCTCAGGCGAAAGAACTCGGCGGGGAGTGCGATGGGAATCGTGCAGGGAGGGTTGGTGGCGGTGGTGACGTCGTAGTAAGGGCCCGCCGCGTTGGTCGAGCTCTGCAAGGTGTAGAGCCCGGTCCAACTCAAGATGAGGTTGGTTGAGCTGTGTTCCACTGCGAGCGTTGCGAGGGGCGGCGAACTGAGCTCGCCGTGCAGCCGGGCGAGGCCGTAGCGGGATTGCCCGCTGAACGTGGTGAACTTGCCGGCGACCACGATCTTCCCATCGCTCTGGAGCTTGAGGGCGCGGATTTCGTCGCTGGCGCCGGCGCCCGAACCGGCGGTTGGGTCGAATGCTGAATCGAGCACGCCGTTGGGAGTGAAGCGGGCGATCTTCGATCGGGCCTCACCGTTTACGTTGTTGAAACGGCCGCCGGCCAGGATGGTGCCGTTGCCTTGAACCGCCACCGTCCAAACGAAGCTGTCACAGCCTGAAGTTGGGGCGAACGTGGTGTCCAGGGTTCCGCTTTCATTGAGCCGCGCAATTCGCCCGCGCGGAGTTTCTCCCACCTGCGTGAAGGATCCGCCGAGGATGACTTTGCGGTCAGCTTGCACGGCGACCGCGGAGACGGCATTGTCCGGCCCCGAGGTGCTGAGATCAAAACTGGGGTCCACCGTCCCGTCGGACAGCAAGCGCGCCGCGCGAAGCCGGGCGATGCCGTTCACCGAGGTGAATTCACCGCCGATGACGATTGTGCCATCCTGCCCGAGCGCCACGGCATTGACTCTGGCTTGCGGACCAGTCCCCTGCGGGTTGAAGGAAGTGTCCACGGCGCCGTCTGGATTCAATCGGGCGAGGTAGTTCTTCCCGCTGCCTTGGGCGTTGACGAAATTGCCGCCGATGATGATTTTGCCATCCGGTTGGACGGCGCTGGCGAAGACTGTGTTTCCGATAGAGGGGGTGAAAGTTGAGTCCAGCACTCCGAAGGTGTTGAGTTGGGCCAGGCGCAGCCGAATCGCCGAATCCAGATAGGTGAAGGCGCCGCCCAGCACGATGGCGCCGTTGGTCTGGAGCGAGAGGGTGTTGATCTGCGGGATGGTGGCGTCGAGGCAAGTCGCGCGCGCCCCGGAAGCGAACCCTGGGTCAACGGAGCCGTTCTCGCTCAATCGGTAAATCACGCCCGAAGCAGCCCCTTGCCGGCCGCCAACCAGGATCTTGCCGTCGGGTTGAATGGCTAATCCCCACAAGACATCCGAGAAAGCGGTCGCCGGGGCAAAATCCAGGTCAAGGCTCCCGGGCACTTGGGCGGTGAGGGACGCGGCCCAGAACAGAGTGATGCCGGTGATGTAGTGCAATGTTGTTCTCATGTCGCTCAAGGTCGCATCACAGACTGCCCTTTGTCAGGCGGTCAGGCGGTCTGGTGTTCCGACCAGTTCCTCCGGCGTGGTAGCGGAAACGAACGGGCGAGTAAAACGAATTCAGGGACAGAAGAATGAACCCAATTTCAATTCTCGGCCGAGTGCAAGCCGCCGGTGCCGGCACGCAAGTCGACGGCTATGCGCTCCGAGTGTTCAGTGGCGCGACGGTTCTGAGCGTCTGCAAAGGACCGGACAAGTGGGGGAAGACCAAACGAACGGGGCTACAGAAAAATTTGAGCCCAGCTCCTTACCTCGGAAAGCGCGCCGGCCTTCATGGCGACCACTGCGCCCGGTAGAACCGCAGCGGATCGAGTACTGGTGATGTCATATTCGTCGCGGCGCTTGCCAGCACGTTGGTTTGGACCGGCGTCCAGCTCACCAGATCGCTTGAGGCCTGGACGACGTAGCGCGCACCAGTCTGCCCCTCCAGACGGAAACTGAGGTTCGTCGGCGTGATCAGAACTGGATTGCTCAGCGTGACCGGCAGGGTTTCCTTCGCCAAGGTCACATCCCCGCCATTGGGCTCGACGTCGAACATGACGAAGTTGGTCGAGCCAACGTAGAGCATCTGTGCCGGAACGCGCTGGCCGCTTTGCCAGACCGCAGCGCCCGGCCAACCCGCCGACAGCGGCCGGCGCAGGGTGATCGGGTAGTTGAACACCGCGCTGTCGAGGCTGTTCGTCACCTGGAGGCTGATGCGCGCTCCGTCGTTGGAGGTCTCCCACACGGAGGCGGCGTTACGCTCTTTGATGTACCGCACCACGTTCCCGAACGTTTGCACCCAGAACCGGTTCTGGTTTGTGCTGAAGTAATTGACCGTTTGCCGGAGCGTTGCACTCGACAGCGACGAATACCCGCCGTCATTGTCGATGCCATGAATCAGGAAGACGCACCATCCCTTCGAACTGGCGGCGCTGTTAGCCAGCGAGGTGAAGTTCGGCAGCGTCTGCACGGAACCCGCCGAGCCGCAGATGTAGGAACTGATGCTCATGAAATTCGCCGGCGTGCTCGGCACGATCTGGCCCGAACAGGTCCGCGCGCCGACGTAATACTGGGCCGTCAGGGCATCCTTGCCTTGCACGCAAAAGGGATAGGCCATCGTCACGCAGCGCTGCGTCGTCACGTTGGCATTGATGGCATCTTGCGAGTTCTTCAGTTCGGCGATCTGCTGCGCATCGGCCAATCCGCCGAGGTTCGCATGCGTCACCGTGTGGCTAGCGACCTCATGCCCGCGCGCGGCGGCGTCCTGCAGCTTGGGCCAGCCTGCGAACATTGTTCCCGTGCAGGAGAACAAGGTCAGCTTGAACCCCTTCTGGTCGAACATGGGGATCGCCACGCTGAACTGGTTCGAGCCACTGTCATCAAACGTGAACGAAATCGCTGCCGACCGGAATCCCGGCCAAGTGCCAATCTCGTAGGGCGGCGACACCGTGCCCGCTATGGCGGAGTTTGTCACGAAGGCCAGAGCGAATGCTCCGCCCACCAACGCTTTGGTTGCCATCGTTCTTTCGAGACGTTTACGCATTTGTGATAGGGATTTCGATTTTCATACACGGGAATCTTACTCAGTTACCTCACTCGGATCGGGTCGGCCCAATTCCCACGATAGAGATACTTTTGGGCGTAGAGGGTCTTCGTGAATTTGCCGTAGCGGATATCGGCCCCCGCATAGAGAGCGAGCATGACGCTGCGGTCGGGCACTTCGTAGCGGGCCGAAATCGTCTGCGCCTTCTGCTTGGGGTCCAGCGGCACGGTGTGATCCTCGGCGGATTCCCAACCCTTGTGGTGCGAAAAGGAGTAGCGGAGCACCGGGCCGAGCGTGAACAAGCCATCGTTCTTCACTTCGACTTCCATGGTCACTTCCTTGGTGTGGTCGAGCGTCGTGGCGGGACTCCGCAATTCAAGCGTCGGCCAGCGGATGGGTTCCTTGCCGGTGAGCACGACAATGCTTTCCAGTTTGAGCAGCCGGCCGCTTCCGTCATAGGACTCAAAGACGAACTCGCGATCCTTGAGGGCTTCGCCCGAGAACGCCAGCTTGCCGGCGTAGTAGCCATGTGCGTCGGGAGCCGCTTCAAGCAGGATGGTATCGAGGTAGATCACACGGAGTTTCTTCACCTCGGGCTGGGTGAAAACCTCCACCGGCACTTCGTTGGGGTAGAATTGTTGGTTCTTCGGGGAGGTGAGCAGCGCCTTGTTGTATTGGGTAAGGGCGTGCCAGACCGGGCGGGGGTAGCCGACGTGGTCCTTGAGATTTCGGAAGCCGAAGAACCCGAACCACTCTTCCGGGGCATCATTGTGGACGGCCGGTTCGCCGCCCTTCCACCAACCGTCGGCATAATAGAAAGGGCAGAGGCCCGTGGCGCCGGAGTCAAGGATGTCACGATAGTATTTGACCAGGGCATCCGCCTGCGCTTGCAGGGTGTTGCCGCCGTAGTAGGGATGCCACTCGGCGCGCGAAACCGAGCGGCCAAACTCGGTGAGGATGGCGGGCTTGTCTCCACCGTAGGTTTCCCCAAGCGTGCGCATGGCATTGGCAAAGCCGTGGGTGAAATTGTGCCCGTCCTTGTAGTCGTAGGCATTCCGGGCATAGACGTCGAAAATGTTCATGTCCAGCCACTCGCCGACGTCCGCGTTGTTGGAAATCGTGACCGGGATGCCGGGATGAAGCTCATGGATCAGCGCGACCGCCTGTCTCCAGAGGTTCAGCGTGGCCTGGCCGCCGACTTTGGCGAGGTGTTCGGGCATCGGCTCGTTCATGATCAGGTAGGTCACGATGCAGTCGTATTTGTGGGAATACGCCAGAACCTCACGGATGATGCCGAGGTCTCTTTCGACCACCTTGGGGTCCGCAAAGTCATCGCCGGGGCCCAGCCAAATCCCAAAGACGATCTTCAGCCCGGACTTCTGGACCAGCCGAAGCTCATTCTCCTTGAGCGGAGCCCAAGTCCTGATGCCGTTGAAGCCCGCCGCCTTGATGATCTTCAGATCGCTCTCGATCTGGGAGAGGCTGTTGGTGTGCGGCTTGGTGGGATCCTCGCCCGGCCGGGCACCAGGCTCGTAGCCCAGCGCATTGAGGAGAAACTTGCGGCCATCGAGGTAATACCAGCCATCCTTGAGTTCGAGTCGCGGCTTGGCCTTGGTAACGGGGCTTTGCGCGGCGACGCCGGAACCGCAGCACAGGAGCATCGCCACTGCAAGGAATAGGAGAATCCGAAGTTGCATGGCGGGGCTGTTAGTTGTTTCACGAGTTGAAGTCAAGAATCCTCCCCGGCAATCCTCCCCGGCAATCTCCCTTCCCGGGGGTTCATGGTAAGCCGGTTGCCCGATTCGCTTCCCTCCAACCGACAACTGGCAATCGGCAGTCGCAGCTCAACCGGCGGCTTTGAGCGTCAGCGACGGATTAGTCACGATCCCGGCGCAAACGACGATTGGGGATGCGAGAATTCCACGAGTCAGGCTGGCTGCGAAGACGCCGAAAAGAATCGGGTGACTTCTCCTCGTTTCACTGCCAAGAAGGACTTTGCTTGGGCTGCGCCGAATGGTATTTTCATTCGTATGTTGACCGAATATCTGAATGCCGCAATGGCCAGGGCGCATTACGAATTGCTCGGCGGCGGGGAGGGCTTTTACGGTGAGATTCCCGGATTCCAAGGCGTGCTGGCACAGGCGGACACCTTGGAAGCTTGTCGGCGCGAACTGGCCAGCACGTTGGAAGACTGGCTGCTGTTCCGGATTTCGCGGCAGCTTCCCGTTCCGATGGTGGAAGGTTTGGACCTGACGATCAAGGAATCGCCTGCCTTCGCCTGATGCCTCACTTCGGTCCCATCAAGCGGCGGGAGTTGGTGGCCTGTCTTCGGCGCTTGGGATACTCCGGCCCATACGCGGGAGGGAGACATGAATTCATGGTGCGGGGAAGCGTATCCGTCACCATCCGGAATCCTCACGGCAGCGATATCGGACCAAACCTGCTGGCCAAAGTGCTGCGGCAAGCCGGCGTCACCCGCGACGAGTGGGAAGCGCTTTGAGAATGAGGCCGCGGATTCCTTTTCCCGGTAGCAGCCGAGGTAACGAGGCTGATTTCTTCAAATCGGAAATCCAAAATCGGCAATCGTGAACTGACGGGCGAGTTCAAGCGCCAGCAACGGATCGGGCGCGATCCTAACGCAAACGACGATAGGATACACGCCACGCAAAGTCTGACATGCTATGCTGCTGCCCCTCCGCCGTACTCGCTGACCTCCTTCAGCAAGTCGCGTCGCCCCTCCATGAACTCTCCGACCACGCGATTGGCGAGGCGGAGTTTCTCCGCGATAGAACCTGTCGGGCAGGCATGGAGCAGCATCATGCAGACACTGAGCAGGTCACCGGTGCCCGCGGTGTGGACGGTCCGCCGCACGGGCACGCATGGTTCCACAGTGAGTTGGCCGTCAGAAAAATAGCCAGCCCCTTTGTCGCCTTTATGGACCACCACGGCTCCCGCGCCCCACGCCGTCAACCGCTCCAGTGCGGTCGTCAAATCGGGCGCGTCGGCAAAGAGACTGAGTTCACGGACATTGCCATGCACCAATGTCACCAGTGGGAGGAGTCGCCGCACCGCTTCCTTCCGCGCTGCAACGCGAGCAGCGTCCGCGACCCCCCAGAGCGGATCCCAGTTCAGGTCCAGCGAAGTGGCCAATCCGCGGTCGCGTGCGGCTTGCAGAAGCGCGGCGTTGCCACCGTGCAGCATCCGCTCTGAAAACCAGATGTCGGCGCGCAGCAAATGGTCCGTTCCGTCCAACATCTTGAGATCGAGGTCGCCAAGGTCGAGGGCGCAGTTGTTCGGTTGGGCGCTGATGAAATGTCGGCAGCCGTTCGTGTAACTCAAAACGATCGAGCTGCCGGTCCGGACCAGCGGATCACGGCGGACGTATGAACACACACCGCGTCTCTTCAATTCCTGTTCGAGCCGGGCGCCAAGGGCGTCGGCGCCGACCTTGCCGGCGAATCGCGCCTCGGCACCAAGGCCCGCCGCAAAAAGTGCGCTGTTGGCACCGCCGCCCCCGATGGTTTCAACAAGGTACTCCGCCGGCGTTTCGCCGTCGTGGCAGAGGTGATCCCCGGGCGCAAGCGGGGAGGTCTTCACGTCACGGCAAATGCTGCCGACGATGCAAAGTCTGTTCCCACGAAAGGCCGTGTCATCCAGCATGGTTCAACATCTCCTCCGCTTGGGCCAGGGTGGGAATCGAAGTACGACCGCCGCGCGCCGTCACCGAGACGGCGGCGGCCGCGGAGGCAAGAATCAAGGTTTCCCGCCACGGCCTGCCCCTAAGCATCCCGTAAGTGAATGCACCATGAAAAACGTCTCCGGCTGCGGTGGTGTCGCAAACCCTGACGGAAAAGGCGGGCAGGCTCTCCCGGCACTGGTCGGTGCCATGCAGCAAGCCGTGCTCGCCGCGGGTGATCACGACCGGATGACCGTTGATCCGATGCAACGCAGCCACGGCAACCGCCTGGTTCGCGACGCTGTCCAGTTCCACCACGCCGCTCAATTCGCGAGCGAATCGTTCCGAGGCGACGAGACAATCAACCCGCTTGGCTAGTTCCCGCGTCCCCTCTCGCAACGAGCCCGCGTCGAGAATGGTCTTCGCCTCCGGGAACAAAGTCATGGCTTCCAGCGAAGCCTCCAGTTCGTGACCATCGAAAAGCAACACCCGCGGTGCTTGCGCCCACTCGGGGCTGGGCACAAGTCGGAACGGCGGGCCTGGGCAAGGCACCTTGCGATTGATGATCGTGCGACTGCCGTTCTGCTCGTTCACCAGGATGACAGACACTGGTGTGGCGTCACCGGGATTGCGCCGCAGCCAAGTCATGTCGGTGCCGGCATCGGCAAACTCGCGCGCGATCCGCTCCCCGTAAGCGTCCAAGCCAACCACCCCGGCAAATCCGGTCGCGACGCCCCACCGTGAAAGCAGAATCGCAGCGTTGGCCGCCGGCCCACCGCCACTCTCAATCATCGCGTTGATTTCGCGCTTGCTGTTTTCAACCGGGTAACCGGCGACAAAAACGCTGATATCCCAAGCGGCATGGCCGATACAGAGCACGTCCATCACTTGGTTTCTCCACGCGCCAGTTCGCGTTTTAACTCGTCCATCAGCAGATGCTCGATAACCAGATGGATCGCCTCCGTCTGCGGAGTCGAGTCCACCGGCACCCTGATCGAGCAATCCGCTTCCCGGTGCAGAAGCCCGCCATCGAAGCCCACCAACGCGATGGTCTGTGCCCCCACCTCTCGCGCATAGCGTCCAGCTCGGACGAGGTCGGCAGAGAAACCCGTGCCGCCGTGAACGGAGATGAGCAGGAGCAGGTCGCCGGGCTTGAGCAACCCGCGCATCTGGTTGACGAACACGTCTTCACGCGCAGCGTCGTTCGCCCAGGCGGTGTAGAGCGACACATTGTCCGTGAGACAACGCGTGTCGAAAGGCCGCGCGCCAACCGGGATGACGAACTTCGCCAAGTCGCAGGCAAAGTGCTGGGCGGTGGAGGCTGAACCGCCGTTGCCGGCAGTGAAGACACGGCCTCCAGCGCGGTAGCACTCGAGCATGAGGTCACGGGCGCGCGAGAGAGCGGTCTGATCCAGTTGCTGGATCAGCCGGACGGTTTCTTGCAGGAAGTCAGCAATCATGAGAACGATCTTGCGGGGCAGACTAGGGAAATTGGCGTGGACCGTCCACGGAAATGCTGAAGCGCTTGGAGCAGACGCCGCGGAGCACGCAAGCCAACGACCGTGACCGCATGGTGGCGCTGCGGTCCAAACGGGAGTGGCTGCGCCAGTGAATTACCGAAACCACACCGACGGCAAGGACGGACGGTTTAGGAGGACACCCTGCGGCAAGCCCCTGACGTAGCGATTTGGTGTCAATTCTCCGCCGAATGCAATCCGCCCGTGCCGGCGCGGAAGACGACGGCCATGCGTTCTGGGTCTTCCGGCGAGGCAGTGGCGCAGTTCCACAGGCACGCGCCGCAGTGAATGCATTTCTCGCGGTCGAAGTTCGGCACGCCGCTCTCCCCGGGCATGATCGCCTGGCCGGATCACACTCATCCGCCGGCAGGCGGTCGGCGCGTGGCTTTGACAGTCTACACGTGCGCGGACCAATGGACGGCGTGCCGGAACTCCGGGTTGCCACACGCCCGCGTGATCGCTGAAGACGCTCGTGGAAAGCATCCGTCAGGCCATCGCGTCGTGTCCGGAGAAGCGGGGAGTCCAGCAGCCATTCCCGGCCGGGGCTATTCGTTGATCACCTTGATCTCCGCCCAATACGCCGCTTCCCAGGACCAGCCACTGGGCTGGTTCACCAACTCCAGCTTCACTTTCTTGCCGGCGAACTCAGACAGGTCCACCGTCTGCGCGAGCCAATGCCCGTCCGTGGCCGTGGAGGCGTTGACGGGCTTGCGCAAGAGTTGCTCGCCGTCGGCTCGCACGACGAGATCGAAGTCGCCCTGCGGATCGTGGCCCACGACAAGGCGCAGCGCAGACTTCTTGCCCGCCGGCAGTTCCACGGTGCGGCTCAGCACGCAGCCGGTTTGTTGGTCGAGCGGATGCGTGACCAGCACGTTCTTCTTGCCCGACCATTCTTCCCGCAAGCCGGGGCTCATGTCGTCGCCACAATTGGCAATGCCCCAGCCCGGCGCAAACTTGGTCACCGCTTCGAGCATCCGCGGCGGCATGTTGCCCGCCGTGATGCGCTTTTGCTCGTCGGGTGTGAAGCGGCTGTTCGCGATCGGCCCGGGCGCCCAGCTCAACTCCAACTTGCTCGGCTTCGGCGCGACCGCCGGGAGCACGAAGAACTCGTCGCCGCCCTGCTGCTGGATTTTGCCGCCGTATTTCACGACTAGGTCACGCGTCAGCTTCTCGCACACTTCGAGCAAGCGCGGGAAGCTGTAGGCTGTGTGGCTGAAGATCGAGGTTTGGTTGAGTTCCTTGTGAAAGCGCTCCGGTGTGTTGGCCATGCCCATCGTCGTGAAGAGCACGCCCGCCGAGCTGGACGGGTTGCAGTCTGAATCCATCCCACCGCGCGTGGAGATGACGATGGTTTTGTCGGGGTCGCGCTGGCCGTGGAGCAGGCCGAGCAGCACGTAGGCGCCGTTGATTTTGCAGTCAATGCCGCCGTTCGACGCTTTCTGGTATTCCTTGTCCTCGCGGTATTTCTTCTGGCAGAGCCGCCAGGTCTTCTCCCAGTCGCCCGGCGCGGCGCGATACCATGCCAGCATGTCGCGGCACATCTCCGCGTATTGGCTCTCGGCGGGAATGGCCTTGAGCGCGGCCTCGACGAGCTTCACCGGGTCGCTCTCGAAGAACGCCTCGGCGTAAAGCGCGCCCATGAACTGGCCGGCATACATGCCGTCGCCGTAATTCATCAGGCGGCCGAACTTCTCGCCCAAATCAATCGCCACCTGCGGCAGGCCGGGCGCGATCAGGCCCGAGTAATCCGCTTCGATCTGGTAATCAATGTCGTTCGGGCATTTGTTAAACTGCGGATGGCCAGAGTCGGGCGGCGCGATGCCGGCGCGCAGGTTCTTGCGCCCGGCGGCGTTGGCGCACCAGAGCGGATAGCCGCTGTTCGCGAAATCAATCCCCGCCTGGCGAATCGAAACGTCCAGGCCGTATTGCTCCAGACTGCGGAGGAAAGTCATCTCAACGTAGAGATCGTCCTGCCCGAACGCGTCGTTGATCAACGCCGGCTTCCACTGCGGCACTTTGTCGGCGGGGATGATCTGATCCTTGAACTTGAATTCCGTGGGCGCGCCCCAAGTGACGCCCGCCATCTGGCCGATCCAGCCGGCCTGCATCTTCGAGCGATACTCTTTCAGCGAAATCCGCCGTGTCTCGGCGGCAGAGGCAACATGCGCGGTTACGGCAGCGAGGCAAACGAGAGCGAGAATCCGGTTCGGTTTCATGTCCCGAATCTGGCGGAACATAGACGGGATGGGAAATAGAAAGTTGGGTGGCTCGGATGCCCCTTGGAACACTTTGGCCGCCAATTCTGAAGTGGACGCCCGAACCTCGCGCCAGCGTTTGGAGTGCATGCGGTTGACCGCCGCTTTGTCCCGGCGACCTGTCGCATCCATGCAGTGGAGATCCATAGGACGACTCAAGCGCAGCGCGGCGAAGCCGCTACCCAATTCCAAACCCAGGGAAACCGCAGAGACGCGACTGACGCGGAGGTTCTTGCAGCGGATGCCGAGAGGCGTGGAGGTGGGGACAGGCACACGCGCCGAACAGTGAACGTCGCCCTCCACTGCTCTCCGCGTTTCTCCGCGTTAACCCTCCCCCGGTCACGCCTCGCGCAATTTCCTGCGCCGACGCACCAGCATGACCAACAGCACCGCCAGCGTGATGTGCTGACAGCGGATCATTCCATTCCCGTAATTCCACGCGTCGAGGATTCGGCTCGGATCAAGGCCCGCCAGCTTGTTGTGGAGGCCGGCCCACCGGAACAACGGCCCCAAGAGAAACTCCGCGTTGAGCAAGAGCGTCACACCCACCGAGGTCCAAAACGGACGATCTCGAAACGCCCGTCGCGTTCTCTCGCCCAGCCACGAAAGCCGCGTGGCAAAGAGCCAACAGACCCAGAACGGTGTTGCCCACAGCAGCAGCCCCAACGCGGCCGTCACCATCCCCACGAAATGCTGAACCAGGGTCGAGGCGCCCAGCGCCGGCATCAGCATGCGGGCTGGGAGGAGCATCACCCAACTGTGGAGGAAGGGAGCGCCAAGGCGAACCAGTACGTAGCCGGCAACCATCCACATGAGTCTCTCCAGCCAAACAGAGTTCGTGGTGACCGCTGGCGTGTCGGCTGTAAGGAGGAAAGAACGCCGTCCTCGGACAACGCGGACAGCCAGCACGCACAGGGCGGCAGCCCAGATCACCCCCTCGGCAGTCCCGCAGAATATGGAAATCCTGTCCACCACAGCTTGGTCCGGAGATGGCGGGCGGACTCTTGGGAATAGCCACGCCTCCACCTGCGGGAGCAGGCGCGCAAGGAAGTAAGGCCAGTAGCGGACCACCCGCAAGCTGCCCCATAATGCGAGCACGATGGCAGAGCTCGCCGTGATCGGGTTTTGCACGCAAAAACCGCCAAGCCAGTCTCCCCAGCGCACCTTCCGCGCAACAGTGATCCACAGCAGTGCAACCAACAGGACAACGCCGCCAAACTGAACGAGACTGTTCAGCGAAAAGCTGATCGCCGGATTCCATTGCCTCGTAAAACCGAAGTTGAGGATCGCACCCCCCGGCACGGCCGCTAACCGTTCCACCACAGTGAGCAGAAAAACGCCGAGGCCCATCCAGACCGCCCGCTCCAACCAGACGCGTTGTGGGTTGATCTTCGCGAACTCCGTTGCCACGCGCTGGCGATCGCCCAGTTGTCTTGTCGCGACAGCAAACGCGGCTTCCGGTCTCATCCCGGCAGCTTCCAGTTGCGCCACGTGGTCGCGCAGGTGTGCTTCCAGTTCCTCCACCTCCAAGGCGTTGAGAGAACTCGGGCTGCCGAACTCCGCCCGCCAGCGGCGGATGGCTTCGTTCAGGCTGAATGGGGTCGGGTTTTCCATAGTTGCATCAGGGTTTTGTGAACCACGAGCCACTGCTTCCGTTCCTTTTCCAGCGCGCCGCGGCCCTCCTTGCGCAGCCGGTAATACTTCCGCCGTCGCCCGGTCTCGGCCTCCTGCCACTCGGATTCCACCAGGTCTTCCCGCTCCATCCAGTGCAGCACCGGATACAGCATGCCGTCCGTCCACTCGATCTCCCCGCCGGACAACTCGCGCACGCGTTGGATGAGCGCGTAGCCGTAACTCTCTCCTTCCGACAAAACCGACAAGACCAACGGCACGGTCGAGGCGGCCACCAGTTCTTTCGTTAACATGGCACTGCTATACATTGCTGTGTGATGTATGTCAAGATTCTTTTCCCGTTTGATTTCGCCGCGCACGGGCAGGACAGGAAGATTCATGGCAGGTAGATCATCTTCCTGTCTGCCATTTCCTTCTCCGCAAATCGGTCTTCTCGGCGTCCCTTGCTAGCACGCGCGGTCGGGCGCGGCTGGCTTCGCGATTGCCTCTTCGTCCGTTTGTCCCTAACAAGAAGCCGGGTTCTCACGTTGAATCCCGCTCCGGCGTTGCCGGTTCAGTCCGTTCGCTGACAAACCATGAATGCCAGGCTGTTCTCTCTGAGTCTCGCCACGCTGCTGACCCTGCTCCAATCGCCCACGGCGGCGGCGGAGCCGGACGTGGTCCGCATCGCCGACGCCAGACTCCAAGTCGGGGTGGACGCGGCCAACGGCTCGCTCCGCGAACTCATCCAACGCGCCGACGGTTTCAACCAAATCGCGGACAATCCGTCGGCCCTCGGCCTGTGGCAGATCACCGTCCGCGATGGCAACTCCGTCCGCGAGTTGACAGCGGAAACGTGCCCACCGCCCACCGTGGAGCCATTGACCGGCGAAAGGCCCGGCTTGCGCCTGGTGTGGGACAAGGTGGCTACCGGCGGGCCCGAGCCGCTGCGTGTGGAGGTGCTCGTCCATCTTGACCAGGAGAATGCCTCGCTCAGTCGCTGGGAGTTGTTCGTGACAAAACCGCAGGATCTTCGGGTCGAACAAGTGCGTTTCCCGCGCGTCCCCAGCCTGCGCCCACGCCCTGACGAAATGCTCGCCGTCCCACGGCAGTTGGGCGTGATGGCACGTAACCCTCGCGCGTTGACGCAGCCCAAGCCCAGCCAGGGCGCGCGACTCAACTGGCGTTCGCCCCACGGCACGGACTTGTCGTTCCCCTGCCTAGCGTTCTACCAGCAGGACGGCCCGGGCTTCTACGCCGCGTGCGATGACTCGCAGGGTTACCTCAAGACGTTCTCCGTCTGGGGCGATGGCAAAGACCAGCTTCATTTCGAGATCGTCCACGAGCCGGAGCAGGCGGCGGTGGGTCAGACGAATTTCCACCTTCCCTTCGCGGTCATGCTCGGGGCGTTTCGCGGCGATTGGACCACGGCGGCGGAGATTTACCGTGAGACTCCCACCGCGAAGGCTTTCGCCAAGCAAGGCGAGCGGCGGCTGCAACTCGCGCCCGAGTGGCTCGCCGACACCGGCTTGTGGCTGTGGAATCGCGGGCGTTCATCGCAGGTGCTCGATCCGGCCATCGCGCTACGCAAGCACGTCAAAGCGCCGGTCAGCGTGCTATGGCATTGGTGGCACAACTGTCCCTACGACGCCGGCTTTCCGGAATACCTGCCACCGCGCGAAGGCGCTGAGCCGTTCAAAGCCGCCCTGGCCGCCGCGCGCCAGCAGGACGTTCACGCCATCGTGTATATGAACCAGCGCCTCTGGGGCACGACCACGCAAAGCTGGCTCGACGAAGGAGCCGAGGCGTTCGCCGTCCGGGGCAAGGACGGCAAGGTCGCGATCGAGTCCTACAACACCTTCATGAAGGCGCCGTGCGCGCCCATGTGCATCGGCACGTCGTTCTGGCGCGAGAAGTACACCGGGATCGCCGAGGAAGTGCTGACCCGCCTGAAGCCCGACGGCATTTACATGGATCAGGTCGGCGTGCTGGCAACGTGCTACGACCCGCGCCACGGACACATTGTTGGACCGGGCCGGTATTGGACGGACGGCTTCGCGATGCTCGCCGCCGACATCCGCGACCGCGCCTCGGTGCGTGGCCCTGTGGCGTTGGGCGGCGAGTACGGTGGCGAACCGTGGATTGGGCAGTTCGACCTGACGCTTGGCTTGTGCATCAACGCCGACCGCATGGGCTCGTCGCCGGTGTGGGAACCCATTCCTTTCTTCCAAGCCGTCTATCATCCCAGCACGATTGTCTTCGGCAACATGGCCGGGTTGGCACACCCGCCGTACGACGAGAAATGGCCCGCTGAGAAAGCGCCGGCCACGCATCTGACCCCGCTGGACCGGAAGTTCACCCAGCAGTTCTACCTCGAACACGCGCGGACGTTCGTGTGGGGAATGCAACCGATGCTCGCCAACTTCCTGCCTTCACAACTGAAGGAGTGGCCCGAAGAACTGGATTACGTTACGCGCCTGGTCCGCGTCCGCATGCAGTCGCTGAAGTATCTGTTGCACGGTGTCTGGCTGCGTCCGCCCGCCCTCGACGTGCCGCAACAGGAGATTGACGTCGTCGCGGTCGGCATCTACACGCCGCTCAAAGTCGCGAAGCGAACGTTTCCTGTGGCCATTGCCGGTGCTTGGCGCGCAGCCGACGGCAACGTGGCCATCGCGCTCGCCAGCATCAGCGATGAGAGACTCTCGGTGAAGTTGCCCATCGACGCGAAGGCGTACGGCCTGCCGAATGGCTGTGAAGTCTATCGCATTGACGAGCGGGGGCGGCACAAGATCGGGCGCTTTGATCGCAACGATCCTGTTTTGCGGGTGGAATTGCCTCCGCGCAGTCTGCGTGTGCTGGAGTTTTCCGGAGTTGACGCCCGCCACGGCAACTGAACCACGCGAACTGCAGTTGATCGTTGCGCCGGGGTCCACCGGCCTCCGCATGCACACTTCGAGAAGTGTGCTCTGGGTTAGCTTAGGGGCGTGGACCTGAGTCTGCGAAGTTACTGCGCCAGCAGCTCGTTCACCTTCTTCATTACGGCGAACGCGTCGGCGACATAGAGCACATCGGCCTTGCCGCGCGCCCAACCGCAATTTGGATCGAGGCTGATGGCGCGGCGTTCGTTGACGAAACGCCAACCCACCGTGTGCGGCTCTTCGCCGTGACAGCAGGTGGAAAGACCTTTCGGATGCCGCGGAGTCGCGCCGGTCTGGCCAATCTGGTTCATGTGCGAGAGGAACGAGAGCACCGCCTGGCCCTCGCCCCCGAGATCCACAAGCGACTTGGTGCTGCCCAGCGACGCGCGCGTGAGCTTGAGGAAGCCCAGGATATGTTGCTCCGCCTCCGGCACGTGGGTCTGGCCGTCGGCTTGTTTCTTAGTCCAGCCAGCGCCAGTGACGAATAGGAGTTGCGCGTCCTGCCGGATGGTTTGCGCGTCCGCTGCCGGCGCGCGAAAACCGGTGACCACCGTGCGCTTCGCAGAATCCGCGAGCGTCACCGCGACGTTCTCCACCGACGCCGTGCCCGCCGCGCCCGACCACGCCGGTAGGCTGCCCGGGTCAACGAGGACGAACCACGGACGCTGCGTCCGCGTATGGGTGCCTTCCATGCGCTGGCGGTAGTACCAGCGCGAAACCGACACCTTACCGTCCACTGCGCTCAGGCTGGCGACATGCGTGTCCGCACGACCGCCGACGCGTTGGGCAACGCCCGCGAGGCAGCGGTTGAAGCGCGAAGTCGCCGGGGCGATGACGATCGTGGCCTGGGCGGCTTTGCACAGCGCTTCTGCGGCGGCGGCATCGGTGGCGTAACGAGCTTGGGCAAAATCCGCGCCAGCCGCGCCAATGAATTTGGCCGCACCGCAGGTTGCGATCTGGTTGGCCGCGCCAGCAACGCTTTCGCCGACAAGCCCGACGACGAGAATCGAGCCGGACATCCCCGCATTCAGAGACTTGGCCGCGCCCAGTGCTTCGAGCGCAGGTTTTGCCAGCGTGCCGTCGGCTTCGGTGTGAGCGAGAAAGAGAATGGTCTCCATCGTGGATAACATATTTGGAATTTCAGATTTGAAATCGTCAGGTCATTGTCTGATCCACGCAACGACTTCCTTCGCGATGTCGTCCGGTGAGGCGTCCTTGACGATGCGCGTCTGGCGCTGTTGTTTCGGCAGCGCGACGCTGGCGAACGTCAGTCCCTCCGCACCCACCTTCACCGGCTTGGCCTTCTGCAACGCCGGCATCACGCCGCGCATGTTCATCATGCCGACCTGTGGATTGTTCTTCGGCTCGGGCAAATTGCCGGTCGCCCAACCCAACACCGCCGGCGCGCCGGCACATTTCGAAATCTGGTGTTTGCCGCCTTCGATGCGTTCGAGAATTTCCAGCGAGCCGTCCGCACCGACCTTTAACTCATCCACACCCACAAACACGTCCGAGATGCCCAAGCGCTCGGCGATGATTTGCATCGTCGCCCCGGCGCCACGCGAGGCGGACTCCCAGCCGCCGAACACGAGGAGCTTCGTTTTGTCGAGTCCAGGAATGGCGGCTATCGCGTCGGCGAGCGCGGCGGCGGTTTCGGCGGCATCCGTGAAGCCGCTGGCCGAACCATCAAGCGCGATCAACTCGAACGGCACCTTCTGGGCGATGGTCATCATCACCTGTTGGAGCTTCGCTTTCGTCCCCAGGCTGACGAGCGTGACTTTGCTGCCAGGCTGGTTCTTGGCCAGGTTTGCCGCCTCGTACAGCGCGTGGCCTGCCCACGGATCGAGCACCGCGGGCAACATCATTTCGTTTTTCAGTGCGTGGCCGGTCGGGCCGGTCACCGGCTCCAGGGTTTGGAGCGGGTCCGGCACGATGCTGCCGCAAACGACAATCTGATAGGCAATACTCATGCGGTGGGGATTAAACCGAAACACCGCCTGCGAGCCAATGCGAAACTGCGGCCCCGCGGCCCGGAGCGCGGATCGGCCCCCATCCGCAACACGCGACCTCGCCGGTGAACGCCGCAGTTTGTTCTGCACCTCGACTGCCGGCGAAGTGCAGCAAGCCGGGATGGACTCGCGGTAATCGGGGGGCCGTGTTCAACGTCGCGTCGTCGTTCATGAAAGATTGCTGTTGAATCCAAGGCGCGACTGAATTGATATGTGCCCGGTTAGCGCGCTTGAGCGCGGCACCAGTGAAAACGATACAAACGTGAAGCCAACTGATCTACGCGGCATCCTGCAATACATCCCGCAATTCCGGGAGCGCACCTTCATCATTGCGGTGGACGGCGCCATCGTCACGGACGAGAACTTCGCCAACATCCTGTTGGACATCGCGGTGTTGCGTTCGCTGAACATTCGCGTGGTGCTGGTCCACGGTGCGTCCGCCCAAATCAAGACATTGGCCGACGAGCGCAACATCGCTCCGTCCGACATTGACGGCGACGGCATCACGGACGGGCCGACGCTGCAGCTCGCCCTGACCGCCGCGAACCATCTGACCCACGAACTCCTCGAGGGTCTTTCCACCAACGATCTCCGCGCCGCCTGCACCAATGCCATTGTCGCGCATCCGATCGGCATCCTGCAAGGCGTGGACCAGCTCTTTACCGGCAAGGTCGAACGCGTGGACGTGGAGATGCTCCAGACGCTCCTCGCCCAAGGCATCATCCCCGTCATCCCGCCGCTGGGTTTCGACGGCGAGGGCAAGACCTATCGTGTGAACTCGGATGGTGTCGCGCTTGCCGTCGCCAGCGCGCTCAAGGCCATCAAACTGATTTTCATCACCACGCAGGACGCGGTGAAACACAACGACCTTGTCATTCGGCAAATCCTCGTGGCGGAACTCCAAAACCTCCTCACCCAAAGCCCACGAGGCTTCGCGCCGGAGGTGCTTTCCAAGGCGCATCACGCCGCGGCTGCGTGCCGTGCCGGGGTGCAGCGAGTGCATATCATCAACGGTCGGGTGGACGAAGGCCTGCTCGCTGAGGTCTTTTCCAATGAAGGCATCGGCACGCTCGTCTATGCGGATGAATACCAGCAAATCCGGCGTGCTCAGAAGAAGGACGTGCGAAGCGTTCTGGCGCTTATCAAGCAGTCCGTTGCCACTGACGAACTCGTGAAACGCACCCGGGCCAGCATCGAGAAACGGCTGAGCGATTACTACATCTTCGAAATTGACAGAAACCCGGTCGGCTGCGTGGCGCTGCACGCCTACCCCGAACTTGGCAAAGGCGAGTTGGCGTGCCTCTACGTCAACCCCTCTCACGAAAACCAAGGCATCGGCAAGAAGCTCATCCAGTTCGTCGAGAGCAAGGCCCGCGAGATGGGCCTGGCGGAAATCATCTCGCTCTCCACGCAGGCGTTCACCTATTTCCAGAGCAAAGGCGGCTTCGTAGAAGGCACGCCCGACGACCTGCCGCCAGGACGCCGCGAGAAATACGAGCAGAGCGGAAGAAACTCGAAGGTGCTGCTGAAGAAGCTGCGATAGGCAATAGCCGTCAGAGTCTGGGTTTGCAGCAAGGCACTACAATCACGTCACCGTCCTGGAGTTCGAAGTCCTGCTCAACGCCCTTCCTGATTTGGCGAAAATTCACTTGGTAATGATTGGAGTCTTTGCGGGCAACATGCACCTTGCTCTCGAGCCCATCTCCGCCGATGCCTCCTGCTGCTTGCACCGCGTGCGACAAGAAAGTGCCCGACGGGAGGCAGTAGTAGCCGGGAGAAGCCACCTCTCCGAAGACCGCAACCGAGATGAATCGGTTCGTAGTGTCGCTGGCTGCGTGCTGAGTCTGTCGCTCTGAAACAAGTCCATCATTCTCGCCGACGCGTGAGGATGCATACCCCGCAGAGCGTTGCAGCGGTTATCAAAATGTAGATCCTCATATCGTGTCAACTCGTCCACCTGCCGGCGATGCTCTCACCGCAAAACCGGCATTTGCCGACGACGATGTTCAGGCTCGTCACCGCGAAGATGTCGCGTACCACCACGGCCTTCTTGCACCCGGGACAGAATGTCGTGCCGCCGTCGGCGGGCTCGCGCACGTTGCCGAGATAGACGTAGCGCAAGCCGGCGGCTCGCGCGGCCTCGCGGGCTTTCACCAGCGTCTCCACCGGCGTCGGCGAGAGGTGCGTGAGTTTGTGCTGCGGCTGGAACCGCGAGAAATGCAGCGGCGTGTCCGGCCCTAACTCGGCGGCGATCCAGTCGCACATGCGGCGGATCGTCGGCAGGTCGTCCGTGTAGGTCGGCACGATGAGGTTGATGATCTCGAACCAGACGCCGGTGCTCTTGTAGAGCTTGAGCGCGTCGAGGATGGGCTGGAGTTTGCCGGAGTTCAACTTGCGATAGACGTCGTCGCTGAAACCCTTCAGGTCCACATGCGCGGCGTCCACGTGCTTGAGCAATTCGGCCAGCGGGCGTTGCTCGATGCTGCCGCAGGTAACGAGGATGTTCTTCACGCCGCTCTCACGTGCCGCCTTGCACGAGTCGAAGGCGTACTCGTAGTAGGCCGTTGGCTCGGAGTAGGTGTAGGAGATCGAAGGGCAATGCAGCGTCTTTGCGACGGCGGGCAGATCCTCCGGAAACAAACTCAGCCGGCGCATGTCGTCGAGACTCAGCCGCTCCGGTAGCGGCGGTTTGAAACGCAGTTCCGGCCCGCGCGGGTCTTTGGTTTCCTCGGGTTTCTTCTGCGAGATTTCCCAGTTCTGGCAGTTCAGGCAGCGGAACACGCAGCCTGACGTGGCGAGAGAAAACGACTGTGTGCCCGGGAGAAAATGGAACAGCGGCTTCTTCTCCACCGGGTCCACGTGAAAGGTGCACGGGTTCGCGTAGGCCATCGTATAGAGCATACCGCCGATGTTGACGCGGTTGCGACAATGGCTGCGGTCGCCGGGCTTGAGCACGCAGTTGTTCGGGCATTGCTTGCATTGCACGTTGCCGTCGAGCTTCAGGTAATGCGACGCCTCCTTTGCCCAACCGCGCTTCTGCCAGAGTTCCCAAACCTCGGCCTTCGGCGCGTCGCCCTCGAAGATGTCCGACGGCGCTTCCGCCTCGTACACCTTCCTGAGCCACTGCGGCAGCAGCGCGCCCGCGCCGACAACACCCGCAGCGCCCACCAAACCGAGCCGCATCGCATGCCGGCGCGAGATTCCCCCGCGCAATCCGCAGCCGTCTGTCCCGTTTCGGATTTCGAGCTTCGGGTGGTGGCCCTCCGCAAGGAGTTCGGGTTTCGGATTTCGGATTTCGGATTTCACGCGCGTCGTTTGATCCAGCCCCAACGCAGCATCGCAAGGTAAATCGCCGGCAGCAAATGCGCCACCGTGAGCACGATGAGCGGGAGGTGAAACAGCTTGTGCAGGGCCAGGGCGGTTTGCTCGTTGAACCATGCCCCCATGCCGTAGCGCCCGCTGATGCCGTAGCCGGTGACAAAGAATCCCAGCAGCAGCACCAGCAATGGCCAACTGCTCCACCGCACCATCTTCAGGCAAAACAGATCGAAGTTTCTCATCGCACAAGATCTTGTTTGGTTTCCTCAAGCAGGCCTGGGCCGTGCCAGGACAACCGCCGCCACGCCCAGCAGGTTCAGCCCGGCCACCAGCCAACACATCATCGTCATCTCCAAGATCGGAACCAACCACGCGCTCGCCAGCAACGCGCCCACGCTCGCACCCATAAAGTCCGCTGTGTAAAGGCGAGACGCCGCAACTCCCGGCGTGCCTGGCTCAGCGCGATTTGCCACCGGACGCTCCGCGCCCACCAGCGCCGCGAGGGCGAACGTCAGAAAGCCGATGGCAACCTACACCGCAACCGTCGGATCGCCGAACAGAGGCACTTTGCTCAACAGCCGCACTGCGCCCGGGAGCACTGCCGCCCACCCCGCGAGGGCCAGCGCCAGCAACACGAACGCCCGACGACTGCCGTTGCCTCGTAGCGCAGGTTTCCAAACCTTGCTGCTGTATCGCCGACTTCCAAGCTGGCAGGCCGTGCGGACTTGCAAAACCGGCAGGTTTAGAAACCTGCGCTACAGCAGATCCGGAACTCTGCGCTACGGTCTTTGCTGTCCCGCCGCGGTTTGCCCAGGCGGCGCCCACGGCCATCCAGGCGGGCCTGCACCTTGGCCCAATCGAGGCCTTTATGGCGGTTCACGTTTTTCTGAAACCGGGCCTTCAACGATCCGAGCAGTTCTTCCCGTTGTTTGGGTGACCATGCCGTTTCCGTTCAACGCCTTTCATGGCTTTGGATGGGTTTCATGGATTTGTCGGCGAACGGTAAGCAAGTGCTGCCAGAACAGCATCCAGCACGGAATCCAACTGCTTCCCCACGTCCTCGGCCAGAAAGCGCAGGACAAGATAATCATTTTGCTGCAATAACGCGTCCTTGCGACTCTCGAACCGGCGTGGATAAACGTCCTCGCGTTCACGGAACAGCGAACGGAACAGCGCGATTTTCCCGGTGGGGGAAGAACTGTTCGTAACTGGCTGGGGTGGCGGGTTCACTGTCGGTCATGGCCCGCCTGTCCGAAGGTCTGTCTCAATGCGGCCACGTAATTTCGCGACGAAGGCCCTTCTTCAAACGTCCGGCAGGAGCGTTCCAGCCGCGCCATGATCGCCTCGAACTCCGACTGACTTAACGGTCGCGTGCCCAGGATGAGCGCCGCCGCCTGCCAGAGGTAATCATGAACGAATCCCAAACTGCCGCCATCCGGGCGACGGCGCAGCCGCGAATAAACCTCCTTCATCTCCGCGTCCCGTCGGTCGCCGAAGAACTTGCTGATTTCCAGCACATGCAGGTCGAACAGGATGAACGAGTCATTGTAGGCCTCGGGATAATCGCCCAGCACGGGCGGTTGCCGGTCGCCGCGAAACAGCGCGCGCAATGAATCCACCTCCCAATCCCAGACGCTTTTCCCCTCCGTGATCCCAATCAAGTTGCGCTCCGATTCCGCCGGGATGAATTTGCCGCCGTGTTCGTCAGGGTTCTTGACCGGAACGGCCACGAGAACAGTCTTGCGTGGACCGGGCGGCGGCTGCGCGAAGATTTCGCGCAACTCCGGCACGAAGTTCTCCGGGTTGAAAATTGTCTCCGGCGGCTTTTGCATGGGCCTGATTGTAGATGGGCACCGCCGAATTGTCAGAAAGGAATATCCGCATCAACGTCATCGGGCTCGGATATCTGCGGCGGGGCGGCAGGCGGGGCTGGGCGATTCACCGTTTGGGCGCAAGAACCAAACCGATCCTCATGCAGTTCGCGAATCCAGTGCTTCACCGGCAGCTTCCATTGCTGCGACGGGCTTGGCTGGTTTTTCATTAACGCCTTTGGCAACAGACCCAGTTCCTTGCCCATCTGAGTATCTTCCATGTTGAGCCGGCACACCTGTTTGGCCTTGGCCCATTGCGGATCGTGTTTGAAGGGCTTTGACATTGATCACTCCTCCGGCGGCCATTGTACACCGGCGAGTTCCTTGGGCAATTGCGTCGGGTCGGTCGGGTAGATGAGCGAGAGGTCCATCTTGGACTTCGAGCCTTGCAGGAATTCCAACTCCTCCGGCGCGCCGATGATGAGCCAGAGCACCTCGGTGTCCGTGTCGTTGAACACCTGGCGCAAGTGCTCCGGCCCGACCAGCACGCCGCCGTATTTGGGCACGGTCAACGTCTGGTCGCCCACGCGCATCCGCCCCGTGCCTTCCAGCACGAAGTAAAACTCCTCCTGCCGGACGTGCTTGTGCAGCGTGCCGGCGCTCTTCGGCGGATACCGCCAAAGTCGCGCGCTGAGATTCTCGCTTCCCGTGCGCTCCAGAAAATCCGCGTTTGGAATCTTCATCAGCTTGGCCGGCCGCCAGTGCAAATCATCTGGCTTGATGACTGTGTAACCTTGAAACGTTTTCATAGAGGGTGTTTCAAGTTTCGATAGAGCGAGATGTGGAAAATGGGGCGTTTCTT
>CAYJNU010000046.1:0-28018 GCA_964371005.1 uncultured Verrucomicrobiota bacterium | reverse complement strand
GGCGGCGTGCCGGCCACCACGCGGGGATCTGCCAATGCCGTGACGATATCCGAGTCGGCAGCCCCGCCAAGGTTGTCATAGTGCTCGAACAGCAGGTGGCCTGTGGTCAGCGTCCAGGCCGTGAACTGCACGCTGCTGCCTGCCGCAACCATGTGTCCCGCCGCGCTCTGATCCTTCACCCCGCTTACCGTCAGCGTGTAGGTCTGGCCTGGCGTCTGCGCGCTGGTCACCAAATCCACGAGGTTGTCGCCCGCGCTGCCCGACGGGGCCACCATCGTCGCCGACGTGATGGTCAGGCCACCGGAGAGCTGGTAGTTCGTCGCCACTTGTGAGGTGACCGGATCGACGGGCTCGGAGAACCAGACTCGGACCCGGTTGAAGGCACGGTTTCCATCGGCGTACAACAACACCGGTGGGGTGGTGTCGGACGTCACCGTCAACTCGACCTCCGATGAGAACACCCCATATCCGGAAACCGAGGCCTGCACTTTATACTTGTCCCCGTTATTAGCCGGTCCCACGCGCGTGGGTGTGGCGTAGGAGGGCAACCAACTGCCGGCCATGTTCGGGATTTCCACCCCGTTGCGGAACCAGCGATAGCTGATGTCTTCCGGTCGGATGCCGCCGTCCACCGTCACCGCCACTGGCCCGAAGGTCGGCACGTGATTCTCAGCGACCGTGATCGGTTGCAGATTTGTCGTGAAGGTGAGGGTTGGGGCAGAGGCCAGCGGCGCGAATACTTGCACTTCTGGCAGGTTCAGGAATTTGTCGGGCGTAGCATCAGTAGTTTCGACCCTGACGATCTTGGCATTGGCCAGCGGCGGGGCAAAATTGACCACAAACTTCATGCCGCTCGGCTGAACCGCGAACACCTGCTGGTAAAGCGTGTTGCTGTTCTGGTTGGCGACGAACAGACGGATATTGTCGTACCGGGCAAAAGTGCGGTCGCGGCGCGGCCAGAGGACGATGCTGCCAACGGTTTCCGGGGCCTGCAAATCCACTTGCCACCAAGGAAGGGGGTCCACCCCCGCGGTGTTATCCGGGGCGGAGTAGGCAAACGGCCATCCCGAAATCGAAGTGTCCCCGTGGAGGTTGCCGTCAATCGCCTGCCACGGACCGTAAAGCGCACAGTCGACGTTATAGCAGGAACTTGACGTCGGGATTCCGCCCATGGTGTCGCGGGCATAGTTGTCAACGGACGTCAATGGCTGGTTAAAGGCCTCCACTTCGGCGAGCATCACGATGCGCTCCGTGGTCTGATCGACCGTGTGCTCGACGTGAATGGACCGCCCATTGACGGCCGGCACGAGATCGACCCCAAACTCCCGCGGGACCACGCCAAAGAAACCCGAAGTGTTCGTCTCCCACAGCACAACCCCGTTTGTATCGGCGCTGTTGTAAATGACGATGCGCAGGTTGTCGTTTCGGGCTTGGCAGCAATCGTCCCGGAACCAGATGTGAAGATGGCCGATCGGCCGAGTCTCCAGCAGGTCTACGTGCCACCACGGATCGGCGTCGTTGGAATGACTAACCGAGCCTTCCGTCCACCATCCGGATGTGTTGCCATCTATCGCCTTGGAGGCATCGCCACCAGGATAGGTGGACGATTGGGTTGCGACGCCGAGGCGGGCCCAGTTAGTGAGCAGGGTCGCCTTCGCGGATAATGCGGTGAGGCATAAAAGTGCAGCCACACCTGTCATTGTTGTGAGGGTTTTCATAGAGCGATTCGTTTCATGGTTGGTTTGGTTTACTGATACTGAAGCACAGCACGCCCTCTTCACACTCTGACCACAGGCGACGCCAGAATTCTCCCATTCTGGCAAGCCATCTAATGGTGTGGCGGGACATGGGTGCTTGGCGCAAGATACTAGGGCGGGCCCGCGGCCATGAGGAGGTAATTCTATTGCCTCTTCCCGAAAAACGATTGCCCGTTTGCGCCTGACGGACGGGCGCGTTCTCTCAATCGGTCATCCGGGCCTGCATCCGCCACGCGTGGGGCGTGCGACTGAATTCCTTGACGAAGCATCCACACAGTTTGGCCGCCGACCCGAAACCGCATTCGGCGGCGACGGCCTCGAGCTTGAGATCCGTGTCGCGCAACAACCGTCTGGCGCATCCCAAGCGGGCGTGCCGGAGTTCCTCGCGCGGCGATCGCCCCACCCGGCGTTTGAACTCGGATTCGAACGCCCGTTCCGACAGGCCAGCCTTCCGCGCCAACGCAGCCAACCTTAACGGCTCGTGGAAGTGTTCGCGCAGGAAAACCACCGCCGCCGTGATCCCCGGCGAATCGGTGACGAATGTGGCCGTGGAGCGTCGGGCCACCACGCCTGCGGGCGGCACCTTCACCACCGCCGCCGGCGGGGCGGCCCCTTGCATGAGCTGGTGCAGCAGCGCGGCTCCTTGATGGCCCACGCCCTGGAAATTCATGTCCACGGTGGAAAGCGGAATGGGAGACAAGCCCTGCTCAACCCAGTGGTTGTCGCATCCCAGAATCGCCACATCCTCCGGCACGCGCAGGCCCGCCAAATCGCAGGCGACCACCAGTTCCAAGGCCCGGCGATCATCGTCCCCCATGACCGCCAGAGGCTTCGGTAAGCGCTGTAATTGCTCCGCCAGCCAGCGATGACGGTTTTCGCGGACGATCTCAAAAGCATCCCGCCTCGGATACGCGGCGGACAAATCCAGCCAGTGTACTTGCCGGCCCGCCTGCTCCAGCACCGCCGCGAAGCCCGCTTTTGCATCGAGCGCATCGCTCAAGTAAAAAACTGAGTAAAACGCGAAATGTGTGTGCCCCAGTTCCAGCAGATGGCGTGCGCCCGCCCGGCCGGCCGCATAGTAATCAGGCTCCACCGCTGGATAGGGTACTTCAGACCGGGAGACGGTCATTCGGACGATGGGACAGATCTCCTGGGCCGCCAGCCACTTGCAGACGCGGCTGCTTTGGATGGTGGCCAGGATGCCTGCGGCCTGGCCGACGGGCGGAAAGCGGCCATGCAGGCGCATGTTCGCATCCAAATCCCATCCGACCGTGCGCGCGAAATCAACAATTCCCTCGAGCAGATCCTCCAGGTAGAAATCAGTCACGAAGAGTACGCGCGGGCGTCTTGCTCCATGCAACCCGCTCACTCGCATCGTTGTGCGACCGTCCAGGTTCTTCGACTCATCAGCCATGCGCCGCTCCATCCGCCGCCACAATACCGGGTCGGCTTTCAAAGCCCCGGCGCATCCCTGCTGAGCCGGCACGCCGGGTTCCGTGCGGAGGTTAGGGGAGGGAGGGAAGGGACACAAGCTCGGCCAGAATCCGCACAACGACCAGCCGGTTCCGTGGGAACACCCCCGCGGCAGGGCGGTCCAACCCGTCGGGTGCCTGCCGGTCTTTGCCTTGATCGGCGCACCGTCCTCCGGGAGTAGCCCGCCGCCGTCCGCGTTTCCGCCGGCTTGCTGGACACTCGATCCTCAGCCGCCTCGGTGCAACGAACCCCTCGAAGACAATGTTCGGACGGAGAGCGCAGAGCACCTTGAAGGAGGCTCAGCCAAGAAACAAAGAAACTATTGACGTGTTCCATGTGTTACAGTATTACTGGTACAGCTAGAACACAACGCGCTTTCGCCATGTTACCGTTCTTGGTCCAAATCGAAGATGGTCTGCCGGTTTCCGACCAGATACTCCAGGCCATCCGCAAGGCCATGCTCACCGGCCAACTCGCGGCGGGCGACGAGTTCCCGTCCGTGCGGACGTTGAGCCAGGAACTGCGGATCAGTCCGACCACCGCGCACAAGGTCGTCGCCCTGCTCAAAGACACCGGTTACCTCGCCAGCCGGCCTGGTATCGGGATGGTGGTTACCGCGCCCGATTTGCCGGCGCACGATGAACGGCTCGATCATCTGCAACCTTTTTGTGCCGACCTGCTCAAAGAGGCCGGGGATCTGCATCTCACGTTCGACGACGTGGTCACGGCCCTGCGGCGCGCGGCGGAGGAAAACAAGTTTCAAGAACCCGGCGCGGCCAAACACGCCAAGAAATCCAAAGCATGAAATCCATCATCGAAATCCGCGGTCTGCGGAAGCAATTCAAGAAGACGGTCGCCGTGGATGGCTTGGACCTCGTCGTCCCGGAAGGCGCAGTCACGGCGTTCCTCGGCCCGAACGGCGCAGGCAAGACCACGACCATCAAGTGCCTGCTCAACATGCACACGCCGGATGCCGGCGCGGCGACCATGCTGGGCGTGGAGTCGCGCCACCTCGGCCCGGAGATACTCCGGCAGATCGGCTACGTCTCGGAGAACCAGGAGTTGCCGCTCTGGATGACGGTGCAGGAATTCCTCGACTACTGCCGCCCGATGTATCCGACGTGGGACGCCGCGTTCGCCGGGAAGCTGATGCAGCAGTTTGACCTGCCCGCCGGCACCAAGCTCAAGGCCTGCTCGCGCGGCATGCGGATGAAGGCGGCGTTGCTCAGCAGCCTCGCCTACCGTCCCAAGCTCGTGGTACTGGATGAGCCCTTCTCCGGCCTCGACCCGCTCGTGCGCGATGAATTCATTCGCGGCATGCTCGAACTCACCGAGAACGAAGGTTGGACGGTGTTCGTGTCGTCGCACGACATCGCGGAAGTTGAGCGCATGGCGGATCGCGTGGCGATCCTCCATCGCGGGCGGCTGCAAATTGAAGAAGCGGCGGCGGATTTGCAGGCGCGGTTTCGCGCGGTCGAAGTGGTTCTGGGCGGCGACGCGGCGAGCGATGCGAAACTGCCGGAAACCTGGCTCAACGTGGAAGCCGCCGGGCGTGTGCTGCGGTTCACCGACTCACGCTTCAACGAGCCGGAACTGCACGCTGCCGTGGCGAAGTACTTTCCGGAATCGAAGCAATGCAACGTCACGCCCATGAAGTTACGCGAGATTTTCGTGGCGCTGGCGCGAACGTACCGGCTGAACGGATTGGCGGAGGCGGCGGCTTGAGGGTCGGGAGGACCGTGGAGCGCTTATGAATCTCGTCTGGCATCAGTTAAGGAAGGACGTGCGGCAGTGCCGCGTGTTCCTCGGCATTTGGGGTGGGTTGGTCCTGCTCGATCTAGCCGTGAGTCTCGGTTGGGTCGGGCGGGTGAGCTATCTGCCGCGCGCCGGCTTCGATCAGATATCGAACACCTGGACCGGGCTGCTGCCTACCGTCCTTTGGGCGTTCGTCGGGTTGTTGCCGTCGCTCGTGGTGCTCGCGGATTCGCCGGCGCGGCGCGAAGGGTTTCTCGCCGCGCGCCCGCTGCCGATGCGCGATCTGCTGCTTGCCAAGCTGTTGTTCGTCCTCGGGCTCGTCGTCGCGCCTTGGACGCTTCAGGAACTCGTGCATCTGACGTTTCAGGGAATGCCGGGGTGGGTGATCGCGCAAGGCACAGTCGAGCGGCTGCTGGTCGCATTACCGGTGGCGGTGGGTTTCGGTGCTTATGCGGCGCTCTGGCCGGGCTACGCGCGCTGGGCGCGGGCGCTCGCGATCAGCGTCCTGGGCGCGTATCTGCTGGCGCTGGCTGCGATGGCGGTAAACTGGTTTGTCCTTCACAGCCGAACCGAACCCTTCGATTTCAGTTTCGCGGCCGGAATAGTGGGTGTGTATGGGTGTACATCCGCGCTGGTGCTGCTGGCGGTCTGGCATGCGCGGGTGCATCCCGGCGTGCTGGGACGCTGGGGCGGACTGGTGGTGGTGGCGCTTTGCTACTGGCTCACCGGAATGCTCTGCCCGCGTGACTTTCTCACCTTGCGGCCAGCGGACCCGCCGACGGCGAAGTCCGTGATGGCGGACGTGGGCTTTGGAATCCCGCGGCGCTCCATGAGCTTTCAAAAACAGCACAATCCGGATCGCGTCCAGTTCACCGTGAACCTCGCGCCCCGGACCAAGCCGCTCCCTGCCGGACTCGTGGTGGAATGGTCAACCCAGGACGCCAGCCTGAGACGCACTGCCGGTGGCACGCTGCCCGGCGGGGTTCGCGGTGGTCGCACCCCGCTCTTCCATCCCCAGCTCTGGAACCCTTCCTACCTGAATGACGACTTTGCGGCGTGGGCTTCCGTTTTCCCCGAGGACGTGTTGTTTCGCGTGGAAGACCATTACCTGTCGGGTTTGCGGCGGTCCATGGCTCACGCGGGGCGGTTTGATCTGCCGACGGGCAGCGAGGAATTGGCCGCGCCACTCACACTCCACGTCGGCCTCGAAGCGCGCATCTTCCGCTGGCGCAAGCTCGCCGACCTGCCGCTGAAGCCGGGCGCCACCGCCACCGACGAGTTCGGCTCCTGGGAGTACATCGCAACGGGGTCTCCACCGTCTCCGTTGGGCGGACAACTGCATGTCCGCCGCCGCCAGATCGAACTGGCCACCGCCCGCGACTCGCGCTGCTCGACCGCCTACTACGGTCCGCTCGGTCGTCAGGTGTTCATGGTCTTTGACCCGCAGCGCCGCGTTGCTTGGCTGCCCCAATCCTCGGGTAACAGCGCCAGCCGCGCGACGCATACGGCGCTGGCTGAGCGCTTCGTTACGCTCTATTTCCAGAGTCGCAAACCGTTCACCTCCGAGGAACTCGCCCGCTGTCGCCTGCTCGTCTTCGAAAAAACCTGGCTCGGCTCCGTGCCCGAGACGTGGCAATCACCCGCCTTCACGCTCGCAGAGATGTTGCCCGTGGACGGCGGCGTGGCCACAGGTGTCAACGAACCCATGCCCCGCGCGGAATTTCTTCGCCGCATTGCTGCTTTGAAGACTCCCACACCCGATGCGGCGCGACGCGACGTCAGCCTGTATTTGCTGGAGTTTCTCCGGCTCGTGGACGCGCGCCGCCGGCCACTGGAACTGAGCGATCCTCTCACGGCGCACCTCGCTCGGTTCGTGCCCGCTCACCTCGACCTGCTGCTCGACGGCCTGCCGGTCATGAACTGGACCTCGAAACGCTGCGTCCTGCAAGCCCTCCAACTTGGCGCGACGGACGCGCAGAAGCCCGCCCTTATCGCCGCGCTTGTTCGCGAGCCGGAACTGGCAGGAGTGGTATTCGAGCGCGGTTGGGTGGACGACGCCAGGGCCGGAATCCTGCACTTGGCGGACAAGCCACGATCCCTGCCGTTGCCCCTCTCCGCTCTGCGCGCCATCGCGTGGTTCCGTGAACCGCAAACCTACCCGCGTCTGCTCGACGAATTTGAGTTGTGCCAGGAGTGGCAGTACGAAGTGTTGCGCACATTGCCGGGTTTGGAACCGCAGCTTGCCGAGATCATTCACCGCCGCTGGCGGGAGGAGAGTCTTGTGGTGAGCAGTCTCGGCTCACAGCAGTATGAGTTGTTCCAACTGGCCATGCAGTTGGGCGAGACGAACGCCCTCCAACGCGCCTTCCAGTTGCTTGACGATCCGGATTTCAACGTCTCTTCGCAAGGCATGCAACTCGCCAACGCACTGCGTTCGGGAGTCCAAATGTCCGGCCTCACCCCGGAGAAACGGCATGACGACGAGGCGGTGTTGGCATGGATGCGAACGCATCGCCCGGAGGAATTCGTCTTCGATCTCGCGCGCCGCCAGTATGTTCTGAAGGAAAACCTCGCCGTCCGCGAACCCGTCGCCGCTCAGAAACCATGAACCTCATCCTCCATCAATTCACGACCGACCTGCGCCATTTCCGCGGGCGGCTGATCGGGCTGTGGCTGTTGTTCGCTTTGGAGCCGTTCGTGGCGAACCTCAGTTCGCTCCCCGGCGAGGCCATCGGTATCTTGGGCCTCTTCGTCACGCTGGCGCAAGCGCTTGTCGCACTCGCGCTGATCGCGTCGCTCGTGCAAGCGGACGCGTTGGTGGGGACGGAGGCTGCCTGGCTCACGCGCCCGCTGCGCCGCAATCATCTGTTCTGGGCAAAGACGGCGTTTCTCGTTCTGGGGCTCATCGCACCCAGGCTGGCGCTGCAAGTGATCGGCTGGGCGCTGCGTGGTTACTCGCCGTACCTGATGCTCTGCGGAGCGGGCGAGTCGCTGCTGTTCACGGTGCCGTTCGTATTTGCGGTGGCCACCTTGGCGGCTCTGACGCTCGACCTGAGCCGGTTCTTCCTCGCCGTCGGCATCGCAGTGGGCGGCGTGTTCGCGTGGGTGGTCGTCGTGGAGATGCTGCGCCGCGGCGGCGTGCTTGACGAACCCACAGTAGCATGGCAAGACCGCGCGACGCGCAACGCAAGCGCCGTGGTGGCTGCGTTCCTCTGCACGCTGGCTTGCGCCGTGACGGCGTGGGTGGCACAGGCGCGGGGCCGGCTGTGGCGCGTCAGCGTGGCCGGGCTGGCGGCGGGTTTGATGACGTTCCCGGTCATCGTCACGGTCTGGGCGAACAACTTCCTTCTCCCCCAGCCCACACAGTCCGCGCCGCTCGCGCTCGCGGTGGTGGAAAAGGACTTTTCGCTGAAGGATCCGCGCAGCCAGCCACTCTCAACGGAGTTGGTCGTGCAAGGGGTGCCCGAACGGCGCGTGGCCATCACCCGCGGACTCTCCGCCCAGGTGCTCTTCGCCGGTGACCGGCGTCCAACGTTCGTTCGACGCGCCAGTTCTTTTAGCGAGTTCAACGCCTCGGAACTGCGGCGGGGGAACGCCTACGTCCGCGTCATCCAGGGTTTCTTCCCAACGAACACGCTCTGGTTCAACGAGAGTTTCAACCCGTGGCTGGGAAGCGCGTTCTACGACGAAGCCGTGGCCAAACGGTTTCCCAACGGCGCGCCGCCGGGAGCGCTGAGCGGCGAAGTGGAACTGGACCTGTTCGCGATTGAAAAAGTCGCCGAAGTTCCGCTGCGGCCCGCCGCCTTCACGATTCTGCCCGGCCGGCGTCTGGCGCTGGATCAGCCCCGGCTGGCGGGCGGCGTGATCTCTGTGCCGGTCAACGAGAGCGCCGCGCAGTTGTTGCTCGACCGGAAACTGAACCTCGGCGGCTCGGCTCGGGGATCCGAGCCGTTTTGCACCTACGTCCTCTATCACCCCGGCTCCGGTGAGGCCTACCTGATCCGGCAAAGCGATAGGAGCGGCTTCATCCCGCGGCTGCTGGGCGGAGAAACGCACCACACCTTGCGGTTACGATTTCCCTATCCAGCCCTGCGCGAGCGCCTGGCCGGCGTGACCGCCGCCCAGTGGCTGCGGGAGGCGCGCTTGTGGATTTTCGCGCCCGTCTATGATGGCTCGTCCCGCCTCGCGTTCCGCAAGGAGGATTTCCATTGGTCGGCAGGTGGCAGCAACGCCCGCGCGCAGCAGGAAGAGGCCGATGCCACCGCCGCCATCGCCCAAGCCACACTCCCGGCGAATCCGACACCCGCACAGCTCGAAGCCTACCTCGACACGGTCTTGAACAACGCTCCTGAATCCTGCGACCAGCCGTTACGCGATGCCATCCGGAAGAAACTCGCCGCGGTCGGCACGAACGGATTGCCCGCGCTGCTGCGCCGGCTGCCGCTGGGCGGGAACCTTGGGGAAAGCGCCGTCCTGCCCGTGGTCAGCCAGTTCGTCACCCGTGCGCACTTGGCCGAACTCCGCGCCGCGCTGGAGCGGGACAGCGACGTGGTGCGCGTCTTCACTGCCAAGCAGTGGGAGGCAGACGCGCGCGCCGCGCTGGTCGCCAGACTGCGCGATCATCGCCAGCCGATGCCGGCCGATGCTCTTCGTTTTGCCGCAGAAGCCCACGACCCGGCGTCCTACGCCGATCTGCGCTGGCATTTCGTCCGGCTCAATTACGGCCACGACCGCGTCCTCGCCGCGCTCGAACAATGCCCCGGCTTCGACACCGCCGCCGCCGTGCGCGAGGCCTGGAGATGGGCGCAACTCGGCTTGAGCAACGACGACCACCTCGCCGTTGCCGCCGCGATGCAGGGACTGCCAGAGGCATTGAGCCGCGCAGTGATTGACCTGGAGAACACCCAGGACAGCACCAAGCGAGACCGGGATGTGCCACGGCTTGCCGCCCTGACCGGCTACACCGGTCCAACCAACCAAACGCTCGTTTGGTTGGGCGCCAACCTCGGGCGTTTCCGGTTTGACGAAGCGCGGCAGCGCTACGTTGTCCAACTCGAGCGTTGACGGACGGCGCGGCGTCGCCGCTCGTTACTCCCACCCCGCGTAGTGGCGCATGCTTTCAGCTTGTCGTCGTCCTGGTGACCTTTCAGGTTGCCAGTCCATCCCTTCAAGTTGCCAGCGGCTTGGCATCACGGCCCGCAGGCAAGTCGGAGGCTTGGCGGCACGCCCGCAAGCCACAGGCTTGTGCCACTAATTGATGACGGTTGAAGCAGACCGCGCAGGTTGAGTTCCCGCCCGGAGTTTTTTCGTGTGTTTCGCGTGTTTCGTAGTTAAACCTTTCCGCATGCGAACACTCCTGATCGGCGTTGATAGCGGCACACAATCCACCAAGGCGCTCGTCGTCGAGGCCAAGTCTGGCAAGGTACTCGGCGCGGCATCGGCCAGTTACGATTTGATCCCCAACCTCCCGCCCGGCGCGAAGGAGCAACACCCGCACACCTGGCGCACGGCCACCATCAAGGCCATCAAAGGCGCGCTCAAGCAGGCGAAGGCCAAGGCCAGCGAGGTCGTAGCCATCGGCGTGAGTGGGCAGCAGCACGGTTTCGTGCCGCTCGACAAGGCCGGCGAGGTTGTCCGACCGGCCAAACTGTGGTGCGACACCGCCACCGCCGCCGAGTGCGATGAGATCATGGCCGCGCACGGCGGGCTCAAACCCACGATCAAGGCCCAAGGCATCGGCGTACTGCCCGGCTTCACGGCGTCGAAAATCCTCTGGCTGAAGAAGCGCGAGCCGAAGAACTTCGCCAGACTCGCCACGGTCCTGCTGCCGCATGACTACCTGAACTTCTGGCTCACGGGCGAGCGCGTGATGGAATACGGCGACGCCAGCGGCACGGCGCTGTTGGACGTGCGCAAGCGCCAGTGGTGCGAGAAGACACTCAAGGCGATTGACGCCGACCTCGCCGGCAAGCTGCCACCGCTCATCTCCAGCGACAAACCCGCTGGGGCGCTGCAGCCCACCACGGCCAAGGAACTCGGCCTGAATCCCGGCGTGCTGGTCAGCGCGGGGGGTGGCGACAACATGATGGGCGCGATCGGCACCGGCAACACCCGGCAAGGGATCGTCACCGCGAGCTTTGGCACCAGCGGGACGATTTACGCGTGCGCGGACCAGCCGGTCGTGGACCCGGCGGGCGAGATCGCAGCATTCTGTGACTCGACGAACCACTGGTTACCGTTGCTCTGCACCATGAACGTCACCGTGGCCACCGAGATGATGCGGCGGGATTTCGGCTACACGCACCAACAGTTCGAGAAGAAAGCCGCGAGCGTCCCGCCAGGCGCAGACGGGCTGCTGCTGCTGCCGTATCTCGAGGGCGAGCGCACGCCCAACGTGCCAGACGGTACGGGCGCGATGATCGGCATCAACACCCGCACGTTCAGCGCGAGTCATTACTGTCGCGCGGCAATGGAAGGCGTGACGTTGGGCATGAACTACGGCCTGCGCCGGCTCGCGCAACTCGGCGTGAAGGCGACGCAAATCCGCGCCACCGGCGGCGGGGCGAACTCGAAGCTTTGGCGACAGATCATGGCGGATGTGTTCAACGCTGAAGTCGTGACGCTGAAGGTCGGCGAAGGCGCGGCTTATGGCGCCGCGTTGCAGGCGCTCTGGTGCTGGCGATTGCAGAAAGGCGAGCGCATCAACCTCGCCGACCTCACCGACCAATTTGTGACGCTCAACAAGGTCGAGACCGCGACGCCGAAGCAGGACGCCGTGGCCACCTATCGCGAATTGCAGGCGTTGCAGGATGAATTGTCGAAGTCGCTGCGCGGGGTGTTCGCGAAGCACCGGCAGTTTGTGCTGAAAAAGTAGCCCGCACACATTCCTGCTTCCCAAGACTTTTGGGCCGGGTAGTCTCGCAGCATGAAGATAGGGGTGGCACTTCGTGTTCTGGCAAGCTTGGGTTTGGTTGCCGCGCGGTGCGTTTGCGCCGTTCCGGGTGATCAAAACTGGGATGCGCACTTTGGGCTTGCGCCTGGATTCAATGGGGTGGTGAGGGCATTTGCCGTGATGGAAACCAATTTGTTCGTTGCCGGCGATTTCACGCGCGTTGGAGACATCGATTCTTCGGGTGTGGCTCGCTGGGACGGAACGCAATGGCATTCGTTGGGAGGAGGGATCGGGGGATTGTTTTTCTCTGTGCGCTGTCTCGCAACCGATGGCACCAGCCTTTACGCAGGCGGACAGTGCTTCTCGGCCGGTGGGGTTGCGGCGACCACTCTGGCACGAATTCGCCACGGTGACACTCGAGCCTCGCGGTTGGCTGCCGAACGGCCATTTCGGGCTCTCCATTGTCGGCTGCGTGGGTCAGACAGTGGATTGCCAATCATCCTCGAATCTCGCCGACTGGGTTAGCCTCGGATTGCAGACACCGGACGCCGACTATTACGAGTTTGAGGATACCACTCCCAACACGAACACCGCACGTTTCTACCGAATACTGCTCGTGCCGTAGCAGTATCTCGCTGCGTGGCGTGTTCGCGCAGCATCGGCAGTTCGTGCTGAGGTAGAGATTGACCGAGGCGCGGTTTGGCCTAGCTTGGTGGCATGGCAGTCGCGACGCTCACCACGAAACGCCGGGTTTGGACCGATGTAGAGTTGGAGGCCCTTCCCCAGAACGGGCACAAGCATGAATTGCTCGATGGAGACCTGATTATGAGCCCTGTCCACGCGAACCACGGAACGATCTGCGTAAGAATGGTGCTCCTGCTGGGGGAGTTCGTGCAGAAGCACAAGCTCGGCGAAGTGTACGATTCCAGCACCGGCTTCAAACTTGCCAGCAACTTACTGCTCAGCCCCGACGTTGCGTTTGTGAGCAGAGCCCGCCTGAAGCAAATCCTGGTCGCGCCGGACAAGTTCCTCCAAGGCGCGCCCGACCTGGTCGTCGAGGTGCTCTCGCCGAGCGACCGGATGACGCAGATCAATCGCAAGCTCGATCACTACTTCGAGCACGGCACAAAGCTGGCTTGGCTTGTCAACATGCCGAAGCAACAAGTTCACATCTACACGTCCGACAGCATCGAGGCGTTGACCGGACCAAATGACGTACTGACCGGCGGCGCCGTGTTGCCCGGGTTCAAATGCAAGCTGGCCCGGGTTTTCGGCCCGCCGGTTTGAGTGGAAGAACCGCGCCGACCGTTGTTCTTCTGAAAGCGATCCGGCCGCGTGAATCTCGCTAGGATCGCCAGCAACCCATCCCGGTCCACCTCCAACTTGAACACACCATCAGCCAACCACTGCCGCAGCCTCATCGCCGCGGTCGCCTGTTGCCTCCTGGCCGGGCCGCCGCAGGCCTTCGCCCAAGCCCGCGTGCGCACCGAGCTTCCGTTCCCGGACGTGCCGGGCTACGTGACGTTGAAGTGCGACTTCCACATGCACACGGTTTTCTCCGACGGCTACGTCTGGCCGACGGTGCGTGTGGAGGAAGCCTGGCGCGACGGGCTGGACGCCATTGCCATCACGGACCACATCGAATACCAACCGCACCGCGCCGATGTGAACACGAACTACGGCCGCTCCCATGAAATCGCGCGGGCGGCCGCCGAGCCGCTCGGGCTCATGGTCATCCGGGCAGCCGAGATCACCCGTGGCGAACCGCCCGGACATCTGAATGCGCTGTTTCTGAAGACGATTGATCCGTTGCGGACATCCAACTACGTGGACGCGCTTCAAGCGGCGGTGGACCAGGGGGCGTTCATCTTCTGGAATCACCCGGGCTGGAAGCAGCCGGAGCAGAAATCTGTTTGGTATGCCGAGCAGGGTGAGTTTTACGACAAGGGCTGGCTCAAGGGCCTCGAGGTCGTCAACGGCGAGGACTACGATCCGATCGCCCACCAATGGAGCGTGGACAAGCAGCTAACCCTGATGGGCAACTCAGACGTCCACCTGCCCATCGGGATGAATTACGGCACCGCGGCAGAAGACCACCGGCCCGTCACACTCGTTTTCGCCACCGAGCGCAGCCAGGAGGCCATCAAGGAAGCCCTGTTCGCCCGGCGCACCGCGATCTTCACCGGCAAGGAACTGCTGGGTGAGGAACAATTCCTCAGGCCGCTCTTCCTCGGTGCTCTGGAGGTGAAGGGCCAACCGCTGCATTTCAAGGGCAAGAATCGCGTCGCCGTGCAGGTGTTCAACCGGTCACCGCTCAGTTTCCAGTTGGAACGCGAAGGTTCGGTGGAGGAAGTGACCGTGCCCCGGAAGGTCACGCTGCAGGCGGGGAAGACGTCGCTGATCGAGTTGACGAGCAAGGGGGCGGCAGTTTCCAATCCGCGCACGCTGAGACTGCCCTTCCGCGTGACGAATCTCAAAACCGCTCCGGATCGATGTTTGACCGTCGAACTCACCCTGGACGCCGAATTCTTGCCCTGATCATTCCGGGCGGCAAGCGAACCTGCAAAACGCGTTGATCCCTCAACCGCAATGACACAAGCTTTCGTCACCATGAGAGAACGCTACTTTCGGTTCGTGTCCTCGAAGATTGCCAGCGTGCTGGTGGCCACCATTCTGGTAGGGGTGTTTCTTTGGGCTTCACCGGTCGCCTACGCTGCCCGACCCAACATTGTCTTCATCCTCGCTGACGATCTCGGATACGGCGACCTGAGCTGCTACGGCCAGCAGAAATTCAAGACCCCGAACATTGACCGGCTCGCCGCCGAGGGCATGAAGTTCACGGCGCATTACTCGGGCAACAATGTCTGCGCGCCCGCCCGGTGCGTGCTGATGTCGGGCAAACATCCGGGGCACGCCTACATTCGCGACAACCGCGGTGGCCTCGGCCCCGAGGGCGAGGGTCAGGAACCCGTGCCCGCCGGCGAACTCAAGCTGCCGCTCACGCTCAAGAAACTCGGTTACACGCTCGGCGGCTTTGGCAAATGGGGGCTGGGCCCGGTCGGCAGCACTGGCGATCCGAACAAGCAGGGGTTTGACGTCTTCTTCGGCTACAACTGCCAGGCCGTCGCCCACAACTACTATCCGACGCATCTGTGGTCGAATGACACGCACATCGCTCTCAGCAACCCGAAGTTCTCCGCCCGCCAGAAGCTGTCACCAGATGCCGACACCAACGCTCCTGCCAGCTACGCAAAGTTCAGCGCCAAGGATTACGCGCCGGATTTGATCGGCGAACACGCGCTGCAGTTCGTCCGCGACAACCAAATTCGCCCATTCTTCCTTTACTACCCGACGACCGTGCCACATCTCGCGCTGCAAGTGCCGGAGGATTCGCTGAAGGAATTTGAGGGCAAGTATCCGGAGACGCCTTATCCGGGCGGACGCGGCTACCTGCCGCATCGCACACCGCGCGCCGCTTACGCCGCGATGATCACCCGCATGGACCGTGAGGTGGGCCGCGTGCTGAACCTGGTGAAGGAACTGGGCCTCGATGACAACACGATCTTCGTTTTCACGAGCGACAACGGCCCGCTCTACGACCAGCTCGGCGGAACAGACACGGAATTCTTCAACAGCGCTGCCGGATTTCGCGGACGCAAGGGCTCTTTCTACGAAGGGGGTTTTCGCGAGCCCTGCCTCGTGCGCTGGAAGGGGAAGATCGCGCCCGGAACGACCAGCGACCGTGTGACAGGGTTCGAAGACTGGCTGCCGACGTTGCTGGAACTCGTCGGTGTGAAAAGGCAGACTCCGGCAGGGATGGACGGCATCAGCTTCGCCCCCACGTTGCTTGGCAAGAAGCAGAAACCTCGACCATTCCTCTACCGCGAGGCGCCGGGCTACGGCGGCCAGCAATGCGTGCGGGTCGGCAATTGGAAACTGGTACGGCAAAACTTGAACCCACGTGGGCAAAACGCGAAGCCGCCGACCACCGAACTTTACGATCTGGAGAAAGACCCATTTGAAACCACCGCCGTTGCGGCGCAACATCTGGACGTTGTGGCGCAGCTCAGCGCCATCGCCCTCGAACAGCGCGTGCCTGCCAAGCTGTGGCCGATTCGGGCGCTCGATGGAGCGGCTGCCGGGACTCCCAAACGCTGAACGTGTGCGAGCGGTTGCACGACTCGGCAGGTCTCTCGGCGGGTCGCCTTAGAATTCCTCCCAGACGAGGGACCGTCTGATCCCGGCAGCTCGGCGGCTGGCTGACCGTCACGCCTTCTTTTCTGGCGGCGCGGCCTTCTCGGCGCGTTGCTCGGCTTTCCGGCGGAAGCGCTCCTCCCACATCAACTCCACCGCGCGTCGGCTGCCGAGCCCAAACGCCAGTACGCCGCCCAAAGCCAGCGCGCCAATCGTGATCAGGAACGCGCCGGTCACGATGGGCACGGCGATGTTGAGTTCCACGAGCGCGATGGTCACGGTGGTCACCAGGATTGCCCAGCGGACGACCCGCGCCGCGAGCCGGGGCCGCTCGAACTCTTCCTGGTAGAGCGCGCGTTGGACGGCCCGGGTCACGCCGGCGGCCACGCCCCAGCCGATCAGGAGGATCAAGGCCGCCGTGACCAGTTGCGGGATCAGCAGGACCAGCTTCTCGAGCAGTTGCGAAAGGACGGTCAGCCGCCAGATGACCAGCGCGTTCTCCAGGAAGATGAGGAAGATGAGCACCCCGAGCAGCGTGCCAAAAAAGTTGAACAGCGAATGGCGCACATCGCCCTTTTCCAGCGCCTGCGTCCAACCGAGCCGCGCCGTGATGCGATCCAGCCGCATGAACACCAGCAGGCGGATCAGGATACGCGAGGCGATCCACGCCACCACCAATCCAAGCAACACCACCACGATGCCGGCCAGCAGCGTCGGCAGATAGTTGGCGACGCTGGAGAACAACTCATGCACGGATTCAAACGGTTTTTCGTCCATAATTCCTCCGGGGTTCCTACAACCAACGTTTCGGTTCGGCCGGCATCTCGTAAACGGTGATCACGGGCACGCTGGTGCGATCGGCCAGTTCGAGCGGGATGGCATACCCGAGCAATTGCTCCAACACTCCCGCCTCTGTGCCCCCGATCACGATCAAGTCCACGCCCCGCGCCTCACCCAGCAGCCCGGTCACGATGTCGCTGGACCGGATCACCCGCAAATCGGGGTTGGCATACCGTTCCTGGAACGCCTGCGCCAGCTCCCTGCGCGCCGCTTCCACCTGCTCCGGCGCGGCCTCGCGAGGCAGCACGTGGACCACGCGCACGACTGCTTGACGGGCGCGGGCAAAGGCCATGACAACGTCAGCCGTCAGATCGGAGTGCGGACCGCGTTCGTAGGCGAACAGGATGTTCTTGATCTCCTTGGGCCAGCGTTCGGCTGTGACCACCATGGTCTGCGCCGGGGTTTCCCGCACCACCAAGTCCACAACCGTTGCGGCAAACCGCTGCAACAGCCCCACCCGGCGCGCCCGACCCAGCACAACCATGTTGCATTGTTCTTCCAACACGGTTTCAGTGATGCCATACGACACCCGATGTGAAACTTTGACGAGCGGTTTGATGGGTACGCCGTTCGCCGGCAGGATGCCGATGGATCGGTCGAGGTTGTCCTGCGCGCTCCCCACCTGGTCCAGCCCCTGAGCCAGCAACTCACGGTCGGGCACTTCAATCACCGAAAGCGCGATCAATTCGCCGTCATGCTGGCGGCCCATGATCCGCGCGGCGTTGAGGATGGGGCTGGCGCGGAGCGGGCTGCCCACGCAGGCGAGGATGCGGTAATCGCGGCGTTCCGCCGCCTCGCGCATCTCGACGACCTTGTCGTAGGCCTTGTCGCGTTTCCGCGCGTAGGCGTAATACACGGCGAAGCCGACGCCAATCCACAGCGCCGCCGTCAACCACGCCATCTTGTCATAGAAGAAGAGATAGACGGCGAGGAACAATTGGAGCGCGATCCCGACAATGGGCGCGAATGGAACGAGCGGCACACGGAATCCCCGGTGCATGTGCGGTCGCTTCTTCCGCAACGCGATCAACACCGCCTGCACCTGCACGAACAAGAGCAGGAACATGATGTTGGCCGCGCTCGCCACCGTCTCGATCGGCAGCGCCACTGCCATGAACGCGATCAGGACTCCGGAGAAAGCGATCGCCCAGTGCGGCGTCTTGCGCACGGGATGCACCTTGCCAAACAAAGTGGGCAAGTTGCGATCCCGGCCCATCGCCAGCGACACCCGCGAAGACGAATAAATCGTGGCGTTGAGCGCACTGATGGTGGAGAGCAAACCCCCAATGAGAATCATCACCCCGCCGCCGGGGAAGAAGGATTTCGCCACGTCCACCAGCGCGGTTTCTTTCATCTCGCCCAAATACTTCCAGCTCGGCATGCCTTCCACCTGGACCGAGCCCAGCGCCACGAATGCCACTAGCAAGTAGATCGGCACGCAGATCAGCAGCGACAGGAAGATCGCGCGCGGCACATTCTTCTCCGGCAGGCGTACCTCCTCGCTGCATTGCGCAATGATCTCGTACCCTTCGAAGGCGATGAACGTCAGTCCCATCGCCATGAAGACGCTGCCCATTCCGTTGGGCAGGAACTCGTCCGTGAAGACCGGCTTCCAGTCCGGCCGCGAGAGCGTGGCCCAGAGCCCGAACGCGATGAAGACCCCCAAGACCACGATTTTGCCCATGGTGACCACGTTCCCGGCCCCGCCGGTTTCCGACGCGCCACGGTAGTTGATGTAGGCAAAGACCACGATGACTGCGACCGCCAGCCATTTCTCGATCGGCAAGAAGGGCAGGTCAAAGCCCTCCAGACCGATCAGGGGCAAGACCAGTTTGAAGTACGCTCCGAAACCCAGCGCGTAAAGCGAGCAAGCGACGGCATGCGCAAACCAGTCCATCCAGCCGCTCATGAAACCCTGCGGGTCTTTGAGACCCAGCTTCACCCAGAGATAGCTCCCGCCGGCGTCGTGGAAAGAAGAGCCCAGCTCGGCATAAGCCGCCGCCGCGAAGAGCGTCACCACGGCGTTCAGCAGGAACACCAGGATGAGTCCAGGTCCGGCCACGCCCGCCGCGATGCCTGTGAGCACGAAGATGCCCGCCCCGATCATCGCGCCCACGCCGATCATCGTCACGTCGAAGAGCCGCATTTCGCGGCTGAGACGTACTTCCGAGGAGGCCTTGTGCGCTGGTTCTGCCATGGGCTTCGGGCTTTCGTGCATGCCCGCAGGTCCGTCGCTCGCGCCAGGGAGTCCCGAAGGCTGGGGCGACCGTAACACACCTCGAAGCTGGAAGGCAACTGACAGAGTGAAAGTGACAGCGTGAAAGTAGGAGCAATCGCGAAGTGGTGGTCACGTTTGCGTTGGAATGCGGCTGGATTCGCTGGTCCAGCCCCAACGCGTTCAAGGGCCCGAGCGCTCCAGCGCACTTCACTACGGCTTCGTGGTCGCGAGGGGACGCCGTGGAGGCCGCCTCGACAATGTCGCCTGGTTTGCTAGCTTGCATCCGTGAGCTTTGTCGCTGAATTCAATTCGCTGCCCCTGCCGGCGCTGGTGAAGCGCTCGTTGGAGGCGCCGCTGCCCGTCGTCCGCGAAAGCCTCGCGAAAGAGCGTCTGTCGCTGACCGATTTCGCCAATCTGATTTCGCCGGCCGGAAGCGAACTACTGGAGCACATGGGAAGGCGCTCGCACGTGCTCACGCAACAGCGCTTCGGCAAGGTCATCCGCCTGTTCGCGCCGCTTTACCTCTCCAACGAGTGCATCAACAACTGCAAGTACTGCGGTTTCTCGCGGGACAACGCGATCCTGCGCGTGACGCTCTCGGTGGACGATGTGCGGCGCGAGGCACAGGCGATCAAGGCGCAGGGCTTCCGCAACATCCTGCTCGTGGCGGGCGAGCATCCAAGATTTGTCTCGACCACTTACCTGCGCGATTGCATCGCGGCGTTGCACGAGGATGTGCCCAGCGTCTCGCTCGAAGTTGGGCCGCTGGAGGTCGAGGAGTATCGTCCGCTCGTCACCGCCGGGGCGGACGGATTGGTGGTCTATCAGGAAACTTACGACCGCGCGGTGTATGCCGACATGCACACCGCCGGGCCGAAGCGGAATTTCGATTGGCGGCTCGAAACGCCCGAGCGCGGTTACGCGGCGGGCTTCCGCCGGCTGGGCATTAGTCCGCTCTACGGGTTGGCCGACTGGCGCTGCGAGGCACTCGCCGTGGCCGCACACGCGGACTACCTGCTGCGCAACTGCTGGAAGGCCACCGTCACGATTTCACTGCCGAGGCTGCGCCCATGCGCGGGCGAATTCCAACCGCTCACGCACATGACCGACCGCGAGATGGTGCAATTGGTCTGCGCCTTCCGGTTGATGTTCCCGGACGTGGGCCTGGTGCTCTCGACCCGCGAATCGGCAAAGCTGCGCGATGGGTTGATTCCGCTCGGCATCACGATGATGAGCGCGGGCAGCCACACCGAACCGGGCGGTTACACCGGCGCCGGCAAGGAGCACACCCATCACACCGTGCGCGGGCGGATCGTGGACGAAGGAGCGAGCGAATGGGCCGCGCCGGCAGGTCAGGTCACCAGCGCCACGGCCCAGTTCAACATCGCGGACGAACGTTCCGCTGAGGAAGTTTCCCAACTAATTCAACGCCTCGGCTACGAGCCGGTGTGGAAGGATTGGGATGCGGCGCTAACCGCGTGAAGACCGAACACCCAACATCGGAGGGAAACCGGCCATCGTTTCTCGGTGTCGCATGCGGTAATGAAGTCGCGGAAAGGTCGCACCAAAGTACGTCAAGACCTGGTCGGCGCACACCAACCCATCCTCGGCGGGGAAAACGTGGATGCTCTCCCGGAGCGCTCGCACATAGCGCGCATACACACCATCAGAATCCCCATGGACGGTGAAGTAGAAGCCCGGTTCCCGCGGCTGAAGAGCACCGCCAGCAGCCAACCGAACGACCGGAACAAACCGCACCACTCCGCCCAAGCGACCAGCTCATAAGCGGAGGTTTCCTCATAGAACCGGATGACCCGCGGGTGGACATTGTGTGGTCGGAAGCCGTTTCCCCTCAGCGTTCCGAACTCGGCTATAACGCCTGTCGCGTGATCAGACTGCCGAAGGCGCAAACCCTCAGAGTCGGCCAACGACGCGAAGTAATCGCGACCAACCCCCGTAACCGGCGCGATTGGTCCGCCCAACCAGGGCTCTGAGGTGAGGTTTACACGCTGCCCCGTGAAACGCACCTATCGCTGTGTCACCCAATCGGCAAGGTAACCGCGTTTGTTGCCGAGCCATATCCTGCGGTCAATCTGGCATGAGAGTTACAGGAGCACGCGGCGGCCGGGTCTTTGAGAGACGTGCAACTGTTCTACTCCCTCAACCAGAGCGTCCGCAACTCGAACGGATGGAGGTCGAGGCGGGCGCTGCGATCTTGCGTCGCCAACACTCGATCCGTCACTGCTTCCGTCAACTTGCCGCCTGAAGGCAGCCGAATCAGGACTCGCTCCTTGGTTCGCGCGCTGGAATTGACGACGGCAAGGTATGTGCCATGCGCCGGCGCGCGGATGGCGCGCACCACGACTTCCGAGTCTTCACATGCGTTGTCCAGTCGCCTGCTCGGCAGTGCGGGCAGGGCGAGGAAGTTGGCGTTGAATTCACGGACGTATCGCGGAAAGCCGCGACCGAAATTCCCCCCCATCAGGTAGCCGATCATGGTGGGATCGCCATTCGCCACCGCCAGGGCTTCCGCCATCATGCATGCGGGGCCGGCGCGCTCGACGTCGGCGACGAAGTAGCCGAGTTTGGGTTTGCCGTCGCGGTCGAACGCCATGTCCTCGTTCAGCGTGTAGTGGCGGATGGCGGCGAGGCCCGAAGGTCCGCGAAAGGCGTCGAACGTCAACGGCGAGGCGACGGTGTAGGAGCGATTGAAGCCGTGCGTTAGCAGCACGCCCGGAGTGTCGGGATAGCGCTGTGGGTCCGCGGGCGGACTGGCGTGATGGATCTCCCAGCCGCCCCAGTTCAAGGGCGCGGCCTGCAAGGCTTCAAGGTAGAGCCGCTCGCTCACGACGCGCTCCGCTGTGATCGGCGTAACCGTTTTGTTGTCGTGCATCTGCTCCGGCGCTGCGAGGATCTTATTCCAGGATTCCATGTCGTCCGTGACGAGGCGTTTCTCCCACGTCGCGAAGCTTGGGCCCGGTTCACCTGCTTCGGTCGTGTAAAGAACCACCGCGTCTGGCAAGCCCTGCTGGCGGAGGTAATCGCGCAAGCCAACGAGAAACCCCCGGCGCTTGCCGCACCACCAGTCCTCGTAGTGTTTCAACAGCGTCTTGTCGGCGATCAAGTCGGCGCGGGAGACCGCTTTGTCATTGTTGGCTTCGCGGGCGAACCGTTCCCGCGCGGCGTCGGCAAAGCTTATGGGCAATTGCCAGCGCGGACGCAGCCAGATGCCATCGAAACGCGCCTTGTCTTTGAGACGAACCACCGTGAGATCGAGCATCTTCTTGAAGTCCGCGGCGGTGTCGGGATCGGTGATGTCGGCGTTCGCGTTCTCGACCCACGAGATGTGGGTGTAGGCGTCGTCGCGCGTGAGCGGCTTGCAGCGGCGCTGATAGCCAAGGCTCTTGTAGCCCCGGCTGCCAGCGTATTCGTAGTAGGGCAGGACGCCAAAACCCTGCCCGCCCATGAGCGCGACGATCTGCGCCCAGAGATCTTTCGTGCTGCCCGTGAAATGCACCCAGTCGTTGCCGCCGTAGGGCGTCGGATCCCAATGCTGACAAGCACCGAACTCCAACAGGTCCTTGGTGTAGGTGTTGATGCCAAGGAAACGCATCTGGTTCGCCTTGTGGCGATACCAGTCGAGCCGGTTCTTGACGCCGCGTTCGGTTTCCTTGTCGCTTTGGATCACGCCATCCGCCATCTCCTCGCGCCAGAAAATGTGCCGGCGCGGCAGCCCTGCGGGCGGGAGGCGAAGCGGCTGCGCGAGCGCGGTTTCGTTTTCGACTTCGTAAAGGCGGATGCGCGACACCGCTGCCCCACGCGACGTCGGATCGTTGTCCTTTGAAAACTGAGCGATGACCACGTCGTAACCGTCGTCCGCCGTGAGTCTGCGCTCCTTTGCGCCGCGGATGAACGCGAGGTCGGGGAAGCGATCGTGGAGATTGAAGTAGAGTGTCCACGTGTCGTAGCGGCCCGACAGCGGCAGGCGAAGCGACTCGGGGTTGTTGTTGACGTATTTCGGATGGAGCGCATCGCCGATGGTCGTGCCGGTGTGGAAGCCGCGCGAGGTTTCGTTGCCACCGTTCATCACGATCACACTGCGCGGTTGGTCCTCCGGATACTCAACCGACAGCACGTAGGCTGCGCCAGGTTTGAGCCGCTTCCATTTACCGAGACGGAAAGCCATGTAACTCGCTTCGCTGGCGGTCGGTTGCAGCAGGCGGCAAGGCCGGCCGAGAATCGCTTTCGTGCCGCTCACGCCAGCCGGGCTTTCGCGGAATTGGTGGCCGGGTTCCGCCGCCCCGCAATCCACTTCATCCACAAGTCGCGCCCGTCCGAATGGAGGCAGGTCGAGCCAGGGCCGTTTGGTGATCTCCTCCTGCGCACGTTCCACTGCGGCTTCGCGCTCAGCACGCTCCCGAAGCTCCGCCTCCTTGCGGGCCAGCAGCGCCCGGTGTGCCTCGGGTGTGAATTCATAGAGGGCAATCTCGGCGAAATTGGCGCCAGGGGACTTCAGTTCCAGCTTCAAGTAGCGGGACGTGACCTCCAGCGGCACGCGCGCCCAGCGCAGGTACTGGCGACAATCGTAGTTCGTGACGCGGTGCCAGTTCCCAGGCTCACCCGTGGCGATGTCGAATTCACCTTCGCCGTTCGTGTCGAACACCCAGAGCGCTGAGAGATCGCGCGGCTGGCTTAGATCTATCGTCGCACCGTAAGGAAACTCCTTCCAATGCGGCGAAGGGATCTTCCAGCCGTTCGTGGCGGCGTTGTGCGGCGGATCGCCAATGTGATCCTGTTCGTCCGCCAGGCTGGCGAAGTCGGCGAGCGCAGAACTGCCCTGGATCATCTGCGGCGCCAAGGCAATGCGCCTTTCCTGGGCCAATACGGTTGACCCAGTAAGTGCGAGGACGAGGCTCAGGCGGGCTGCGGAGCAAAGTCGAAAGTGCATCGCCGGCAAGTTACTCAGACCGGGCGTGTGCGGCAACTCCAGCGGGCCGATCGCAAACCGACTGCTACGGCAGGTTCTTGCCGGGGTCGTTAACGTGCATCGCGTCGGCCAGCAACAGTTGCTTGAGGCTGCTCCTGCCCTGAACCTGCTGGCCCTTCATCTTTGCCCTGGCCAACGCGGGCAACAGCATCCCCGCCAGAATGGCGATGATGGCCTGGGACTGCGCTATCAGCGGGAAACAAGGCCGCGCGACCTCCGTCTATTCCGCCGCCGCCCTCGAAGTCTTGAACCGGGGCCATGACCCCAAGGCACTGGCGCAGGAGCTGGTGAACGGGCGGAGTGGCAAATCGTCTCCCGATGTAGTGGCGCTTGATCCCGGCTTTGTTGAGCAAGCCTGCCGGCGTCCGGGCAATGAACTCCGGAACGCCACGCTTCACCCGGTCATGCCCGGTCATGCAGACCGTTCCCATGTTTCGCCTTGAGCGTGCCGCCAGATGAACTAGCATGGGCGACGTGCTCGCTTTCACTCGGCCAACACCTGACGCGGCCTCCCGCCGCAGTTGCTGAATCATGAACGCTCTTGCTTCATCCGAACCGGGCGCTGCCCTCGACGCTCCCTTCCCCGTCCCCACTCCCAAGCCCAAGCCCACGCTCCTCGTGGTGGACGACGAGGAAGGCCCCCGCCAATCGCTTCGGGTCATCTTCAAGGACGATTTCAATCTGCTCATGGCGCCCGACGGCCCGACCGCCATCGAACTGGCGCAGCAACAGCCCATTGACGTGGCCATCACCGACATCCGCATGGCTGGCATGTCCGGGATCGAAGTGCTGGAACGGCTCAAATACGTGAGTCCCGGCATCGAAGTGGTGATGATCACCGCTTTCGAGACGACCGACACCATGCGCCAGGCGTTGCGGTTGCGCGCGTGCGATTACATCAACAAGCCGTTTGACGTGGCCACGATCCGGGCGGCGGTCGCCAAGGCGCTGCAACGCCATACCCTCGAAAGCGAGATTCACAGCAACGCCGAGAACCTCCAGGCGCTCCTTTCCGAGTTGCAGAACCAGAAGATTGAGGAGCAGATTGCCCAGACGCGCGGCGAGATTTACGCCAGCATCATTCACGACATCAACGGGCCGTTGACGGTCATTTCAGGATTCATCCAGCTTTTGAACCAACGCATTGGTAACGCCTCGCGGTTGGAGGTCGAAGATCTCGAGTTTCTCAAGGACCGGCTGAAGATCATCACGCGCCAGGTGACGAATTGCATCGAGATTTCGCGCCGTTATCTGGGCTTCCTGCGCAAGCAGTCCGAGGACGCGCCGCGCGTGGGCGTGAACCAGTTGCTCAAGGACATGGGCCAGCTCGTGCGGGTGCATCCCAGCCTCCAGATCAACGAGTTTGTGGCCAAACCGCTCGCATCGGACGTGGCGGTGCGCATGAACGGCACCGACTTCATCCAGGTTCTCCTCAATCTCACGGTCAACGCCTTTCAATCCACGCCCCAGGCGCACCGCGTCGAAGTCTCCGGCGAAGTGCTGAACCAACCGATGGATCTCACCGCGTTCAAAGACTCGGCGCGATCGCGTTTCCTGAACGTCGAGGGTTTCGATAACGCCGCACCCCTGATCGCCATGTCCGTGCGCGACAACGGGCCGGGCATTCCGCCGGAAGTCTTGGGGAAGATCTTTGAGCCCTATTTCACCACCAAGAGCAGCACGCAGGGCACCGGGCTGGGCTTGAACATCGTGCAACGGCTGATTCGCAATGCCCACGGCGCCTTGCACGTCCAGACGGATCTCGGTGAGGGGACGACGTTTACCGCCTATTTCCCGGCCGTACGCCTGCCTGCCCTTTAGCCTGGAACAGCGCCGCGGATAGAACGTGAGCACCCGGCCTCTGTCACCTTTCACTTCGAGCGCGACGGACCGCCTTGGAATGGTTTCGTGACGGCCGAAGCGCGCACCCGGCTCACGTATCGTTGCGAACGCTGGCGGGCGCTTTCTTCCGGCATTCTGGAATCGGCCGGGAGCACCTTCCTGCTGTTGATCGCCGTGAGCCATTACCACGCAGGCGCCCTGTCCAAGGCGCTGGTGGCCGGTGGCGGGAGCGTGGGCTTGATCCTATCCCCCTGGATTGTCTCACGGGTGGAGCGCCTGGGCTGGCCGGTGGCCCAAGCCGCAGCACGTCTGGCGCTGCTGGGCGCGATCAGCATGGGCGTGATGGCGCTGGTTCCAATCCTCCCGGTGTTCGTCCTCGGATCGGTTGTGGCGATGGCCACCACGGCGGCGGCCATTCCGCTGATGACGCAGATTTTTCAGGAAAACTACCCGGCGCACCAACGCGGCAAACTGTTTTCCCGGACCGTGATGATTCGCATTGCCGCGGCGGCAGGTTTTAGCGAGTTGGCAGGGGAAGCGTTGTCAGGGGGCCTGGCGCGATTCCAGGGGGTGCTGGTGGCGTTCGCCGGCGCGTTTGCGTTGGCCAGCTATTGCTCCCATCGCTGCCCATCGCGCCCGCTCCAGGCCACCAGAGGGACGCATCCGTTCAAGGCGCTGCGCTTTGCCATTGAGGACCGGCTTTTTGGGCAAACACTCGTGATGTGGATGCTCATGGGCTTCGGTAACTTGATGATGTTACCGCTGCGCGTCGAATATCTGGCGAACCCCAAACATGGCGTCACGTGGGACGGTGCGCCGCTCACCGCCGCCAACGTCGCGCTTCTGACCGGCGTGATCCCGAACCTCGCCCGACTGGTCGTGAATCCATTTTGGGGCTGGGCGTTCGACCGGATGAATTTCTTTGCGCTGCGAATGGTGCTGAACCTGGGCTTCGCCATCGGGATCTTCTCTTTTTTCGCCAGCAGTTCGATCGCGGGTCTCGCGGCGGCGGCGGTGGTCTTCGGCGTCTCGAACGCCGGCGGCGACGTGGCCTGGAGCCTGTGGGTGACCAAGTTCGCCCCACCCGAACGGGTGGCGGACTACATGAGCGTCCACACGTTCTTCACTGGACTGCGCGGGGTGGTGGCGCCCGTGGTGGCGTTTCAACTCCTCGCGCACTGGACGGTCGCGCAAATCAGTTGGTTGAGCGTGGGCCTGATCCTGGCCGGAACCGCCCTGCTGATTCCTGAACTCAAGTTTGGACGCAAGGGCCGCCAGGCCGGCGCGCTGGTGGAAGAAGTCCCGGAATGAGAGCGCTCGTGTCAGCCAATCGGCCTAGCGTCGGCATCTCGTGGATTTGAGCCGCTTGGCGGGGCGGCCGGCGGCGGCGAACCTCTGGATCAGAAGCGCCGCGCCGCCGGTACGATGGAGGAATGCCTCATGCCAATATACGGTCTTACATTGCCAACATATGGGTAGTCATCCGTCGGCTAAACAGCATATAGATTCGCGCATAACCCCGAAAAGCAGCGCCGTTGCACGCAAGCCATGGACGAACGAAAACTCTACGTTGTTGCGCGGAGCGAGTTGGACCGATTGATCTCCTGTCTTCGCGAGAACCAGCACACCGTCATTGGTCCTACTCTGCGTGATGGGGTGATTGTCTATGACGAGGTCAGCGCGGCGGCGGCGATGCCCATCGGGGTCGTTGACCGCCAAAGCCCCGGCAGCTACCGCGTTGAAAGCACTGCCGGCAACCACTGCTTCGACTACGTGGTGGGCCCGCATTCATGGAAGCGGTATCTCTTCCCACCCAAGGTCAGGCTTTTCGGTGCTACCCGCGACGGCGGGCCGGATCAGGCTTTCACCATGGAAGTCCGCAAGCAAGACGCGCCCAAATACGCTTTCCTCGGCGTCCGGGCCTGCGAACTGGCCGCGATCTCGATCCAGGATCGGATCATTACGGGCGAAATCCTCGACCCATACTACAGGTCCGCCCGTCAGCAGGCGTTTATCGTCGCGGTCAACTGTCTGGAGCCGGGCGGAACGTGCTTCTGTGC
>CAYJNU010000045.1:8497-28369 GCA_964371005.1 uncultured Verrucomicrobiota bacterium | reverse complement strand
AGGCAAGATTGCCCGTGACAGACGCGAGATCGCTGGCGGCTACGTCGCCGTCCTTGATGACTTCCATCACCGTCGTCCCACCGAGAGTGAGACTGTTGTTGATGGTCAGCGTGCCGATGGACGTGCCGGGAGCGAGTGTGCCGTTGGCGGTCACGTTGACCGGGCCGCTGATGGACCCGGAGCCACCCAACGTGCCGGCGTTAACCAGCGTGGGGCCGGTGTAGGTGTTGTCGCCGTTGAGATACAGCGCGCCGGTGCCGAGCTTGGTCAGGCCGCCCGTGCCGGTGCCGGCGAGGAGCGGCTGAGCGATGCCGATGCTGTTCGCGCCGGTGTCGATGACGGCTCCACTTGCATTGATGTTGGCCACAGTCAAACCGGTCATGAAATCGGCGTTCGCGTTCGGGCCGGCCTTCAGCGTGCCACCATTAAAGTTGAAGGTACCGCTGCCCGGGCCGCCAAGAATGCGGCGGGCTTGGAGCAAACCGCCATTCAGGTTGATGGTGCCGTTGCCGGTCGCCGTATTCCCCAGCGTCAGTGCATTGCCGCTGGTTTCCACGACCCCGGTGTCACTGATGTTCAGCGTGCCCGTGCCTTCTTCACCTATGCGGAAGAGCCTTCCTGTGTCGTTCGTGCCATGGATAAAGGTACCACCGGTGACGTTGAACACGCCGAGGCCAATGACATTGCGACCGACAACAAACCAGTGACTCGGTGCGACGATGCTCCCGGCACTCAGGTTGTACGTACCTTCACCATTGAATCCAATATGCGCATCGCGGAAGTCAGTCGCGATCACCCTGCCGCCCGTTTGGTTCACCCGGCCGAAGCTGTTGGTGCCTTTGCCCACAAAGAGGCTTCCCCAAGCCACTTGGGCGTTGTCTTGAATGTTCATCGTGCCGTCACCTACGTCAACGTCCGTCACGTTCATGTCCCAGAGCACGCGCAGGGTGCTGTTGTCCTTCACCGTCAAGGTGCCGGTGCCGCCTTCGTGGCCGATGGAGAACCACGCGTCCACGTTGACAATGCTGGAATTGGCGAGTGTCATCGTGCCGACGCCTCCGGCATGCCAGCCCAGATGAATGCGTGAGTCGGAGAAGAGGATGGAACTGTCTTTCAACAGAATCGTGGAGGTGGAACCACCGCTCTCGCCGAGATTCATATCGGCGTTGTTCGTAAAGGTGGACGTGCCGTTCAAGGTCAACGTCTGTTGGGCGAGGTTGCCCGCAATGCCAGCGTCATATCCCATCGAGAAGTTCTGGGATTTAAGCTTGGAGTCATACAGCGCCAGAGTGGACAAGTTCCCGACCGTCCCGTTGCCGCGACCGACGGCCACCCAGCTATCCACGTTGAGCGTGGTGTTGGTCAGGATCAACGCCGCCCCGACATCCGGGGTGTTGCCAACCCAGAATTCATTCAGGTTGTGGTTGATCTGGCTGCCGCCCGTGCCATCGAAGACCACGGTGCCGGCGGCAATCCGGTAGCCCGGATTCGCGCCGCCGGAAAGTTCCTTGGTGCCGCCACCAAGATAGGTGAGTCGTCCGCTCCCGGCCTTGACGAAGCTGCCGCCCAGTGAAGCGGCGACCGGACCGGTCAGGTTCAAGTCGTTTACCGTCGCGAAACCGCCGCCGGCGCCGCTCACCGTGTAACCGCGGTCAATGGTGGCGGTCGGACCGGTATAGCTCAACTGGCCCCCGGCGAACACCAGGTTGGAGGCGGCGGAAGAAGACATGCCGATGGGACTCGCCTGACCGCCGTTGGCCAGGTTGGTGACGATCACCGTGCCGCCGCTGAGGACGGTGGGGCCGGTGTAGTCGTTGGCGGTCGCGATCGTGAGGATCGCACTGCCCTGTTTGGTCAAGCCCTGCGAGCCGCTGAGCTTGCCCGTGCCCACGAAGGTGTAGTCGAGGGCGGAGTTGTTCACAGTCACACCGCTGGGTTGAACCGTCGTGACCAGGTTGACCGTGGTCGTCCCCAACGCGGTATCATTGAACGTCACCGAATTCCCATCCGCATAGTAGGCGGGCAGCCCAGTGCTGAGTTCAACCCAGTTCGTGGTCAGACCAATGTCCCAATCCCCGCCGGCCAAACCGTCCCAACGCGGTGCCGCGACGGCCGTGATCTTGAGGTCCACGGTCTTGCTGGCCGTGTTGTCCACGAGCTCTGCCTGCACGCCAATGGGAAGTGCGCCCAGAACGAAGCTGCCCGCACCGGAGCGGGTGGTGTACTGCACCAACGGGAACTGGCCGAGCTGCGGATAGCCGTCCGCGATGTTGATCGTGACCGTGCCGCTCACGCTCAGATTGCCCATGGCGTTGAGCGCGGCGGTCCCTGGATTGCCGAAACTCCCGAGATCGATATCCAATGTGCTGGTTGTCCCACCGAACGTGAGGCTGGCCATGTTGAGTTGTGCCCCACCAAAGGTCGGCTTCACGCCGAGCGTTCCACCGTCCGCCACGGAATAGTCACCCATGCCGTAGGCCTCACTGGTCACAATCAGCTTGCCGGCATTGACCACGGTCGCGCCGGTGTACTCATTGACGCCCGCAAGCGTGAGCGTGCCCGCCCCGTTCTTGATGACGCCGCCGCCAGCGACTGCGCCGACGGTGGGCGTGCCCAAAGTCGCAGGCGTGCTCGGGCCGCCGCCGATCAGCGTCACGGTGGCTGCGCTGTAGCCATAGCCGGGACAAGTGATCACTATACTCGTGAGCGTGCCCGCCACCGGATCAATCAGCGCCACGGCCGTCGCCCCAACGCCGTCGCTGTCAATCTGTACGGCCGGGGGCGCCATGTAGCCGGCGCCGCCGTCGATAATCGGAATGCTCAGCACTCCCGAACCGGCGCCATTGAGCAGCGCCTGGTTGACCGTGATGTCGAAGCCGGCGGTGTCAAAGAGGGCGTTGCCGGGGTAGATGCGGGCTTCCGTCAGACCTTCCATGAAATTGCCGTTTGCCGCGGTCGCTTCGATGGTCCCGCCGTTGAGGTTGAGATAACTCAAACCGTTCCACCGCACGATCTGCGGAACGCGTAGCGTGCCCCCATTGAGGTTGAAGAAACCGGTGCCGCCGTTGCCAATCACCAACTGCCGGGCGCACGTCACGGTGCCCGATCCGGCCAGCGTCATTTCGCCCCGGCTGGGTTGTTCCGCGACCATCAGTGCCGTTCCGGTGGTGTTCGTGTGACTGAACTGGCCACCAGTGATGTAGAGGATGCCGAGGCCATTCAGGTTCCGTCCGATCGCCGACCAACTGCCCAAGATAACGGTACCACCTGTTTGATAAAACAGACCCTTACCCCAACGGCCAATGTGGAGGTTGAACGGGTCGGCAAAGGTGCCGCCCGAGATCTGGTAGAAACCGAACGTGTTGTTGGCGGCGTCGTTTTCGCCGCCGATGCACCATTCATTGGCGCTGCCGCCCGTGCCCAGGAGAGTGCCGCCGGTTTGCCAAATCGCACCCATGGCGCTATCCCATTTGCCGATCCAGAACCGATCCACATTGAGCGTGGCGTTATCCTTGATGTAAACGTGGCCGCGTGCGGTTCCATAATCGCCCACGTTCAAGTCACGACCGACCAACGTGTAAACCGCGCTGTCCTGCAAGGTCAGCCACCCCTCGCCGGTGCCATTGCCGATGCCATTCCAGCCCGCGGTTACATTGACCTGTCCGTCGCCGGTGACGAACATCTGCCCCTTGCCATTGTTACCGTCACCGAGCAGAAACCCCCCATCGTTGATCGCCCGGTTGACCACCCCGCTGCCGCTCACGATAAGCGTGGACAAAGGCGTATTACCCGAATCGCCGTTGCGCCCGACCACCAGCCAATTATCCACGGCCAGCGTCCCGCCGTTCGTGACGATGATTGTGCCAGCGACGCCGTTATTGCCGGCCCATGCCTCGCTGACGTGCGGGATGGCCGTGGTGACCCACGCGGTCCCGTTGTTGCCGATGTTGCCGATGGCCCAGCCGCCGGCTGCATCGGGGATACCGCCGTTCCAGTTGGCGGCGTTGCTCCAGTCGCCTTCGCCGGCAGTCCAGTCATTCGCCGGCGCGACCGGCGCGACCGCCAGCCAGCCGAGCACCACCGCCGCATTGAGCAGTGGGGAAGTGAGTTTACGTGGTTTCGAGGTTTTCATGCAGTTTGGTTTGATTCGCAACGCCTAAAGCTATCGCGGTAGGTTTGGGTTCGATGTGTTACAGGTCAGAACTTGCCAGCCAACGCCAGCGCCGGTAATGCCGGAGTCGGCAAATTGGGCCCAGCACTTCCACAAGTGCCTGGCGTGGACATGGCGCACTCTGACCAAATGAAACATTCGGGGTAATATAGTCCGCCCTGCCCGGGTGTCATGTGGCATGAAGTGGCGACACGCCTCCCTTCCGCAAAACCGTCGTTCTCCACGACGATGGTCGCGGGCCAATCTCACCTCCCGCTCTCGCTGCAACACCCCTTGTCCCGAGCCCCGCTTCAAAAGGCCAGCCCCGCCGACTCCGGAGCCTCGCCACTGCGTATCGCTTCCCTCTCAACGAAGCAATTCGGTCTGCCAGAAGCCACTCACGTTCGGCTCAGAATTGAATCGCTTCGTTCATCTTCCCACACTGCGAGCAACGCGAGCGATCCACGTCGGGGTCGTCGGTATAAACATAGCCGCACTTCTGACAGCGGAAGATCCGATCCTCGCTGGGGGTCGGCTGAAAGCGACGGCGGCGCAGCTCGGTGTAGATTGTCAACCCGCCCAGCGCTGCGAGCAGACCAGCCGTGTACGCGAAGATGAGGGCTTCGGGCGACATAATTACGGGGAGGCGGCCGGCGTATTCGTCTCGGACATTGGGAGCGTCTGCCACTCGAACACGAGCGTTCCCAACACCACGTTGGTGGCCGCAGCCGTCCCTCCGATTCGCGGCAACGGTTCGAATTGCGCGGCTTGCGCCACCGCCAGCGCGTCGTCGTCTGCCTCTTTCTTTCCGCTGGAGACCAGCAAGACCGGCGGCGCGATCACGTCGCCGTCACCATTCACGAGCACTTGCACAATGCTGTTCGCCAGCAAGTCTCCATGCTCCTGCCCTTTGAGCACCGGCGGGGAGAGCAACCGACGGGATCGCAGCGCGCCTTCCAAGCGCAAAGCCGAAGGTTGAGCGGTGGCCGGGACCGCCGCCGCGATCTCCGGCACGGAAACCTCCGCTTCCGGCTTCGCGGTGAAGACGAAGGCGAACGGTTGGTTGGTCTGCACAAACCGACGGAGGCCGGCGCCCAATTGTTGCGCGTCCAGCGCCAGCCAGCGCGCCGGCTCCGACCACTCGGGCGGCTGGTATTCCGGCACTGGAATCTTCATCCAGCCTGCACCGGAGAAGCTCCGCGGATGGCCTTGCACGAACAGGGTCGTGTCATTGAACGCTAGCCCTCCCCCCGCCGCAGCGCCGGCGAGCTTCAGTTGAGGTGACGGAGAGACTGGGCGTCGCTTGACGGGTCCGCGGGCGCCGAACCAGCAGAGCAATCCGATTTGCAGTGCGAACAAGCCCAACACCACGCCCCACCACCGGCGCCGCGGCCACGCCTGGGATTCCACGGCCGGGTCGTTCATGGTTGGGCGTCGGACGTTGGCGCGGACGCGAATGGCGCGGGCAGGGTGGCCAGCAGCGCCTCGTTGATCCCGGCCTCGTGGGCGAGCATCGTCAGCCGGATCAACATGCCGTAGCTGACATGTTGGTCCGCCTGCACCAGGAGCGTGAGCGGTTCGGCTGCGTTCGTCACCGCGATGCGCAGGCGCGCCAGCAAGTTGGTCTCGGCGATGAGCTGGTTCTGGAAGTAATAGCGACCGAGCTCGTCCACGGCAACGTTCACCGTGGGGTGATCCGTGCCGGGGAGATTGGCCGCCACCGGGAGTTGCAGCCGAACGCCTGGGGTGTAAACCAGTCGGGTCATCAGCACGAAAACGACGAGCAGCATGAACACGCCCGCGAAGGCCGCCACGTCGAGCTGGCCGCGGAACGGTTTGACGCTGACCGGGAATCTCATGACGCGCGCGGGCCCGTGGCTTCGGTGACGATGTTCACGATCTCGGTCGCGGCACGCTCCATGTCGAGCACAATGGCGTTAACGCGGCTGACGAGGTAGTTGTAGCCGGCGTACGCTGGGATTGCGACCGCCAATCCAGCGGCCATGCAGATGAGTGCCTGCCAGACGCCGTGACTCAAGTCGCCCAGATGGGCGTAGGGACCGGCTTTCTCGAGCACCATGAACACGCGCACGAATCCCAGCACCGTGCCCAGCAGCCCAAGCAACGGCGTCAATTGGGAAATCGTCGCCAGCAGATTCAAACGCTGCTCCAGGCGTGGCACTTCCGCCAGGCCGGCCTCTTCCAACGCCTCGCGCAAACGCTCCCGGCCCTGGTCGCGGTTGACGATGGCCGTCTTGACCAGGTGCGAGACCGGGCCCGGCGTGGCGTCGCAAATGGAGATGGCTTCCACGACATTGGCACGCTTGAGCACCGTGCGGACGCCGTTCAGGAACTCGGTGGAGTTGATCTGTGCACGATGGAAATGCAACACGCGCTCGACGAACACCGCCACCGCCACGGCGCTGGCCAGCACAAGCAACCACATCACCGGCCCGCCGTTGGACAACAGGAATGGCAACATGCGGGTGTTATAGAGTTCCGGGTTTCAAGTTCCAAGTTCCAAGTTTCCTTGAGTCCATGGCCAACAGTCCGCGGTCAGCAGCCGGTGATTGGCAGGAGGTGGCGACCTCAACCGGGTTGCACCGCTGTCGCCAAGGGCCGCTGGATGGAGGCCGCCTGCCCACGGCGAGGCGTTGCCCACGGCGAGGCATTGCGTCACGTTCAGTTCTTCGCCAAGCTTGCGGCATGGCCCACTCATCATCTTCTCAGAGCGTCGCAGGGAAAGCCGTTCGCCCCGCTTCCCCGGGCTGGAGACCCGTGATCGTCCTCCTCTCCGTCTGGTTCCTGAGCCTCGGCCGCCTGACCGCCGCGGATCTGCCCAACATCCTCTGGATCGTCGCCGAGGACATCAACCCGCAGCTCGGCTGCTATGGCGACCCCAACGCCATTTCGCCGAATATCGACCGCTTCGCCACCACGGCGCTGCGTTACACGAAATGCTGGTCCACCGCTCCCGTCTGTGCGCCGGCTCGCACGGCCTTGATCACTGGGGTCTATCCACCCAGCACCGGCGGGGAACACATGCGCAGCATGGTGAAGCTGCCAGAGTTCATGCGGATGTACCCCCAGTTGCTTCGTGAGCGAGGCTATTACTGCGTGAACAACGCAAAGGAGGATTACAACGTCGAGAAACCCGGCCCCGTCTGGGTTGAATCCTCCAAGCAGGCCCACTGGAAGAACCGCAAGCCCGGCCAGCCGTTCGTGGCCGCGTTCAACATCGAGCTCAGCCACGAAGGGCAGCTTCGCTCGCGCACCGGGCCGCTGCACCACGATCCCGCCAAGATGCACCTGCCGGCATATCATCCGGACACACCGGAAGTCCGCCGCGACTGGGCGCGTTACTACGACAACATCACGGCGATGGACGCGGTGGTCGGTAAACATCTGAAAGAACTCGAAGAAGCCGGCCTGGCGGAGGACACGATCGTGTTCTTCTATGGCGACAACGGCGGCGGCATGCCGCGCAGTAAACGCTGGCCCTACAATTCCGGGCTGCAGGTCCCGCTCCTCATCCACGCACCCGAGAAATTCAAGCACCTGGCGCCGAAAGACTACCAGCCCGGCGCCACCACGGATCGGCTCGTGGGTTTCGTGGATTTCGCGCCCACGCTGCTCAGCCTTGCGGGCATCCGTCCGCCGGACTGGATGCAGGGTCACGCGTTCATGGGCCAGTTCGCGGCCGCGCCGCAGCCATACCTTTTCGGCTTTCGCGGGCGCATGGACGAGCGGTACGACCTCGTCCGCAGCGTGCGCAATGACCGTTTCATCTACATCCGCAACTTCCGGCCAGACCTGATTTACGGCCAGCACATCGCTTACATGTTCGAGACTCCGACCACGCGGGTTTGGAAACAGCTCTACGACGATGGAAAGCTCAAGCCGCCCCAGACCTTCTTCTGGGAAACCAAACCGCCGGAAGAACTCTACGACCTGCAGGCCGATCCGGATGAGGTGCATAACCTGGCCAGCTTGGCGGAACACCAAACCGTTCTCGGAGAAATGCGTCAGGCGTTGCGCGAACATCTGTTGGCCACCCGGGACGTCGGTTTTCTCCCGGAAGCAGAGATGCACCGTCGCGCCGCCGGTTCGACGCCCTACGAACTCGGTCACGACCCGGCGAAGTATCCGCTCGACCGGGTCCTGGCGATGGCTGAACTGGCCACCTCCTTGAAATCCGACGCGCTCCCCAGGCTTCAGCAAGGCCTGCAGGACAGTGACAGTGGCGTGCGTTACTGGGCGGCGCTGGGCTTCTCGATGCACAATGCAAAGGCGGTCAACGCCGCACGCGCGGAACTCCGGGCCGCTCTCCAGGATGAATCCCCCAGCGTCCGTGTCTCAGCCGCGCGCGCCCTGGGCCAGCATGGCAATGCGGACGATCTGGCGCTCGTGCTGCCCGTGCTGAAGGAGCTCGCACCGCCGAACCAGAACGGAGTGTTCGTCTCACTGGAAGCACTCGGAATCATTGAGACCCTGGGTGCCAGGGCGAATCCGTTGCGGGAATTTCTCCGCACCCTGCCGCGACAGGATCCCAACGCCGTCGCGCGCGCCACGGGTTACGTGCCCCGGTTGCTGGAATACCTCCTCGAAGAAGCTGGCACACCGGCCGTCAAGCTGCCTCGGAAAACGAAACGTTGAACGGGCGGGCGGACCAGCGGTGGAACGGTCACCAGAACTCCACCCGGACGGCGGGCGGCGGCAGAATCTACGGGAACGGCTTCTGCACACGCGTCGAGTTTCTGCCGGTGTTGAAGCATCCGTATTATGGATCTTGGGGCTACCAGACCAGCGGCAACTTTGCCCCGACGGGGCGGTTCGGCACGCCGCAGGATTTGATGTTCCTCATTGATACGCTGGAGTGATGATTTTCACCACGCGCTGCACTCCGCGCTGACCGGCGAACGAAGCGGCTACTACCGGGATTTCGGTTCTTTGGCCGATCTCGCCAAGGCGCTGCGCCAAGGTTATGTGTACGACGGACGCCACGCGGTTCATCGCCGTCGCCGACATGGGCGTCCGCCGGTCGGATTGAGCGGTCACCGCTTCCTCGGCTACGCGCAGACGCACGATCAGGTCGGCAATCGCGCCCGAGGTGAACGCCTCTGTCAGCTCGTGAATCCCGCCCGGGCGAAGCTGGCCGCCGCCCTGGTGCTGACGTCGCCCTTCGTGCCGATGCTCTTTCAAGGCGAGGAAGGGGGCGCGAGCACGCCGTTCCAGTACTTTGCCGACCACGAGGAACCTGATCTGGCCAAGGCGATTCGCGAAGGACGCCGCCGGGAATTCGCCGCGTTCGGCTGGAAGCCGGAAGACGTGCCCGACCCACAGGCAAGCGAGACCTTTGAGCGATCCAAGTTGAACTGGGCCGAGCTCGGCACCGCTCCGCACGCGGAGATGCTCAACTGGCATCGCCAATTGATGCAATTGCGCCAGTGCGAGCCCGCGCTCACCGATGGGTGTTTGGATCTGGTTCAGACGCAGTTTGACGAATCCGCCGGATGGTTTGTGCTGGAACGCGGCGTGCTAACCGTTGCCCTCAGCTTCGCCGGCAACTCCCAGCCCGTGCCCATCCGCCCGGGCAGGCAGCAGCTCCTGCTGTCCTCCTCCGCCAAAACTCTCCTATCAGATTGTGCCGTGAGCCTCCCGTCCGATGCGGTGGCGATTCTCCGGTGGCAGGCCTGATTTCTGGAAGGCCCAGTAACCGCCCGGCTTTGCATCTGCACGCCAAACCGTTAGCTTTCCGGCCATGAGCAAATGCATTCTGATGCTGGGCACTCCCAAGCGCATCGGGTTCATCTCGACGCGCTTTCAAGGCACCGACGGCGTGACCCTGGAGACTCGGAAGTGGGCCCAGATCCTCCAAAGTCTGGACCACTCCTGTTACTGGATGGCGGGCTTGTTGGATGCGCCCGCCGACGTCAGTCACACTGCCCCGCTGGCCTATTTCAATCACCCCGACGTGCTGGAGGTTCAAAATCGGCTCTTTGGCGTCACCACGCGCAGCCGCGAAACCACAAACCAGATTCAGACCATCAAGGAGCGGCTCAAGGACGAACTGTATCGCTTCATCGAGCGTTTTCGGATTGAGGTGCTGGTGCCGGAGAACATCCTCGCCATCCCCATGCATGTGCCGCTCGGGCTGGCCATGACCGAGGTGATCTCGGAAACCGGTCTGCCAACGATCGCGCATCACCATGACTTTGCCTGGGAACGCGAGCGTTTTGTCGTCAGTGCGGTGATCGATTACCTGCGAGCGGCGTTTCCGGGTGCGCTGCCGCGCGTGGAACACGTGGTCATCAATTCCATGGCCCAGAAGGAACTGGCGCGCCGTTGCAGCCTCCCCTCCGCGATCATTCCCAATGTGCTGGATTTCGAAACACCACCGCCCGGGTTTGACGACTATAACCGGGATCTGCGCCACGAAATCGGCCTGCGCGATGACGACTGGCTCATCCTCCAACCCACACGGGTGGTCCTGCGTAAAGGCATCGAGCACGCCATCGAACTGGTGCGCCGGCTCAAGGACCCGCGCGCCAAACTGATCATCTCGCATCCCGGGGGCGACGAGGGCAACACCTATCTGGCCATGCTCAAGGACCGCATTGCCGACGCCGGAATTGACGTGCGCTTCATCGCTGATCGCGTAGGAGAAACCCGCGGTACAACCGCTGAGGGCCGGAAGATCTACACGCTGTACGACATGTACCTGCACGCGGATCTCGTCACCTATCCCAGCCATTACGAGGGATTCGGCAACGCGTTTCTCGAAGCGCTTTATTTTGGGAAGCCGGTGGTTGTGAACACTTACGCCGTCTATGCGCGCGACATTGATCCGCTCGGCTTCAAGACTGTCGAGATGACGCAACTGGTGACCAGCGACGTGGTTGAACAAGTCCGGGAGATTCTCCAGAATGAGACGCTGCGAGGTGAATGGGCCAACACGAACTACGCGCTCGGCCTGCAGTATTTCTCTTACGCTGTGGCCCGCCGCAAACTCGCCGCGCGTCTCGCCAATCTATTCGGCGAAGGCGTCTGAAGCCGCGAGACTCGCCTGTCGTTCTGGTTTTCGGATTCTGCGTTCTCGAATTTCCGCGTGCCGGGAGTTGGGAGAGCGAGTAAACTCCGGTCACGAAAGATGCCACGCACCAAGATCATTCTCGGCCAAGTCAGGCCTGCGCTTGGCGCGGTCGTCGAGATTGTTCGCGCCAGGACGAATCCCTCTCTGGCCGTTCTGGCTACGTGAGTGCGGGAAGGCAACCAATGGTTTTAGCCCGCTGGTCCTCTTCACTGGTTCTCTTGTGCTGGCTCTTCATGGGGTGCGGCAGTGTGACTCGGACCGTGCTTCCCATGTCGGCTGGACTGGATTGTGTCATCCGGCAAGGCCAGGCTGTCTGGACGCCGAAACGCGGGGCAACTGAGCTGGTCGGTGACCTCGTCTTGGCGACAACGACAGATGGTCGAACCAGCCTTCAATTCAGCAAATCACCCATGACACTGGTCATCGCTGAATGTGCACAGCAAGGCTGGCGGATTGAATTCCCGATGAAACACATCGTCGTTGCGCGCAAGCAGGGCCCGCCCCCCATCCGGTTTATCTGGCTGCATCTCGCTGCGGCGTTGCGCGGAGATACCGTGCCGGACGGATTGCGCTTTGACCGGCAAGCCGAGGGCAACTGGCGGCTTGAAAACACGAAGACGGGCGAGAGTGTGCAAGGGTTTCTTTCGCCGTGAGCCGGGGGCGAAGACATTGGTGGTTGTTCTTGCTGCTCATGCCGCTCGCGTTGGGATTCGCGCGGCTGCGATTTAATGCGGACGTCTTGGACTTGTTGCCCGGGGATCTACCGTCGGTGCAAGGGCTCAAGCTCTACCAGCAACACTTTGCCAACGCCCGCGAACTGATCCTCACAGTCCGCGCACCTGAGGGGGAACAGGCGACGAAATTCGCCGGCGCGTTGGCGGCGCGGCTGCGGCAGGAAACGAATCTGGTCGCCGGCGTGTCCTGGCAACCGCCGTGGATGGAACACCCCGAGCAAGCGGCGGAGATCGTCGCTTACCTCTGGCTCAACCAGTCACCGCGAGTCTTTGGTGATCTCACCTACCGGCTTGCGCCCCAGCATTTGGACGCTGTTCTCGCCGATACGCGCGAAACCCTCGCCACCTCGCTGTCGCCCCTGGACCTCGCCCGCCGCTCGTTCGACCCGTTCGATCTGATGACCGTGCCGGCGGCGGCGAACGTGGGCGGCTTTTCGGCGGAGCAGGGCGATCGGACATTTGCCTCGGACGACGGCACGTTCCGCGTGTTGTTCGTAAAGGCGCGGTCGGATTTGGCCAGCTACCGCGAGTGCGCGGCCTTGCTGGCATCGGTGCGGCAGCTCGTGGCGAAAACCCGGGCGAGCGAAAGCATCGAAGCCGTCGTGCGCTATACCGGGCGACCGGCCTTCGTTTCGGAAATCGCCGCGAACATGCAACGTGATCTGAGCGGCTCGGTCACGGCCACCGCGGCGATCATCGCGCTGTTGTTCTGGCTCACGCATCGCCGTTGGCTGCCGATGTTGTGGCTGCTTACGCTACTGGCGCTGGTACTGGCGGGCACGCTGGCGTTGGGCGGATTGGTATTGGGGACGGTCAACGTGCTGAGCCTCGGATTCGCCGCGGTGCTGTTGGGGTTGGCGGTAGATTATGCGGTGGTGCATTACCAGGAGGCTTTGGCGCATCAGCATCTGTCCGTGCCGGAGATTCGCCGCGCCATCGCGCCAAGCATTCTATGGGCAGCGATCACAACCATCGCAGCCTTCTTCGTGTTGAACTTCAGTGGGCTGCCGGGCTTGGCACAACTGGGCACGCTGGTCGGGCTCGGGGTCGCACTCGCTGCCGGTGTGATGGTGATGGTCTATCTGCCGCCGCTGTTCCCAAACCGGCGGAACGCACCGCCCGGTAAGCCGCGCCCGACGTGGTGGTCGTTCTTCATTCCCGCATCGGGAACGGTTGCGGACCGCGTCACGAACGTGGCCGGTGCTCGCAGCCGGCTGGCCCTTGCCGCGACGGTCTTGCTTGTGATGTTTGCCCTAATCGCATTGGGCCTGCGGCGGCCCGGACTCGACAAAAGTGCCCGCGCCATCCAGCCGCAACAAGCCGAGGCGCAAGCCGCGTTGGAGGAAGTCACAGTCCTGCTGGGTTTGCCGCAGGATTCCCTCTGGATTGTCGTTCCGGGGAAAGACGAGCGCGAAGTGCAAGCACGCCTGGAAAAGGCCGAAGCGCGTCTGCAGCAAGCTCGTTCAAACCAGCTCACGGGCGATTTCCTCCTGCCCTCTGCGCTGTGGCCGCGCGCGGAGTTTCAGGAAGCCAACCGGGCGACGGCGCGCTGGTTGGGCGAGCAGGGACCGCGGTTGCGTGCAGCGGCCCTCGGCGGCGGTTTCAAACCTGAGGCGCTGTTTCTCACGGATGAACTGATTCGGACATGGGCGCGAGCCGGCACAGCGACCGGTGTGCTTTGGCCAACGAATGACATGAGCCAGTGGCTGCTCAAACGCTTCGTGGCCCGTAGCACGAACGAATGGTTGATGATGGGGGTCGTCTATCCGCCCACAAACCACGTTGAGTTGGGGGCGCTGACCAGGCTCTCCTCGCAACTCGCGGAGGACGGTGTGTTGCTTTCTGGCTGGGGACTGCTCGGCGCCACCACGCTTGAGCGCGTGCGTGAGCGGCTCTGGCTGGTCGTCACACCGATGGTGCTGCTGGTGTTGCTCTCTCTGTGGTTCGCGTTCCGCTGCGCTGCGGAAGTCCTGCTCGGCCTGGCGGTGCTCGGTTTGAGCGGGCTGGTGTTGCTGGCCGTGATGGGCCTCGCGGGCTGGTCGTGGAATCTGATGAACCTCATGGCGCTCCCACTCGTGCTGGGCACGGGTGTGGACTACAGCATCTTCATGCAACTCGCCCTGCGGCGACATGGCGGCGACGGGCGCGTGGTGCGGCGTTCCGTGGGCCGGGCGCTGTTGCTGTGCGGTGGCACCGCCATCGCGGGCTTCGGTTCGCTGGCGTGGTCGGGAAACGTGGGCATGGCCAGCTTGGGCAAGGTCTGCGCCGTGGGCATAGCGGCGAACATGCTGATCGCGGTAACGCTGCTGCCCGCTTGGTGGCTGGGAGTGCAGGCAGCCGTGGCCGCACACTCAGGAAATGAGGCAGAAAGACGGGCGGACAAGGGGGGCCGCTCTCCGCGGTTGGATTCATCCCGCTCCGCGACTCAAGCCGCCGTACCTTCGTCTTTTTACCGGGCGTGGCTCTGGCAAACAGGCCTCGCGATTGTGCGTTGGACACCTGGACCTTTGTTCAACGCATTCTGCCTCCTCCTCGCGGCGGTGTACTTCCGCCTGCACCGCGAGCGACGTGAAACCGTCGTTCGCAATCTCTTGCCAGTCCTGGAAAATGACCGTGCGGCGGCGAACCGCACCGCTCGCCGCCTTTTCCAACAGTTTGCCCTGAAACTCGCCGACCTGTGGCGGTTTGAAACCGGTCGCGACTTGAGTGGACTGCTGAAGTCACCCACGGATTGGGGCGCAGTGGAAGCGGCTCGCGCGCGTGGGCAAGGGGTGTTGTTCGTGACGCCGCACCTCGGGAACTGGGAACTGGGCGCCACGCTGTTGCTGAACCGCGGCTACAAGTTCATCGCTGTCACGCAAGCTGAGCCGGGCGAAGGCTTGACCGAACTGCGCGCGTCCCGACGTGCGCTCCGTGGCATTGAGACCCTGGTCATCGGGGGCGACGGATTCGCTGTCGTGGAACTCGTCAAGCGCTTGCAGGACGGCGCGATTGCGGCGCTGCTGATGGATCGACCTGCCGGACAGAACGTTGCGAACGTCGAGCTGTTTGGGCGGCCGTTTCGCGCGTCGCTGGCACCGGCTGAACTGGCGCGGGCCACGGGTTGCCTGATCCTCGGGGTCACGGTGGTGCGTGAAGGTGTTGGCTATGCCGTGCGGCGGACGCCGCCGTTTGCGTACGACCGGCAAGCGCTGGGCAATCGCGAGGCGCGCGTGGCCTTCACCCAGGAAATCCTGCGTGCATTTGAAAACGAGATTCGTCAGCATCCCGAGCAATGGTATCACTTCGTTCCCATCTGGCCGGAATCCGCCGCGCGCTGACGCTGGCCGCCTGGGCTGGGCTGACTTGCGGCACGCTCGCCGAAACAGGCACGAGCGCGAACACGGCGGCATTGGCTGGTTGGTTTGAAGCCCAGACCCGGCTGAAAACCTGGTCGGCGGCGTTTACCGAAACCCGCTTCCTGCAAACGCTCACGCAACCGCTCGTGGCCACCGGCCGGGTTTCCGTGTCGCTGCCCGACCGGTTTCGCTGGCAGCTCGGCGAGCCGCCGCAGACCATCGTCATCCGCCAGCCGGCGCAGTTGCTCATCGTCTATCCGCGCTTCAAACGCATCGAAAAGTACCCGCTCGAAGGCAAGCAGTCCGGCCCGTGGCGCGACGCGTTGTCCATGCTCGAAGCGGGTTTTCCGCGAAGCCAGGCAGACCTCGACTCGCGGTTTCGCACGCTGTCCGTCATGCCGACCAACGCGCAACTCGACGTGACGCTGCAACCCCGCGGCACGCTGGCGCGGCGGATGATGGATTCGCTCCAGCTCCAACTCCGCACGAACGATTGGTCCATGCTCGCGATGGAAATCCGCTTTGGCGATGGCTCTCGTCTGCGCGATGAGTTCACGAACGCCGTCGTCAACCCGCCGTTGGCGGATGACTTATTCGAGACACGCGCTTACGCCGATTTCAGCGTGGTGGAACCGCTCAAGAAGCAATAGCCCAAGTCTCAACGATGGCGACGACGAAGATCACCGACGAACGCATGCTCTCGAAGGCCGGACTGGCGGCGGCCCAAGCGGAGGCGTGGGAGCGGACCTGGCGGCATGTCTGGGCGCATTCGCCGTTCTATCGCGAACACTTGCGCCGGGCCGGGCTTTCGCCGCGAAAGCCGCTTTCACTCGATCAACTCGCCGTCCTCCCGCCGATTGACAAGACCACGCTTTCCGAAAACACCGCCGCTTTCCTCTGCGTCCCCCGCAAGCAGATCGTGGAGGTTGTCACCACGAGTGGTTCGACCGGTCAGCCGCTCGTTTACATGCTAACGGAGTCGGACCTGCGACGGCTCGCGCTCAATGAGTATTATTCGTTTGGCTGTGCCGGGTTCAGCGCCGCCGACACCGTGGTGCTGGCGGTGACGCTGGATCGCTGTTTCATCGCCGGCATGGCTTATTGGATCGGGTTACGCATGCTGGGCGCGGCTGTGGTGCGCATTGGTCCCGCCACGCCGCTCATGCATCTGGACCTTCTGCGTCGGGTGCAGGCGAATGCCGTGGTCGGCGTGCCGTCGTTCCTCGCGTTGCTGGCGGATAAGGCGGCGGAAACGGGGCTCGACCCCGCGGCGCTTGGCTTGCGCAAAGCCGTGTGTATCGGCGAACCGATTCGGAATGCCAACCTCACGCTGAATCGCGCCGGCGAAACCTTGACCCGGCGTTGGGGCGCACAGGTGTTCTCCACTTATGGCAACACGGAACTGGCGTCTTCGTTGTGCGAATGCGGGACCGGCTGCGGCGGACATCTGCACCCGACATTGCTGCACCTTGAAGCGCTGGATGAAGCCGGCCAACCGGTGCCGGACGGCGAGGTGGGAGAGCTCACCGCCACAACGCTGGGCGTGGAGGCGATGCCGCTGGTGCGCTATCGCACCGGCGATTTCGCAGCGATCTACCGCGAGCGCTGCCTTTGCGGACGACGCACATTGCGCATCGGGCCCATCGTGGGGCGGGCCAGCCACAAGCTGAAACTCAAAGGAACCACCATTTTCCCGTCCACCTTCCAAGCGGTGCTGGAGACGACGCCAGCGGTCGCGGCGTATGTCATCGTCGCGCGAAGCGACGGGGCGCTGTCGGACCACGTCGAGGTGCGCGTGGCGTGCGTCGAGAATCCGGAAAAGGTGATGCGTGGTTTGCGCGAGCGGTTTCAGGGCGAAGCGAAGGTCACGCCGGAAATTAGCGTGGCCACCGCCGCCGAAATCGAGGCGCTGCAACTGCCGGAAGGCGCGCGCAAGCGGCGGGTCTTTGTGGACCTGCGTCAGTAAGGCATGGACGGCCCTCCGCGCATCTGTGTCGTCATCCCCGTCTTCAACCACGGGTTGACGGTGGGGCGCGTGGCCCGCGGGGCGAAGGCGCATTGCCCGGTCCTGGTGGTGAACGACGGCTCAACGGACGACACGCCAACGGTGCTTTCGGCCGAAACTGGCATCACGGTCGTGACGCTTCCAAACAACCAGGGCAAGGCAGCAGCGTTGCGGGCCGGCTTCGTTCGCGCGGAGGAATTGGGTTTCACCCACGCGATCACGATTGACGCCGACGGGCAGCATTCGACGGATGCGGTGCCGGAGTTTATCGCCGCGTGTCGGCGGCAACCCGAGGCGTTCCTCATTGGCGTGCGAGATTTCAAGGCTGCAGGCGCGCCGTTCGCCCGCCGGGCCACCAACGCGCTGTCGAACTTCTGGTTTCGCTTCGAGACCGGCACGCCGCTCGGTGACACGCAATGCGGCTACCGCTGCTATCCGCTCGCGGCCATCCGTCCGCTCCGCGTGAGCGCGCGCCGCTACGCCTACGAACTGGAGATCATGGTGAAAGCCGCTTGGGCCGGGGTGCCACTGGTGCCGGTGCCGGTGGCCGCGGACTATGCGGCACCGACCTCGCGCATGTCGCACTTCCATCCCGTGCGCGACATGGTGAGCATGTCGCGGCTGCATGGACGGCTCTCAATGACGACGTTCTGCGTGCCGTTGCCGCTGCGCCGGCTGTCCGCGCAAGGCGTACTACACAGCCTGCCGCGCCGGCATCGTGTTCGGACCGTCCTTCGGCACTTGTTTGCCGAGAACACTGAAACGCCTGGTCGAGTGGCGGCGGCCGTGGGCGTGGGATTGTTCTGCGGCATCGCGCCGATCTGGGGGTTCCAGATGTTCGCGGCGGCGCTGGTGGCCCACCGCTTCGGGCTGAACAAGGCCATTGCGCTCACCGCCAGCAACATTTCGTTCCCGCTGGCCGCGCCGTTCATCCTGGCGGCGGGACTGGCGCTTGGGCATTTCCTCTGGACCGGCGGTTGGGTGGCGTTGGATCCGGAAACCGCCGGGCGGCAAATCCCACTCTACTTCTGGGAATGGTTCTTCGGCAGCTTCGTGCTCGCGTTCGTTGTGAGCGTGATCGGCGGGTTGGCCGCGCTGGGGGTGGCCCAATCGTTCGCGGGCAGAAAGGAGGGCGCGCATGACTGACTGGCTGATCCGGCTGCATCTTTGGCTGGCCCGCCATCGCTGGGCCTTGGCCACAGCCGTCGTGATCTTCACGCTTGCCGCAATCCTCTCGGGCCAGCGGTTGCGGCTCAACGAAGATTACACCGACATGCTCCCCATGTCGGACCCTGCCGTTGCCGGATATGTCGAGGCTCTGAAACACATCCGGCAGGCGGAGCGCCTGTTCGTGGACGTGCAGACCCTCACGACCAACGCCGCGGAACTCGCCGAGGCCGCAGACGCACTGGCGGCGGAGTTGCGCGAGGTGAAGGAGTTGACCGACATCCGCGACCGTTTCGACGCGGCGGACCTCCAGCAGGTGTTCGAGCAATGGCAAACCGAGTTGCCCACGCTGCTCAACTCGAACGAGCTCGCGGCACTGGAATCGAAGCTCCAACTCTCCGAGATCGAGAAGCGGCTGGCGTGGATGAAAAAGTCCATGAGCCAACCCCAAGGACTGATGGTCAAGGACGTGGTCCAGCGCGACCCGGTGGGTTTGAGCGACGTGGTGGCGACGCGATGGCGGGCGCTCCAGGCGGGTGTGGGTGACGCACAACTCGTCGCGGGACGCATCACCAGCACGGACGGCTGCCATGTGCTGATCAGCGCTGTGCCGGCGTTTCGTTCATCTGAGTTGACCCGGAGCCATCCCCTCATCTCCGCCGTGCTGGGGGCAGCGCGTGAGGTGGAAGGACGTTTTCCGAACGGCGTGGTGCGCGTCGCCGTCACCGGTGCGCATCGTTCGGCTCTGGATAATGCGACCGTGATCCGTGAAGACACGAAACGCACCGCCGGGATCGCCATCATCGCGGTGGCGGTGCTGTTGGTTTCGGCCTTCCGGCGGCGTTGGTTGGCGCTGCTGGGATTGTTGCCCACGGTGTTTGGTGCATTGGGAACCATGGTGGTCTTCTATCTGACCGGCGATCCCGTGTCCGCCGTGGCGCTGGGCTGCGGGAGCATCTTGATCGGCGTGACGGACGATTACGGCGTTTGCATGCTGTACTACCTGGACGACACGCGACCGGCGGATCGCCCGACGCTGGCCCGTGGCATCGTTCAACTCGTGCCGATGCTGATCTTCGGGGCGCTGACCACGATGGCGGCCTTCCTCGTCATGTTGATCTCGCCGGTGTCGGGCCATCGCCAACTCGGGTGGTTCGGCGCCGTCGGTGTGGCGCTGGCGGTCTTGTTTGCCATCCTGGTCTTGCCGGTCTTCATGCCGACGGGCGGAGGGAAGGCCCACGGCGCGTTGCCGGTGACGCGAATCCTGGAGCGGCTGTTTGCCTGGCGGGCCCGCCACGCCCGGCTGGTTTTGCCGCCGATGATTGTGTTTTCGCTCGTGTGCGGCATTGGGGCGGTGCGGCTGCGGTTCGAAGGCGATTTCTCCC
>CAYJNU010000045.1:8057-8487 GCA_964371005.1 uncultured Verrucomicrobiota bacterium | reverse complement strand
TATGAACGGCGTGACCGCCAGCACTCGCGACGATGACAACCTGATCCGCGAAGTGTGGGGCAAGGCGCTTTCACTGACGACGGTGCTCGTTCGCGGCAGCACTCTGGAGGAGGCGCTGCAAAAGAACGAGCGCGTCTGCGCCGTGCTCAGGTCACTTCAAGATGATCGAGCCATCGAATCCTTCTCCTCCATTGCGCCGGTGTTGCCATCGGCACGGATGCGGCAGGCCAACGCCCGCGACTGGCAGGCATTTTGGAGCAACACGCGCCGCGCAGAATTGAGCAACGCGCTGACGACTGCGACGGCGAAGTTGGGATTTCGTGCCGCGGCGTTTCAACCGTTCCTCCAGCGGCTTGTCAACGCGAACGTGCTGACGGGCGTCCCGCCAGCAGTTCCATTCTCAGTCCGGGACGATGGTTCTGCTGGCGGG
>CAYJNU010000045.1:0-8047 GCA_964371005.1 uncultured Verrucomicrobiota bacterium | reverse complement strand
CCCCCCCTGATCCACCAGCTCGGGGGGGCGTGTGGGGTGGGGGGGGGCCCCCCCCGGGCAGCACGTTGTCGGAGTTGCGCGCCAACCGGCTGCTGGCGGATTACGTGAGCGAACAGAACGGTCAGGTGTTCATCCTTACGCTGGCGAAAGCGCCGGATCGCGCGAGCTACGACCGATTGCGGGCGGCCGTGCTGCAAGCGACGCCGGACGCGCTGTTCCTCAACAAAGGCGCGATGGCGGACGATGTGTTGCGCGTGGCCAAGCGCGGCTTGCCGCTCTTCGGTGGGCTGGTGGCGGCTTTGAACGCCCTCCTGCTTTACGTGCTGCTGGGGCGGCTGAACCTCGTCGCGATCACGCTGTTGCCGATGGCCGCGGGCGTGTTTTGGACCTTGGGGGTGATGGGCTTGATCGGCGTGCCGGTGGACATGGCCAACTTCATCTTCGTGATCTTCATCATCGGCGTGGGCGGCGACTACAGTCTGTTCCTGGTGACGGCCGAATTGGAGACGTTGCGCGGTTATCCGCCGCGCATGGCATCCACGGGTGGAGCGGTGGCGATTTGCGCGTTGACCACGTTGTTTGGCGTGGGGGTGCTGGTGCTGGCGCGGCATCCTGCGTTATTCAGCGTGGGGTTGACCGCGCTGTTGGGCATCAGCCTCAGTCTGGTGGCAACGCTGTTCCTCGTGCCGGCCTGTATGGAACAGTTGCGACAGCGGGTGGCGGCAGATCGCAACCCTCTGGATGGCTCACAGCCTCTGCGGCAGCGCGTGGGCCGGCTCTACCGCTACCAGGGTCCGTTTGTCACGCAGTCGGTCTTTTGGAAGATGAAGCTGGATCCGCTCTTCAGGGCGGTGGACGTGGTGGTGCCCAAACAGGGAATAATCGTGGACCTAGGCTGCGGCTACGGCATGGTGGCGCATTGGCTCACCCTTTCATCGCCGGAACGGACCGTGCGCGGCGTAGATGCGGACGTGGAGAAGATTCGCGTGGCGCGGGCCACGGCTGAAGGCAATCCGCGCGTGCGCTTTGAGGTGGGTGACATTCTGGATTGGGAACTACCGGCGTGCGACTGCGTGTTGCTGTGCGACGTGCTGCATTACCTGCCGCGGGAACTGAAAGTGCGAGTGTTACGGAAGGCGTTCGCGGCCTTGCCGCCCGGCGGGTGTCTGGTGGTGCGGGACGCGGCCCGGTCACAAACTCGGGGGCACTGGTCGGTGGAATGGGCGGAAAAATGGGCGGTCTGGGCCGGCGTCAACCAGACTCGACACGGGCTGCATTTTGAAGATGAACAAACCCACCTCGCACTGTTGCGCGAGGCGGGGTTTGCACTGCCTGCGATCCAGCAGGACGCGGGTTTGGGCTCAAACGCCCTGATGGTCGCGACGCGTACCTGACGGTGCGGGTTATTCACAAACCGGTATAATTCTTCCCCGGCGATAAGCCTGACAGCGTCAGCGCGATGGTGCCGCAGGATTGCGGGGAACGCGGCCCGGACGCCTCCGGGCCGGGCCGGCGCTGTCACAAAGCGCATCAATGCGCTTGGCGAGTGCGAAATCCTTTTCCGTCAACCCGCCGGCGTCATGCGTGGTCAGCCGGAGGGTGACCTTGTTCCAACGGATATCCAGGTCGGGATGATGGCCCGCCTTTTCGGCAAGGCGGGCGACTCGGTTCACGAAACGGATCGCCGTGACGAAGTCCTCGAACACGCACGTGCGCGTGAGGGTGGCGCGTTGCCGCTGCCATTCCGGTACGGCGAGCAGTGCGGCCTTGATTTGAGCGGTCGAGAGTCGGGTCATGGCGAAAGGTGTCACAGGTTTGGCTCGCCTGCACCTCGGGGCATGCATCTCATGCGGAGGGATGAGAGCTCCGGCGCGATTCTCTTACGGACGCGCGTTGTGGTCGGCAATCACCGGCGGCTGATCCCAATCCTGAGCCAAAGCCTTCTTGGCGTTGGCCCGGGCCTCGCGCATCAGACTGATGCTGGTGACCAGTGACCAAAGCCACGCGACCCCAAAAAGCACCGTCCCCACTCTCCACAAGCCGTGTTGCAGGTCCGGTTCCGTGCTGGGCACGTCCGAAAGCATGAGGCTGTAGTAGACGATCATCACGCGGATGAACCACGCCATGATCAATCCGAAGCCCGCGCTGGCGAGCAGGAGTTGCGCGCTGCCGGAAATTCGTCGCCCCGCCGCCAGCGAGCCGAGCCCGGGCGTGGCGAGTTGGTTCACGAGGAAAGCGGACAGCGCCTTGCCGCGGTCGAGTGGCTTGTTCGTCCACCGGCGGAACGCGCTGATCATAGGCTGATCCGGGCGGGGCTCACGCGGACTGTTGCAGCGCGGCTTTGACTTCCGGCTTCAGCAGCACCACCAACGCCCAGATGCCAATCGGCAGGCCTAACAGACAGCAGGGAGATGTGCAGGGCACCAGCGCCAGAATGCACGCGGTCATCGCCCAACCGTAGCTGCTCAGCCTCTTCATCTGTAGCGCGCCATACAGCACCAGGCACGAAAGGATGACGCCGACCACGCAACTCACGATCCCCACCGCCCCGCTCATGGTCTGGATGATCCGGTTCAGTTCCGGGTCCAAGCCGGGTGGCAACCGCTGAAACTGGCTGCCCACCAGGCTCCACACCACAGCGATGCCGTTGGCCACAAACCCAAACACCGCGGTCACGATCAACCCGATTGCCGGCCCGCTCACTTGCTCCGCGGGCGTAACTGCGAAAGGCGGATGCGCCGGGGCGGGAAGCGGGGCGATGGTGGCCGGTTGGGTGGCGAAAGCGTTGGCAAACTCCGCCACGCTGCCCAGCGCTTGCCAGTCGGTCGCGCCTTCGGGTTGGACCTTCGTCTGCGCGTTGGCGCGGCCTTCGGCGATCCACTGCCGAACCTGCTCCGACGTGACCGGGCCGTATTCTTTGCCGTCTGCTCCGATGATTCTAAACATGGTTCACTCCAGTCTTAGCGGTGGTTGGCAACGACGAACCACACCACCAGCGCCAGATAACCAAAGCCACACAATCCACCCAGGAGGATTCCGATCCAGGCATGCACCTTGCCGCCCGCCGCTGGATTCAGCCGCGCCTGCCGCAGACCCACGAGCCCCAGTACAAGTGCGATCACTCCCAAAAGGATGCCCAGAAACGGGATCAATGCAAACACGGCACAGTAATAACCCGCCAGCGCCGGAACGTTGCGGTAAGGAATGATCTTGTTGACCGTGTCACTGCCGGCGGCCGGTTGCGACTGCAGCACCGGCGGCGGGGCGCTCAAACCAGCGAATTCGGGAAACGAACTCAGTATTTGCCACTCGGACTTGCCTTCCGCCCGGGTCCTGGTCTGGCTGTTGACCCGGCCTTCCGCCACCCAGCGCTGCAAATCCGCCGCGCTCACCGGGCCGTATTCGCCGCCGTCTCCGCCGATTATGTGGTACATGCCGTGTTCCGGAATTGTGCCCAACCGGGATTATGCGATTTCTCCCGTGGCCTGTTTCGCCTTCGGTTTGCTCAGAAAAACGATCAGCAACACATTGTAAACCAGACCCACCAAACCGCCAATTACGCCCCCGACAATGCCGCCGACCTTTTGCGCCCGTTCCATCTCGTTCCCGCCGCCCAGGTCGCCAAAGGCGCTAATGACAACCACGATGCCCGCCAGACCGATCACAAGCGCCACCACGGAATACCAGACCGACAGCTTGCGCGCCCACGGCTTCAGCTTCCACAAGCCGATCCCGCTGGCCAGCAGAATGGCGGCCGCAATCAGCCCCCACACGCTGGAGAAGATCAGGTAGCCTTTCATCAACGGGCTGTACCCCAGCGTCTTCGCCGCCAAGGGAATGCTGATCAAGTTGATCGGCGTGCAAAGCAGGCCCAATCCGCCGAAAACCATGTTCAGGATGCTGAACACCTTGATGAAAGTCGGCATCACCGTCGCCACCCCTGCCGTCAGGGGGGCAAGTGGCGGGGCAAAAGCCGACAGGCCAAACTCTTGAATCGCCCCGAGGGGTTGCCAGTCAGCACTGCCTTCAGCTTGGACTTGTGTTTGCGCGTTGACGCGGCCTTCCGTGATCCACCGGCGCAAATCGTCGGTGCTCACTGGCCCGTATTCCTTGCCGTCTCCTCCGATAATCTTATACATGGTTTTGCTGGGTTGTTGAGCTCGCTGGCGAGATTGAGCCAACCCGCCGCCCAAGGCAAGCCCGCTTGCGTCATTGTCCGAACCACCCCCCCAAGAAGCCGGGCAGATTCCGGACGACGCCGAATAGGATGATCAGGGCCACGCCTCCCCAAATCCAAGCCGTCGGCAACGTCAGCCGGGCCGCCGGGTCACGCCGTTTGCGCACGAGCCAGGTCGTGATCCATACACCGGCTGCCGGCAGCGCGAGGACAAACAGCGGATTCAACTTGAACGCCTCCACCACCTGCCCGTGCAGTAGAGCGTGCAGCGCTCGCAAGCCGCCGCAACCCGGGCACTGCAACCCGGTCATTTGGTAAAGCTGGCAACGCGGGTAAAAGCCATGTTGCGTCGGGTCGAAGCGAAACAGCACGGCCGAGCCGCCCAGCAGCAGCAATCCAAGGAAGATGCCGACGACCCCAACACCTCTGCCGCGACCGACCGGGGCGGTTGAGGTGGTTGCCACCAATGGCGGCTGGGAGGGAGCGGGCGCGTTCATTCTCGCAGACGTGAACCCGCGGCGGTACCTGTGAACTCCCAATTCACAAGTGCCGCAGCTCCCGCGCAATGTCCGGGATCGCCGCCAGACAACCGAAGATTCCGAGAACGACCGAGGCCACCAAGCTGAGCAGCGAGAGCACCAGCCCAACGACCGCCAGGGCCCGGCCCTCTTCGACTTCCGGCGCGCGGTTGATCTGCACCAACGCGATGAGCGCGAACAGCACGCCCAGGACATTGAACGGAAATCCGTAGCAACAACAGCAACCACAGGTGACGGCCAGCAGCCCCATCACCAGACTGGCGGTGGCCATGTTGTTCGTGTGGCGCATCGCCATCGGGCCGACCGGCGCGATCGGAACGAAAGCAGCAACCGGGGGCTTGGGGTTACTCGCCGCGCCCAGAGCCGGAGAGAACTCCGGCACGGAGCCCAGTGGCCGCCAATCCGTCCCCCCTTCCGCCCGCACCCGCGAGTTCGCGTTGGCCCGGCCTTCGGCAATCCACTGCAACACGTTGTCCCGCGAAACCGGGCCGTATTCGCGCCCATCAGCGCCAATGATCTGATACATGGTTTGTGTTCCTCTTCCAGGTTGTACGTCTTGCCTCCAGCCCGCTATGGCGTCCACTGCAGCTTGTCCAATCTCGCGGCGGTGACCACCTCCACGTGACCGTCCACGAAGCCGACGACTCTGGAGCCGTGGTGCCGCGAAGGCTTTGCGAGCAGTTCAGGCCCACCGCTCACATTCCATCCGCCCTCCGCCTCCACGAACAAGACCGTTTGAGCCGGGCTACCGATGTTCTTGAGTTCGACACTGCTCAACTTTGCGTTGAAGGCATAGTGACAACGGTCCGACTGTTTGCCGACCGGACAGAGCAGGACCGAAGTTGAGGCCGTCCCCAAATAGGTCTGGACCAAGTCGCACCAGCGATCTGCGTCCGGCAAACGGTCGTTGTGGTCGTTGGCATACATGATGCCCGAAAGCGCAAGCTGCTTGACGTGGTTCATGCATTGGACGGTTTGAGCCTGCGATTTCGCCCTGGCCAGCGCCGGCAACAGCATCGCCGCCCCGATCGGTGCGATCAGCAGCAAGATCCCTGACACCACGATACCCGCGATGGCCAACCCGCCGCCAGACAGGCGTCCCTGGCTCTTGTTGATCTTGACCAGCGCCACGATGCCCAATACCAGACCCACCAACGACGTAATCCCGCAACTCACCAAACCCAGCACCCCCAGCACCAGCGACGTGATGGCTAGCCCGCTGGTCTTGGGCACGCCGTCCAAGGGCAGTCGCGCCGCCGAGGCAGCAGAGACCGCAAGCGCGTCCGCGAATTCGGGTCTTTCCCCCAGAACCTGCCAGTCCGTGCGGCCTTCCGCCTGCACCCGGGTTTGGGCATTTGCCCGACCCATCTGAATCCACTCGCGCAACTGGTCCGCTGTGATCGGACCGTACTCCTTCTGGTCGCCGCCAATGATCTTATACATCGTCTGCCTCGCTGGTTTGCCGACGCCACAACGCGGCGTCTCGCGCTATGGCTAGTCCCCCGCGGCGGTTTGTGCAAGCGTAGAAAACTGAAGCGTGGAGTTCAGGAGGTGAGCCACGATCCGCCATGCCGGTGAGGTGCGGGGATGTACACCCCACCTTGTGCCCCGGGCAGCGTTTGCCAGGCCCTCTGCAATCATGAAAGCAAAGAACATCATCACTCCGGAGAAAGTGGTCGTGGAGCGGGTATGGAATGGGCGAGACCAGCCGTTGGCCCACGCCGCGCCGCTTTGGCACGCAGCACTGGCGCTTCGGTGTCAAAGACCTTCTCGCGCCAGCAGCAGGCGCTTCCAGTTCAGGCCGCCGGAGAATCCGCCCAGCTTGCCGTTCGCCGCCAGTACCCGATGACACGGGACGAGCACCGGGATCGGATTTGCGCCGCACGCGCCACCGACTGCGCGTGCCGCGCCAGGCTTGCCTACCAGCCGGGCCAACTCCCCATAGCTGCTCGTCTGGCCGGGCTTGATCTTGCGAAGCTGCGCCCACACGCGTTGTTGGAACGTTGTGCCGACGGTCAAATCCAACGGGGGCAACGCTTCCGGCGGCCGTCCGGCGAGCAGCGCTTTCAACGCAGCCGTCGTCTGTTGATGCCAGCGCCGGACATTGGCAGACACGGACTGCTTCGCCATCGGTTTCCGGCGGGATGGAAACTCCAGCGACGCGAGACCGTTTGCCGAGTAGCGCGCGGTGAACGCGCCGTCGGCTGTGGCAATGGGCAGGGAAACGAGTTCGAGTGTGCTCATGGGGCTTGGGTTGTTGCGGTTGGGCTTTGCGGAGCGAGGATCAGGCTTCATGGCTACCAGTGGCGGATGGTGTAGGTGAACAACCCGAGCAACGCCAAGAGCACCAAGCCAAACAGGACGACGAAGCGGCGGCGGGCCACGCGTTTCTCATAACGCAACGGCCGCAATCCCTGGATGCCGCCAGCGGCCAGGTAGCTGACCAGTTTCGGGTTGTTGGTGGAAGGACCGCGCAGGTGATTGCGGAGGCGCGCGAGCAGCGCCGGCAGATCATATTTGCGCACGCCCAGATGGTTGAAATGCTCCGACGTGCTGCCGGACTCGGTTCGCCCCTTCAGTCGGTTGCGATCCACATCTTCGAAGATCGGCTCGGATGCACGGGTCGGGGCCGGGGTGGGCACGGGTGCGGCAGACGGAGTGGGCGCGGGGATATGTTCGATAACCTCGGTGTGAGGCAAAGCGGTGGATCGCAGACGCGGTGCGGGGCTGCTTTTTTGCTGGAGACGGGTGTCCAGCTTGCGAATCTGCGTCTCGAGCGCCGCGATCTCGGCATTCAAGGCGCGCGCCCGTTCGGACAACGGATCCGGTTTTTTCTTAAGCCAACCCATGCTCTCAAAATCAGAGTCTCTCGTGGAGCGTCAATCGTCACGTTCCCGCGGCCGTGTGGCTTGTCGTCGCAACCACCAGCCGGCGAGCACCAGGGCGAAACCGGCCACGGCCTGCACCGCCAACCAGGTCCGGTTGCGGCCCCGCGGCAATGGCAGATTGGCATCCAGCATCACGAGCATGCCGGCCAACATCAGCGTCCAACCGGCGAGCAACCGTAGCAAGGCCTTCACTCCACAACCTGTGACCGGTTAGCGGCTCGCCAGCGCAACCATCGCGGCGATGAGTGCCAACAATGCCACCAACGCCAAGGGCCAGGTGAACGCCAAGCCCAACCGGCACAACTCCAGGAAGCTGCGGCCTTCGAATAGCGACACCGCCGCCGCCGGGTCTTCCCCGGCTTCGACCGCGTCGACCTGCCGCGTCGTGTACGCGCCGACCGGCAGCTCTTCGAAGGGGATCGGCAGCAGCTTGCCCATATGAT
>CAYJNU010000044.1:7259-28726 GCA_964371005.1 uncultured Verrucomicrobiota bacterium | reverse complement strand
TTCGTTTGCTTTCAAGCCCACTGTGGCTGGCTTCCATGGCCGGCGCGCTGATCCTCTTCACCCTGGCTGGCTGCTCCAAAACAGTCACGGAAAAGGCCATGGAATCCGATTCCAACGGCTACCGTTGTTCAGCGGGGCACAAGTTTTACACCGACCGAACCGTCTTTGCCGAGAAATGCCCCGTTTGCCAGACCGTCAGCATTGTGGGCATCTACGGATATGTCTGCGAGGTTGAACCGGCGGTTAAGTTCGAGGGCTGGAAACCGGGCTGCGGCGCGATTTCACTGCTGCCCCGCGGCCGGGGAGTCAAGTGCGAGAAGTGCGGCAACTTCGTGGATGCCGTCATCATGCCTTCATCGAAAATGTTCGAAGCTTGGGGAGCGACCAAGGCCACCCGCGAACAAGTCTCTTTCAAGTAGCAACTCCCGGCAATTGAGTTCAAACTAGGCCGCGCCGTTGTTGCAGCCCGCTCCACACGGGCTGGGCAAGTTCCGATTCATTATGAAAAACGTCTGTCTATTGTCGCTGGGTCTCTTGTACTCATTCCATGCCCAAGGGAGCATCACCGGCCAATGGGATTTCGAAACCGGCGATTTGTCGGCCACTCTCGGTTCGCCGATGCAGTATCGGGGCGATACGGCCAGCCAGACGCAATTCGGCACCACGGCGTCCTTCGGCATCGCCAGCATCAACGGCGAGGCGGGTCGCGTCATGCGCTTCCCGGCTACCTCGCCCACGCAGGGCTACATCTTGCCGCACGGCGCCGCTCCCAATGGCGGTGGCTCGAAGGTGAACCAATACACCCTGATCATGGACGTGCTGCTTTCCGGCAGCAGCACCAGCTATCGCGCGTTCTGGCAGACGGACCCGAGCAACGCCTCCGATGGCGAGTTGTTCGTGAACAGCAGCAACGGCATCGGCATCAGCGGCAGCTATCAAGGGGATTTGACGCCGGACGTCTGGCACCGGGTGGCATTCACGTTCGATCTGACCCAACGCGAGTTGGGCAAATACATCGACGGCACGAACGTGCTTTCGGCGGCGGTGGGCGCCGCGCCGCTGGGTTCAAACCCGGTTCAGTACCTGGACGCCAGCACCGGCACTGTGGATGGACGGTGGGCACTGGACGCCGCCGCCCTTTTGTTCGCTGACGAGGGCAACGAAACCGGTACGGGCTACGTGAGCAGCATCCAGTTCCACGACCGTGTCCTCACGCCGGGCGAAATCGCGATGCTCGGCGGGCCAAATGCCGCAGGGATTCCAACATGGTCTTCCGGCGGCGTTGCTCAGTGGGATTTCAATGGCAACCTCGCGTCTTCGACCGGTGGCGCGAACCTCACCCCAGCCGCCGCCGCTCCGGCTGCTGCCGCAGGCGTCAACTTCAGCACCGCCACGATCAACGGCCAGACGGCGCAGGTCGCGTCGTTCACGCGCGGCACCTATTTTCAAATGGCGCATGGATTGCCCGCCAACGGCGGCGGCAGCTACGTGAATCAATACACGCTGATTCTGGATGTCATGTTCCCATCGCGCCCCATCGGTTGGGCAGCGTTGTGGCAAACCAATCCCGGCAACGGCAACGATGGTGACTGGTTCATCAACCCCGCTGGCGGTCTCGGTATCTCCAGCGTTTATGGTGGCAGCGTTGTGGATGGCACATGGAACCGCGTCGCGCTGGTCGTGGACAGCGCCGCCAATACGTTCACCAGCTACCTCAACGGGACCCCGGTCCAGCAACTCTCCGGACCAAATCCGGATGGCCGCTGGTCGCTGGACGCGACCGCCCTGTTATTTGCTGATGAAAACCAGGAGAACGCCGCGGGTTTCGTGAACTGCGTTCAATTGCGCAGCCGGGCTCTGTCCGCAATCGACATCGCCGCGCTGGGCGGTGCCGAGGCTGCGGGTATTCCCCTCCCGCGAACGCCAGCCGATTGCCAACTCCTAAGCCCGAATGGCGGCGAGGTTTTTACCGCTGGCACGACCCAGACGATCGCCTGGGCGGTTAGCGAGCCCAGCGGGTTGCTGCAGGTGGACTTGCTTATCAGCAACCTCGTCTATCGCGGCCTGGGCCAAGTCTCGATGCAGCAAAGCAACATCGCTTGGGTCATTGACCCCAAGCTCGGCGACACGAATAACTATCGCATCCGGATCACTTCGCTCGATTTTCCAGCGGTCCAGGATACCTCCGATGAACCGTTTACGGTGATGGGTTCAGGGGAAGCGCCCAACCTGGTTTTTGGCCAACCGCTCCAAGCCAACGGCGGCTTTGAATCCGGTCTCACCAATTGGCAAATCATCGCTGGCTCGCCGACGACGTTCACCAGTACGGACGGTGAAGGCGCGCCGTACGCCGGTTCGCGCTTCCTCCATGGCGGTCGCAACCCGACCGGCGACATGATCGTGCGTCAGGACATTGACTTGTTGGCGACGGGCTTCACTGTGAACGACCTGGACAGCGGGGCAGCGGTGGACGCCGAGGCGTGGCTGCGGAATGCTTACGTCACCTTGACTTTTGACGATCAGGCGTATTTCCGCGTCGCCTGTCTTGATTCTCAAGACCGGGAGTCTGCCAGTTTCCGCAGCATGATTGCCGGAAACAACGCCTGGACCCGGCGCCCACTCTCCGGCATGTTGCCGCCCGGCACGCGGAAGCTACGGCTTGAAGTCGTCGGCCGACATCGCCGCGATGCCGACAACGACAGCATGGCGGACGAAGTGGCGGTGCGCTTGCAGCGGTCGCCGGCGCCGGTTAATCCGCGAATCACGAAACTCCCCATGTTGCAGGATTACCGTCAGGATGCCATGAGGCTGCTTTGGGAAACGGACGGCAACCTGGTCCTGCACAGCGTGGAATGGGGCCGCAGCAATGTTACCGAGCACTCGCTGACCCAAGTCGAGACCGAGCAAATTGACACGGCGCACTTCATCCATCGCGCAACACTCACCGGGCTTTCACCCGAGACACGATACGTGTATCGGGTTCGCAGTGGTGAAACCACCTCGGCCACCTATTCGTTCCGCACCGCGCCGTTCCGCGACACACCGTTCGCCGTGGCGTGGTGGGGCGACAGCCAGGTCGGCCCAACGGTTTTGCAGCAACTCATTCCCAGCATGATCGCGCGCGGTGTGGATTGGATGGGCGTGGCCGGCGACTTGGCCTCCAGTGGGGGCTCGCTCTACGACTGGCATACTTATTGGTTCGGGGCGCTGGAATTCCGGAACATGGCCCAGACGCATCCCGCTCTCTTTGCCCGCGGCAATCACGATGGGGAGCATCCCTACAGCTACGCCTACAGCGCGCTGCCCGGGAACGGCTCCTGGTACGCCTTTGACTACGGCAACTCGCGGTTCATCTTCCTCGACACCGAAGCCTCCACCAGCACTTCCCCCGAACAGTATACCTGGCTGGCCAACGAACTGGCCCGGCCCGAAACCCAGAACGCGATGTTCCGCGTCGTCTGCTTTCACAAGCTGCCCTATGCCAACCTGTGGAACGGTGGCGGCTACACGGGCGAGGGTTGGGTGCGCACGGATTGGGTGCCGCTCTTCCAGCAATACCACGTGGACGTCGTGATCAACGGGCACGCCCACAACTACAACCGCGGCGTCACGAACGGGGTGACCTACACCGTGGTGGGCGGCGGCGGCGGCGCGCTGGACACCGAGCGGGTTGCCTACTGGCCGTTGTTCACCGTGGAGTTCTCGCGCTATCACTATGGCCTGATGCAGGTCACCGGGAATACACTCACCTGGACGGCCTACGACAACTCGGACCGGCTGCTCGATAGTCTCATCCTCCCAAGCCGCATTCCCCAAATGACTCTGAGCAACACCGGCGACGGCGACAGGTCCCTGGTCATGGCCGGGAAACCCGGCGCAACCTACACACTGGAAAGCTCGACTACACTCGAGACCTGGACCGCGTTCAGCACGAACACCATCCCCGCCACGGGAGTACCGACCACCACCAACTTGGTGAACTTGGACGGGACGCAACGATTCTTCCGGGCTCGTGCCACGCCTTGATCAGATCGCTGTCGAGCAAGCGCAAGCGGCCACCTCAGCCAAGCATCTGAAGCCGAATCGACACCGCCAGCGACTTCGAGTTAAGTGAGGATGAAACGCCATCCGTCGCTCGGTGCGGAAGCGAAAGCCAAGCCTGTCCCCGCGTGAGAATCACGCAAAAGGCGTGAAAATTTCCCGCACAAAATCGATTTGTCCTTCGGCCGACCTGACCCGTTTGGCGAATATCCAGCCAAAGTGCTCGTTTTGACCACTCATTCATCACTGGCCCGCGTGATGCTTAGAAAGAAACGGCGACGTGCAGAGTCGCCAGCGACGTGAAACTCGACCGCGGAGGCAGTATGTGTGAAGCAACAAAGCCTGCGTCTCTTGGAACGGAGATTCCTCCGATGGTCGGAAGCGTTGCTCCAGATGTCAGCGGTAAGATGGCAGGCCTTCCGTGGTTGATTTGGTTGAAGCGGCTGCTCGCGTGCAACCCGTTTTATCTGGTCAGTGCGGCGCTGCTTTTGTTCGGGATGAACCGCGTGTCAGCAGACCCGGATTTCCTGCGGACGGAACTGGCGCAACTGACTTTCAATTTCTCTTCGCTGCAGCTTTACGAGTTGCTGCTGGTTGGAACGGCGATTGTGCTGGCGCGACGGGCGCTGTGGTATGACAGCACGCTGCTGGTGGTGCTGGAAAACCTCTTCGTGCTGGTGCCGTTCATGTTGGTGAGCCAGGCGGCATTCATGCAGCCCGGTTTGGTTTGGGCTTTTTGTGGTTTGGCGGTGGTGTTGGTGGGGATGCGGACGGGCGCGGCGCGGCGTTTTCTGGTTGGGTTCACGCCGTCGCCGCGCCTGGTTACCGCAGGGTTGGGAGTGCTGACCACCAATGCAGCGCTGCCGGTGATTTACCGGTACCTGCACGAGTTTAAAGTGGGGACCCGGCCGACTAGCGGGGCGGCCTTTGAAGTGAATGAGCAGAGCTGGTTGTGGCTGCTGCCGGTGCTTTGCGCGCTGACGAGCCTGCTGCCTCACCCGCGCGAAGACGGGAAACTGCCGGTGCAACGCCGATGGTTTCCCGTCATTTTGCTTTTCCTTTGGCTCACCGGAACAGGCGTGCATCTGTATTCGCTCGGTTACGTCTATGACTTCGCCCTGCGCCGTGAATTGCTCGCTCCGGCCTTGTGCGTGCTGGCGTGGATGCTGCACCTGCGCCTGCAGGATTTTCTGGCCGAACCCGCCCCCTGGTTGCGCGCGGGCGTGCTTTCGTTGCCCTTGGGGGTGACCCTGCTCGCAGCCGGCGTCGAAGGGAGCCAGGTGTTTCTCACACTGACGGTCTTGAATGCGCTTGCGTTCGGCAGCGTAGCCCTGTTCGCGCGGGAGAACCGTGTGGCGCGCCATTTGTTGCTGGTTACGCTCGCGCTGCTGATCGCCACGTTCCTGCATGAACGGACCGTCACCGTGGTGCCCGAGTTCGAGCTCCGCTTCAACTGGATCGCCCTGGCTTTCGCCACTTATCTCGTCCTGCGGGCGGTCATCTCCCGCAGTCCGAAACTGGCCGCGGTCGGGGCCGGTGCTGCGGCGCTGCTGGCTGGCGCGGGCTGCGGGCGGAGCGGCGATGCGCTCCATTGGGCGACGCAAGCGGGCCTGGTATTTTACCTCTTGCACAGCTTGCGTTGGCGCGACTACGAGCATGATGGCGCCGCCGCGGTGCGGATGCTGACCGCCGTGGCGTGGGTGACGCACTCCTTCGTCTGGGTGCGGTGCGGCGCGCCATTTTGGCAACCGCCTGCCGCCGCAACGCTCGTTGTGGCCGCCTGCTGGCTGCACTGGTGGGTTCGGCAGAAACGGTCGCCCATCGTGATTCCGGCTGCCGCAACCGTGGTTGCCCTGCTGAACTTGGCCAACACCACGTTCGTGATGCTGCAGGCTACGCCTGTGGGTTTGGTCGCCATCGTGGGCAGTTTCGCGTTGTTCGCCGTGGGCACCGCGGCGGCATTCACCAAACCGCGCTGGAGCAGACTGGCCGAGGCACGAAAGCTGTGAAGTCCACCCGGACGGGCGCTTGCTTCTTTCCCGACACGCGGTAGCCTGCCGTCCCATGAAACAAGCGAGTCTGGTTTTCGCGCTGGTGGTGATCTCGGGGTTCGGCTCATACGCGAGCGAGGAGTTCCAGTTCAAGACCCCGCACGCCGGCACCTACCAGGTGGAGCAGGTGGTCGGCAAATCTTCTTCTGGCGGACCTCGCCCCGAGTGGCTGGTCGCCCAGCGGATCGGTGAAACCAACGCCGTCGTTGAGTTTGGCGACCGAGTCGTTCTTCAGCTTGAGGACACGGACGCCTTGGCGGGGATGATCGCGGGGCATGACCTGCAACTCGCACGCGTCGTCCAGCCAGATGTTTTCATCCTGCAAGCCCCGGACGCCTGGACAGCAGCCAGAGAGGCGCAACGGCTGGCCGGGCTGACCGGCGTGTTGGCTAGCTATCCCGTCCTGCGGCAACAGGTGGATTGGCACGGTCCTTATGCCGCTCGTCCGGCGGACACGTTTTTCGCCAATGAATGGCCGCTGGAACATCGCAACGACAACGGCGATAGCGCCGGGGTGGACCTCAATGTTCGGGCCGCGTGGCCGTTGACGACCGGGCAGGGCGTGACCATCGGCATTGCAGATCTGGGAGTGGAACTCACCCATCCCGAATTGACCGCTCGCGTGGCCGGCGCGCCGCATTTCAACTTCGACAATCTAACCACCAACGGGAATCCGATTGCAGGCACCGCTACTTGGGCGCACGGCACCGAGGTGGCCGGTCTCGCGGCGGCGACCCTCAACAACGCGCGCATGGTCGGGGTCGCCCCCGGTGCACAAATCGCGAGTTGGGTGATCCACAAGACCAACACGACGCTGGTCAGCGATGAGCGGCTGATGGACATGTTCCAGTACGCTTCGAACGCCGTGGCGGTTCAAAATCACAGTTGGGCGCACGTCGGGCTGCTGCAGAACGGCTTGACCCTGCTGGAGGACATCGGCATCTCAAACGCGGTGACGCAAGGTCGTGGCGGACTCGGCGTGGTCTTGGTGCGTTCCGCCGGCAATGATCGCGAGCAGGGGGCCAACGCGAATGATGACGGCTATAACGCCGATCCCCGTATCGTCACCGTGGGTGCCGTCCAGATCAATGGCCGGACAACGACCTACAGCGAGCCGGGCGCCTGCCTCTTGGTTGCCGCACCCAGCGGAGACTCCACCGTCGGTTTGGACGGCTTGTTCACTACGGATTTGACGGGCACCCGCGGCGTCAACCAGCTCAACTTCGATTCGCCCTATAAAGACATGAACGGCTACGTGTGGGGCTCGCTCGCCTTCAGCGGCACGTCGGCCTCGGCACCACAAATTGCGGGTGTGGTCGCGCTGATCCTCTCGGCGAATCCAGACTTGAGCTACCGGGACGTTCAACAAATCCTGATCCTGTCCTCTCGCCACTTCGACTTTGCCGACCCTGACCTTCAGCCCAACGGTGCGGGCTTTCTGGTGAGTCACAACGACGGATTTGGCGTGCCGGACGCAGCCGAAGCCGTCCGGTTGGCGCGCGTCTGGGTCAACTCCCCAGCCGCAACCACGGTTACCCTCACCGCCACCAACTCGTCGCAAATACCGGATGCCGGATTCCGCCTGCTGGTCACAGGCCACACCGTGCCGCCTCAACTCGCGTCCATCCTTGCGCTGCCCAGCCTCGGGCCCAACGCCGAGTCCCCCACCCCCGCGTTACCGCTCGTTTTCGTTGGCCCCGCCACCAACCCGATTGCGCTCAATCTGACCAACAAAGGCGCGTTGATCGAGCGGAGCGGAGACAACTACGCGGGCCCGCTCCAAAACGCAGCCCAAGCGGGCGCGGCGTTTGCCGTGATGCACAATTTCGCCACCAACAGCAGCGGCAGCGGCACGCCCGGCGGTGAGCAGTTCGCCCCGATGATCGGAACGGATTACGTTCCGCTACCGTCAGGTTTCATCACCTACAGCAAGGGCATGGCGTTGCGCGGACTGCTGGAGACCAACAGCGATGTGCTGGCTCAAATCAGCCTGAACTCGACCAGCTACGTGTTCCACGTTACCAACACGCTGCTCTGCGAACACGTCGGCGTGCGGGTGATGAGCGATCATCCGATGCGCAGCGATGTGCGAATCACGCTCGATTCGCCTGCCGGCACCCGCAGCGTCCTCCAACGGTTGAACTCGGATATTTCACCGGGGCCGGTGGACTGGACATATTACTCCACGCATCATTTCTTCGAAGGCACGCCGGGTGACTGGATCGTCTCCTTTAGCGATGAGTTCATTGGCAACACCGGAGCCGTGACTCAGGTCAGCCTGATTCTCCAGGGCGCGCCCATTCACGACCGGGATGGCGATGGACTGGATGATTATTGGGAAATCAATTACGCCGATTGCCTCGCTGCGCTTTCGTCCGGAAACGATCCGGATGGCGATGGCTACAGCAACGCCGCGGAACAACTCCTGATGACCGACCCCACCGTGGACGAAGCCGGGCTTGCCCTCGACCTGTCCCGATGGAATAGCGCGTTGGCTCGGCTTAGTTGGCCGGGCAACGGGAATCACACCTACGATATCCTCGCCGGCACCAACCTCGCCTCGCTCAGCTTGGTCACAAATGTGCCGGGACGGTTCCCGGAAACCGAAAGGTTCGGCCCGTACACGAATGCGCCGCAAGGCTTCTTCCGGGTGCGCGCCGTGCCGCGGCCATAAGCGTGGCGGGCTGAATCGCTTTGCTGCCGGTGGATCGCCATTTTTGGCTTTCGTTCCAGCTTGCCGGCTTCGATATTCGGCCTGATGCAAAACCCCATCATCGTTGCGTTGGATGTCCCAACCGCCGAACAGGCGCTGAAGCTCGCCGCAGAAGTCGCGCCCGCCGTCGGCGCGTTCAAAATCGGCAGTGAACTCTTCACCGCCGCCGGGCCAGAAATCGTCCACCGCGTGCGCGAAACCGGCGCAAGCGTATTGCTGGACCTCAAATTCCACGACATTCCGAACACGGTCGCCAAAGCCGTGGCTTCCGCTGTGCGGCTCGACGTGCAGATGCTCACGATCCACACCAGCGGCGGCTCAGAGATGATGCGGGCCGCCCAACACGCGGCGGAGCAGACGGCATCGCAATCGGGCCGCAACCCGCCCCTCGTGCTGGGTGTCACGGTGCTCACCAGCATGGACAGCAACGCGCTGGCGGAAATCGGCTGCGAGCCGAACGTCGGGCGGCATGTCGAACGCTTGGCCGGGTTGGCGGTGCAAGCGGGGTTGCGCGGCTTGGTGTGCTCGCCGCTGGAGATCGTCGGGCTGCGCCAAATGTTGCCAGCGCACGTGAAACTGGTGACCCCGGGCATTCGCACCGGGGCGGAGAAGGCCGACGACCAGAAACGCACGCTGACCCCGCGGGAGGCCATCGAGGCGGGCGCCAATTGGCTGGTCATTGGCCGGCCGATCTATGCTGCGCCGGAGCCGCGCGCGGCAGCGGAGAAGATTCTGGAATCCCTGCGGTAGTCGCCACCCGCATGCAGCCTCCGACCCACGCCTTGTTCCCTGATCTGCGCATGCTCGTCACGGGCGGGACGATCGACAAAACCTACTCGCCGGTCGAGGGCACGCTCGGTTTCTCGCGCAGCAACGTGCTGGCGATGTTGGCCCAGGCACGTGTGGCCCTACCCGAATCCCAGGTGCAGATCGTTCTGCTCAAAGACAGCCTCGACATGACGGCTGCCGACCGCGAAACCATCCGTGCCGCGGCTGCTGCCGCGCCCGAACCGCGGCTCATCATCACACACGGCACGGACACCATGGTGCAAACCGCTGGCCACTTGGCGCAAGCAGACCTCGGCAAGACTATCGTGTTGGTCGGCGCAATGGTGCCGTATTCGTTCGGACAATCAGACGGCTTATTCAACCTTGGCCTGGCCTTTGCCGCCGTGCAACTGCTCCCACCTGATGTCTTCATCGCCATGAACGGACGCGTGTTTCGCTGGAACACCGTCCGCAAGAACAAGGGGGCCGGAGTTTTTGAATCCGCCTCTGAGCCAGGCGAGAACGCCTCACCCTGAAATCTCCATCGATATCCGTCTCAACCTAAACTCATGAACACACTCACCGTCGTTGCCACCTTCAAGGCCAAGCCCGGCAAGGAAGCCTTGCTGCGGCAGGAACTGCTTGCGCTCATTCCGACCACCCGGAAGGAGCCGGGCTGCGTCAACTACGACTTGCATCAAGCCACGGACAATCCCGGCCACTTCCTGTTCCACGAGAACTGGACCAGCAAGCCGCATCTGGACGATCACCTCGCGCGTCCGCACTTGCTGGCCCTGCTGGCGAAATTGCCGGACCTGGTCAGCGAACCCCCGCAGATCACGCTCTGGGATCAGATCGGCTGAGCAAGCGTGCTTCCGACGACGTTCGGGCGAAGCACAGATTCTTGGTCTGCTGTATCGGCAAATGGCATTCGACGGACCACGGTTGGTGCCACCAGGTTCAGACCAACATCAAACCCGGATGGCCGCCCGTGATGCTCCGGCCACCCGTCGGCGTGACCACGAACGTATTCTCCGTACCCACCATGCCCACGCCAGCCACGCCTTTCTTGGGTTCGAGCGCCAGTGTCATCCCCGCGACGAGCGGTTCGTCAAAGCCTTCCGCGATCACCGGAGATTCGTCAATTTGGAGGCCCACCCCGTGCCCGAGGAAGTTCGCCCGCCGGCTGCCGAAACCCATGAAGTTTTTCAAGAATTCGGCGTCGAGACCGCCCAGGATCGTAGCGTAGATCTCAGAGGGAATGGCTCCGGGCCGCAACAGCGCAGCGAGCCGTTGTTCGATCTCCACGCACTGCCGATGCACGGCGATCACGTCATCCGGCAGCGGTTGACCGAACATGTAGGTCAGGGTCTTGTCGGTCTGATAACCGTCCAGACCACAGCCGATGTCCACAAACACGAGGTCGCCTTTGCGGAGTCTGCGCTCCCGGCTGCCCAGCACCGGAGCGGCGGGACCGATCCCCACACACCCGCCTGGTCCATCGAAGCTGGTGGGATAGATCGAGCTCTCCCCGAAACCCAACTGCGCCACGGCGATGTCCACATTGAACATGCCGAAGCGCACGATGCCCTGATGGCCTTCCCGCACCATCATCGAATACAAGTCGCAAGCAAACTCCGCCTCGCTCATGCCCTCGCGCAGCAACGCCGGGACGCGCTCTTCAAGAATGCGCCGGTGGATTTCGCCGCACCGCTCCATGATCGCGAGTTCGTACGGGCTCTTCGCCGCCCGCACCCGGGCGATCTGCGCGTCCAACGCCGCCACCTCCTTGCACGGAAAATGTTTCTGAAACCGCTGGACGAGCGCAAGCGGCACGGATTCCGTTTCGAGATGAATCGTCTGCCGCCCTGGCGTGGCCGGCATGAAAGGCACGGCATCGCGAAAACTCTTCATCGGGCGGATCTCGGGAAAGAGCGACTCGGCGCAGGCCCGCTCATAACTGCGGCGGACGCAGAAGACCGCCTCACCGTCGCGCGGCACCAGCAGCAGGCCGTCCTGCATCGTGCCGGTGAAGTAATACTGGTTGACCCGGCCAAAGAACACGGCGAGTTCCCAACCGGGATTCTCCGCGTCCATTCCTGCCCGGAAGCGCTGCATCCGGTCGGCCAATTCTGAGAGAGGGACTTTCGCAATCATGCTATGCCGCCACCATTATGGAGGGCGGCGGGCTGTGGGAAAGAAAAGGTTCATGGCCCAATCTCAGGGGAACATCTGCGCTCAGGCGTGTTTCCGTTTGCTTTGGCCCGCGGTTGCGCAATGATTCGCCCATGGTAACCCTTGGCTTCCGATTCGTGCTCATGGCGTTGGCACTTGCTGCCATCCTCAATCCAGCAAACGCCGAGGGCTTGCAGCGCACGGAAGAACAGGAATTCGGGACCATGCCCGACGGCACGGCGGTAAAGCAAATCACGCTGCGCAACGCCAAGGGCATGCTGGTTCGCGTGATCAGCTACGGCGCGATCCTCACGGAACTCCAGGTGCCCGACCGGAACGATTTCCGGACGAACGTGGTGCTGGGCGTAGAAACGCTGGAACCGTATCTCAAGGGTTTTAACGCCCCAGCCGCCATTATCGGACGCGTGGCCAACCGGATCGCCAAAGCCCGGTTCACACTCGACGGCGTTGAATACAGACTCGCGGCGAACAACGGCCCGAATCATATCCACGGCGGACGCGCGGGCTTCGCCCGGGTCGTGTGGCAGGCCCAGGCGCTCCCGCCCGGAGAACATGAGGCGACGGCGCAGTTCACTTACATCAGCCGCGACGGGGAGGAGGGCTATCCGGGCACGCTCACCGTGAAGGTGACCTACACGCTCACCGATGCGAACGAGTTGCGACTGGATTATGAAGCGACCACGGATAAGCCGACGCCGATCAACCTCACCAGCCACGCCTATTTCAACCTGGCCGGTTTTGGCGACGTGTTGGATCACGAGCTCTGGCTCAACGCGGACAGTTACACGCCGACGGACGACGCGCTGATCCCCTCCGGTGAGCTCGCGAGCGTCAAAGGCACGCCACTCGACTTTACGACCCCCACGCGCATCGGTGCGAGGATCGCGCAGCTCAAACCGCAACCCAACGGCTACGACCACAATTATGTCATCAACCGCGGCGGCACATCACTCGTACTGGCCGCGCGCGTTGCGGAGCGAACCAGTGGACGGGTGATGGAAGTGCGAACCACCCAGCCCGGAGTGCAGCTTTACACTGGTAATCATCTCAAGCACGCGGCGATGTGTCTGGAAACCCAGCACTACCCCGATTCCGTCAACCAGCCATCGTTCCCGTCCACGATCCTACGGCGCGGCGAGACGTTCAGGAGCACCACGGTCTTCGCGTTCTCGGTCCAGTAACCGCCTGGGTCTGTTGCCAGGATTCTGCGGGAGCCGGTAGCTGGTCTTGCCACTACAAACAGGATAATTGACGGATTCCACCGGATGACATGTAATCGGTGCCGCCTCGCAGCGAGGCCATTGTTGACCCAGCAGTCACGAATCATGACCGCGTATGAAATCCGATCGCACGCTTCTCTCGCTCATCTGCCTGGCGTTCACGCTCGCCGGCACACTGTCTCCGGTCCATGCCCAGACTTCGCCCAGTTTGCTGGAATTGGCCTTCCCGGAGGTCTTCACGCGGGGTGACAAGCCGCCCGCAACGAAAGACTCCGCGCCGCTGTTGTTGTCGTACGCCCGCACTTGGGGCAACCCCAGCGCGGTGGAGGTGGTGTTCTCGTCACCGGTGTCGGAAGCCGCCGCCACGAACAAGGCCAACTATGCGATCGCCCCGGGGGTCACGGTACTCAGCGCCGTCATGGGCACGAACGCCGCCTCGGTGATCCTGACGACCACCACGATGGCCGACGGCGTCCAGTACCTGCTCACGGTCAACAACGTCCAGGATCGTTCCAGCCCGCCGGTCACCATCGCCGGGAACTCGCGGGTCTTTGTGCTGAAGGCCCAAGGGTTGATCACCCGAAAAGTGTTCACGGGTATCGGGGGCAGTTGGCTGAACAGCCTCACGAACAACGCCAAGTTCCCCAACGCGCCGGACGGGGTGGACTGGCCGGCAGGTTTCGAAGCGCCGTCGAACATCGGCGATTACTACGGCGACCAGATGATCGGCTACCTGCATCCCCCGGCAACGGGTGACTACATGTTTTACATTGCGTCGGATAACGAAGGCCTGCTCTACCTCAGCACGAACGGCAATCCCGCCAACAAGGTGGCCATCGCCCGCGTGCCCGACAACTGCGACAGCGTTCGGCAGTGGACGAAGTACGCCAGCCAGCAATCCGCTTACTACCGGCTGGAGGCCGGCAAGGCTTACTACATCGAAGGGCTCATGGCTGAATCGACGGGCAATGATTACCTGGCCGTCGCCTGGCGGATGCGCGGGATGCCTGCGCCTGCGAATGGCGATTCACCTGTGCCTGGCGACTTTCTCTCCTCAATCACGCCCTCCGCGCCGACCAGCATCGTCGCGCCGCCCCAGAGCCAGACGGTTGCGGAGCGCCAGTCGGCGAGCTTCAGCGTCGTAGCCACCGGCACGCCCACTTACCGCTATCAGTGGCTGCGCAACGGCGTTGCGATCCCGGGGGCAACCGGGACGAACTACACCGTGGCCAGTGCCGCCATGGGCGACAACGGCGCGCAATTCTCGGTGGAAGTTCAAAACGGTTTCAGCCGCGCCACCAGTAGTACAGCCGTGCTCGCCGTGCAGGCGGATACAACTCCGCCCGCAGTCATCAAGATCACCGGCAGCGCCTCGATGGAAAAGGTGATCGTGAGTTTTTCGGAACCGGTCATGGACAGCACCGCCAGCGATCCGCGCCGCTATGTGTTCAACGGCGGGCTAAGCACGCTCTCCGCGCAATTGATGCTCGACGGCACAAACGTCGTGCTCACCACCGGACGCCAAACGCCGGGCCAGACCTACACTCTCGCCGTAACCGGCATCACGGACGCGGCGCAAGCACACAACGCGGGCAACAGCGCCACCAACTTCACGGCTTGGGTGCAAACCCGCGGCTTCCTGCATCGCCAGGCGTATTATTCCATCCCCGGGTTGGAGCTTTACACCCTGACCCAGCATTGGCGGTATCCGGACTTGCCGGACTTGTCAGGCCACGTTCCGATGGGGGAAATTCCGCTCAACGTTCACGATTACGACATGGGCGAGCGGCTCACGGGTTTCGTGATTCCGCCCACGAACGGCTATTACACGTTCTACGTCTGCTCCGACGCCCGCGGCGCGCTCTACCTCAGCCCGGACGACAATGCCGCCAACAAGCGGCTCATCGCCACCGAACCGCGCTACAACGGCCCGCGCTATTGGGTGGGCACGGACGGACGCACCCCTGCCAATCCAGAGAACCGCTCCGCTCCCATCTACCTGCTGGCCGGGCAGAAGTACTACCTCGAAGCGGTGATGAAGAACGACTGTTGCAGCGACAACCTCGGGGTGGCTTGGCAGATGCCCGGCACGCCGCCGCCAAACAACGGCGACCCGCCCATTGCCGGCCAATACCTCGCGGCCTACGGCGATCCGGTCGGCGCCTCGATCACGATCACCCAGCAGGCGTTGAACGTGCTGGTGGCCGAATCGTCGGCGACCAACTTCACGGTTGGCGTCACGTCATCCTACGCGCCGGTCTTCTACCAGTGGCAACGCAATGGCGTGGACATTCCGGGCGCGAGCACGAGCAGTTACACGACGGCCCGTTTGCTCCGGGCGGACGCCGGGGCGCGCTATCGGTGCATCGTGGCGATTCCGGGAGTGCAGACCACCAGCGCCGAGGCCACGATCACGATCACCCAGGACAACACGGCACCCCAGGCCTTGTCCGCGGCCACGCTTGCGGGCGGCACGAACATTGGGGTTTGCTTCAGCGAGTTGATGGACCCGACCTCCGTCACAAATCCCGCCAACTACACGCTGAGCAACGGCGGCCTGGTGACCGGCGTGTCGCTGCGCGCCGATGGCCAGTCGGTTTCGCTGGGCGTGTCGTTGCTGTCGTTCACGAACTACTCGGTGCGGCTGAACAACCTGAAAGATCACGCGGGCAATGCGTTGCCGGCGAACACCACTGTGGCCGTGATCGTCCACGGCTTGGAGAACTTGGACTTGGGGACGCCGGGCAGCGACCCCGTAGAGATTGGCTCCGCTTTCACGTGCCGCAGCAACAGCTTTGAGATCGTGGCCGGCGGCGGCGACTTCTGGGACGTGGCCGACCGGGGCCATTTCGTCTATCAGGTGGTGGAGGGGGACTTCGAGGTGGCCGTGCGCCTGGAAACCTACCAGGGCGCCAACACCTATTCGCGGGCCGGGCTGATGGCGCGGCAGAACCTCAGCCCCGGCAGTCCGATGCTGAACGTCACGCTGTTCCCGGTCACCGGTGCCAACCGCTATGAAACCCACATCCGTGGCGCACAAGGCGCCGGCGTCGGTGGCTGGTCGGGAGCGAACCAATACAGCTTCCCCGGCGTGGGGGTGCCGCTCCCCAACGCCTGGGTCCGCCTGACGCGCTCGAATGACACGTTCCGGGCGTTCGCCGCGACCAACGGCATGGACTGGATTCTGTTCTCGCAAATGACCGTGGGCTTCTCCAATCGCCTTTACGTAGGCTTGGCCACGTCGGCGCAGAACAACAGTGTGGGCGCGGTGGCCCGGGTGGCGTATCGCGACTATCGCGGCCCGACGAACGCCCTGCCCCCCGTGCCGCTGGACCTTGCCATCAAGCAGGCCAGTGACGGCGCGGGCGCATTCGCGCTCAACAACATCTACCAGGTCCAACCCGCCGGCGCGCAGGTGCTCACGGAGACCGCCACCCCGGCGACTGCGGCGTCCTTCACGGTCAAAGTCGAGAACGATGGGGCCGTCGCCCAGTCGTTTCAGTTGCGCGCGGTCGAAAGCACGAACTCCGGCTGGACCGTGAACTACCAACTCAGCGGCAGCAACATCACCGCCCTCATCACCAGCGCCACTGGCTTTGCCCTCAGCAATCTCCCGGCGGGCAGTGCCGAGTATCTCACGGTGGCGATGCTGCCCGACCTTCGCGTTCCGGGCGGCGAAAGCAAGACGGCGACGATCAGCGTGACGACCGACCGCTACACGCGTTCGTTGCGCGACGCAGCACGGTTGGTCGGCTACAACCAGATCACCCGGCAGCCGGACTTGCTCGTGCGCCGGCTCACGGACGTGGTCTATGCCGGCGAAGGCGTGTTCAACCTGGCGGGTTCGAACCAGACCAAGCGAGTCATTCTTACCGGCGCCGGCGGGACGACCTTCCCACTCAAGCTGGTGAACGCCGGCAACGCCACCAACACATTCACCGTCACCGGCACGCCGGGCAGCGGCGGGTGGAGCGCACGGTATTTCGACGGTCTCACCGGCACCAGCGAGGTCACCGCGGACCTCACCAGCGGCGGAGCCTGGGTCACGCTGATCCCCGGGGCCACGTGGGAATTCCGCGCGGAGGTGAATCCCGGCACCACCGTTCCGCCCAATGCCACAAACACGCTCGACGTGCTCGTCCGCTCCGCGACCGACGCGACCAAGGCCGACCTCGTACGACTCATTACGGTGACCCCGATCGTCACGAACGTGCCGCAACGCGCCGTGTTCACCACCGACACTGATTTCGAGCGCGGGGCGACCGTCGGCACGGTTTACGGGAACAACCAGCTCACACTCGGTGATCAAACCGTCACCTCGCCCTACATTTGGGTGCCGAACTCGAACGAGGGCACGGTGTCGAAAGTGGACATCCACACCGGCAGGGAACTGGGCCGCTATCGCACCGGACCGTCCACCAGCGGCGCCCCGTCGCGCACGACGGTAGATCAATACGGCAATTGCTGGGTCGTCAACCGCGTCACCGGCACCGTCATCAAGCTCGGCCTTTACGAGAACGGCCAGTACCAGGATCGCAACGGCAACGGCATGATCGAGACCTCGCAGGACCTGAACGGCGACGGCGACATCACCGGGAGCGAGATGCTGCCGTGGGGGCAGGATGAATGCGTGCTGTACGAAATTGTCATAATCTCCGGCAAGGAAGGCACGTTCGTGCCGGGCACGTACACCGGCGGCTACGAAAACCGAACCGATAACTCCGGGCCGCGGGCCATCGCCGCCGACGCCCAGGGCAACGTCTGGGCCGGCCATTACACTTCCAAAAAGTACTACCTGCTCGAAAACGCCACCGCGCAGATTCTGCGGACCAACGACGTTTCTTCGCTCAACCACGGTCCCTATGGCGCCGTCGTGGACGCCAACGGGATTCTCTGGTCGGCCAGTGCCGCGAGCCACGTCCTGCGGCTGAATCCGGCTGACGACTCGATCTCCCTGGTTGAAGTGGGACACACTTGCTATGGCTTGGGCCTCGATCGCAGTAATCACTTGTTCGTCTCCGGCTGGCAGGCTTCCAAGCTCTCGCGGATCAACGTGCTCACCGCCACCAAGGCTTGGACCGTGAACGGTATCTACGAATCGCGCGGCATCGCGGTGACCGCAGATGGCGACGTATGGGTCGCCAACTCCGGCCCCGGCACCGTGGCGCGCTGGTCACCCGACGGCGTGCTCAAAAAGACCATTGCCGTGGGCCCCACACCGACGGGCGTTTCGGTGGATTCCGAGGGCAAGGTTTGGGCGGTGAACCTCGGCAACGAGTACATCGAACGGATTGACCCGGAAACTGACCTGGTAGAGCTCTCCAAACGGATCATCGGCACCACGCATTACGGCTACAGCGACATGACCGGCAATCTGCTGCGTGGCACCACGCTGCGCTTCGGCACGTGGATCGTCACGCACGATGCGCGGGTCGAGTTCACGCAATGGGGCAAGGTTTTCTGGAACGCGCTGGATCCCAACGGCAGCGGAGTGAAGGTGCGCGCACGCAGTTCGAACAATGAAGTCACCTGGTCCCATTGGGAAACCTGCACCAACGGAGCCCTGCTCGCCGCCACGCCTCCCGGGCAGTTCCTCCAAGTGGAAGTGTCCTTGCAGACGCGGGTGGGTGAAAGCGCTCCCGTGCTTTACGACCTCACGGTTGAGCCCTTGGCACAGCGCACAGCGGACCTGGCCATCACGCAGGTTGCGGTGCCCAACCCGGCGACCAACCGCTACCCGATCACCTGGACGGCTTCGGTCACCAACCGCGGACCGCAGAATGCGCGCGGCGTGTTTGTGACCAATCAGTTCCCGGCCGACGTCCTGGTGATCTTTGCCACGAACTCGCAAGGCACGCTCGTGCAAACCAATCCCTTCGTGCGCTGGGATCTCGGCGATCTGGCCACCGGCACCAATGCCACGCTGACGTTGACACTCGTGCCCACCACCGCAGGCACGCTGAACAGCACCGCCTTCGTCTCGCATTACGAAAAGGACCTCACGCCGGCCAACAACCTCAGCACGCTGAACCTGACGGTCCACCCCATCCCCTGCGCCGTCACCACGCCAGACCTCGTGAGTTGGTGGCCGGCCGAGGTGGGGGCGCTGGACGCCTTCAACGGAAACCACGGCGGCTACGTCGGCGCCATGAGCACAGCGCCCGGCAAGACCGGAGCAGCGTTCAACTTCGATACTGCGGGCGCGTACGTCACTATTCCGGCTTCACCATCGGTGAACCTTGGGGCAGGCTCCGGATTCACCGTCGAGACCTGGATCAACCCCAGCGAGATCGCCACTGCGCACCCGGTGTTCGAGTGGGGGCGCGTAAACAATAACTGGGGCGTTCACTTCTGGATTTCCGTCGCCTTGCTGGGCGGCGGCCAAGGCTCGCTTTACGCAAACCTCAATGACACGGGCGGGGGCACTCACAACTTCTCCTCCACACCCGGACGGGTTCTCCTCAATGCCTGGACACACGTCGCACTGACTTACGACAAGGCCAGCGGGGTGGCAAAGATGTACTGCAATGGCACCAATGTCGCAACGGCAACCCTCGGCAGCTTCACGCCGCAAACCACCTCGCCATTGCATCTCGGGTATCGCCCGTATGACAACACGCGCTTCGCGGGTTTGCTTGATGAGCCGGCCATTTACAGTCGTGCCCTTTCAACGGATGAAATCCAGGCTGTTTACCTGGCGACTGGTGGTGGCAAGTGTGGCGGCGGTCTGCCCCCATCGCTGAGCATCACTCCGGTCTCGGGCAACATCTGGAATCTCTCCTGGCCGACCTCTGCCACCGGCTACGCGCCGCAGTACACCGACGCCTTGGGCGGCACCTGGCAGCCCTTGGGTGGAATACCCGCAATCGTGGGCGACCGGAACATCCTTCCGATCCAGGCGACCGGGGCAGCGCGATTCTACCGGCTCAAGCAATAGGCGCTTCCGCACCCCAGAGCGCCCAACTTCGGTTCGGCGCTCGGCGTCATGATTTGGGTGCTGCCCAAAACGTTTACGGCAACCGCCACGGGACATCGTAAATGTTAACCGCCCCACGGATGCCTTTGACCGTGACCGGCGAGAGCGGAACGCACGTTCTCGCCAGGACCGGATCGTCGCGCAACAGGTGTCGGTAGGTTGCTTCGCTGATCACGACCCGCCCGCGGCCAGAAACGCCCTCCAACCGGCTGGCCAGGTTGACCTCGCGACCGAAGACAGTGTAATTGCGAAGGTGTTGCTCCGAACCCATCAAGCCGACCGTGACCACGCCAGTGTTGATACCCGTGCCCAACTGAAGCTGAGGGCGAAGCGGCAACAGAGTTTGGCCACCCGCATTTCGGCGCACATTCTCGGCTTCGATGACTTTGTTTTCCTCCGCACGGCGCTGATTGAGTTCGAAGATGGCGCGTTGCGCATCCACGGCGGCACGCACGCAGTTGAGTGCATGTTGAGGTGCCGGCGCGGGCGCGCCCCAAAACGCCATCACGCAGTCGCCGATGTATTTATCGAGCGTGCCATCGTGCTTGATGACCATGTCCGCAACCTGCGCAAGGTAGAGATTCACGGTGGCCAGGGTCTCGCCAGCCTGTTTCGCGTAGCACGCTTCGGCTGCCTCACCGGTCAAATCATGCTGGCGGACGTATTCCTCGACCTTCTCCTGACTCACGTCCGTGAACTCAGTGAACCCGCGCACATCGGCAAATAACACGGTGATTTCACGGCGTGCGCCGCCCAACGACAGGTGCTTGGCCCGCAACAGTTCGTTGACGACGTTGGGCGAAACGATCTTGCTGAAGACCGCTTTGACCCGCCGTTTCTCGCGTTGCTCGAAGAACGCCTGATGGGCGAGCAGGCAGCCGTGCGTCAACAACAGTCCTCCCAGGAGCGGCAGGACCATCGGCAGCCACAATCGCGAGTGGGTGTAAAACCAGACCGCCGCCACACCATAAACCGCGCCGATCAATCCCACGCCCAACGAGGACCACGGTGGCCGCAGGCCAATCGTCAGCACCGCAGCGAGCGCTCCGAGAACCAGCACGATGAGAGCGTCTCCGAAGGGAGCGGTCCGCCGGATGAAACGGTCCTGGATGATCGAGTTGGCCACATTCCAGTGCTTGCTGAGGAGGAAGGTCTCTTTGGAAAGCGGTGTTGCACCCAGGTCGGTCAGGTCGTTGCCGGTAGCGGTGGAGCCGATCACGACCAGCTTGTCTTTCCAAAGCTCGGGAATGTCATTGGTCTCTCCGCGAATCCGGTCCCGATCTTTTTGGAAAAGACTGACAAAGTTTTGCGCGGTCAGCCGCGGATCGTTCGGCGTCAACGACCAGTCAATGTAGAAGTACCCCTTACCATCCACCGGGATGATGCGCTCCACGCCCCGTGCGCCACGGAAAACAATTCGGCCCGCGGCCAAATCAATCTGTGCGTTGGCAAGATCGAGTTTCAACTCCTGGGCAGCGAGTGCGATGCCCATGTGCCACACG
>CAYJNU010000044.1:0-7249 GCA_964371005.1 uncultured Verrucomicrobiota bacterium | reverse complement strand
AAAGGCTTGGCCTGAGTTGCCATACCAGACGGAAGACGGTCCCCCAGGAAATCGGCGAGGGCAAAGCGGCCCTGGTCGTCGAGTTCGAAGGGCGGGATTTCGTTTCCGTCACTTTGCGTGAGCAGGATTCGGTGAGGTTCGAGCTTCGCCCTGGTCAGGTCCACGCCGTATTCTTCCGCCGCCTGGAGAAAAAGTGGATGCCAGAGCCGGTAGGTCTGGAATGCGCGCGCGCGGCGCAACACACCATCAGGGTCCTTCTCCGCCGAAATATCGCCCACGGCGACCGCATTGGTTGCGAACAACGGTATCGGGAGCATCCCGCGGTCGGCAGCGAGAATGACATTCCGTGCCGCGGCCAGGCGTTGCGCGAAAAACTCATCGGACTCGACGATGATGCCATTGACGCTCACGCCACCATGATCGGCACGCCGCTCGCCAAACAACACGTCGAAGGCCACCGCCCGCGCCCCTTGGGCCTGGAGTTCGCGCACCACCTTTCCGTAAACGTGCCGCGGCCAATAAAGCCCGTAACCCGTTCCAACCGCACCGCTCTTCAACATGGCTATCGTGCGGTCATTGATATCCACGAAACCCAGATTCGTGGCCGCGGGGGCAGTATCTCGACAGGCCAGCTTCACTCGCCCGTCGTAGGTAATCGCCTCGACTTTCTCGACCAAATTGGGCCGGGAGGCAGCCGCCCAAGCAAGAATACCAACCACTCCGGCAGCGAGACCCAGGTTGACCGCGCTGGTTTGGCGAAGGATCACACGTGCGAACTAAACAAAAAGGCCAGAGCAACACAAGGCTGCTCTGGCCACGAAAAACTAAACTGAGAATTACTCTGGCTCCGACGGCGGGTTCTCTGAACTACCACTGCTGCTGGTCCCAGTCGTCGGCGACACAAAGATCTGAGTCTGGTCACCAGGAACGTCCTGGAAGCCCGGGGGCACCAGCGGAAGATCACTCGGCATACCGCCATCCGAAATCGGGATTGGCGGCACGGGATTGCGCACATCGAAGGTGAAACCCGCCTCGACTACCTGAGTCTGCGTTTGGCCGCTCGCGTCAACGTAGGCCACAACCACCTGGCCGGACAGCACGGTAACCACGCCTTCGGCAGTCACGGAATAAATCGTGCCACGGATACCGGCAACGCCGTTGGGCAGCTTGACCTCATAGCGCGAGCCGGCAGAGAGCTTCTTCACCCGGCCAAAGATCTTGCCCGCGCGGAGATCCAGTTGCGTTTCCTTGACTTCCCCCAAGCCGGTGGGAGTCGCGGTCAGCTTGTCAATCGCCAGCATCGAATCGGCATAGACGCGAAGAACATCCTGTTCGGCGAGCATCCGGTAGCCCACGCCTTGTACGGAGAAGGCTTCACTGATCCTGGGCGAGCGAGCGATAGGTGTGTCCTGACCCAACACCAAGTCCACCGTTGAGCCCGCTGCGGTTTGAAGGGTCATCCCTGCGCCGAGCGACTGGCCGACACTCAGCGCTTTCCATGTGCTGCCGTCGGTGCTGTAGCGCGCCGAACCTTTGATGCGGGTGACCTTGGCGCTAACCTGCTTGGTCTCTGCGACCACGGAGAAGGCCAATGCCAATGCCATCGCACAGACGGCGGTTTTCTGAATCCACGTGGCTGTCATTTTCATAATGCTCTCCTGATGTCCAAATTGATTTAACTGGCGCAAGTCTAAGCGGCTGAATCTCTTTGTCAACCAGATATTCATCACAAAATGCTTTGCCAAAGCGGGTAGGTTTGGCGGCGGTCGCAACGAGAAAAGCGCATTGCCGGCGAGTCCAGTCCCGGTAGTCCCCTCACTGCTTTCGATGACTCGCGCACGCACACGCGGCTTCTCCTGCTGAACCCATCAGGGTCTGAACACATTGACGATGACCGGCACCTCAATCATGGGCTGCGCGGCCACCGAAGTCTCAAAAGACACATTGCCGCTGACGGTGCTCGCCGGCATCTCATCCAGACGCGCGACCAGTTCATAGACTGTGCCGGCCTCCTTGGGCACCAGTTCGACCTTGATACCCTTGATGGTGCTTTGCGGATTCTTCAACTCAATCGCCTTGCCGTCGGCCGAGCGAATCGTCACCCGCCGCAGGACCTGGGCCTCGAGGCGATCCGCCGGCGCATTCGTCGCGTCGGAGACGCTCCAATACAGCGCTTCCGGACTCAGCGACACCTCGCCCATGACTTGGCCATAGACGTAAATGGTGGAGACGGGCGCGTTCGTTTGTTCGGCGGTGTAAACGTGGACGAATTCACTGAAGCGCCGTGGCGGCCCCTCGCGTTGAACGGTGACGCGAATGCGCGCGGTGGCCTCATCCGCCTTGGCCTCCGGCTCCACGATCGCGGTGATCCAGGGCTTCGAGGCTTCGAGTTTCGCGATTCGGAGCGGCTTTCCGTCCGTGCGGGTGATCGTGGTGCATTGGTTGGTGGCATCAACGCCCAGCGGCAGGTTCGGTACGAGCGCCAAGGGGCTGATTTCGTAAAGCGGCGTGTAATCCACCTTGACGATCAGCGAGACTTCGGGAGTCTGCGGATCGTTCGAGCGAACCGCGATGTGTTTTTCCATGGTCGCCCGGTAAAGGCCGAGATTGAACGTGAAGGGGAGTTCGCCGGTGGCGCCCGGCGGGAGCGTGTCCGGCTTCAACTCGGCGACCGTGCAGCCGCAGGATGGTTTGGGCGGCTCCACTTTGAGCACGGCGTCGCCGATGTTCTTGAACTTGAAGACACCGGAGACGGTTGCCACCTGCGAGGTCTTTCCGAAATCGTAAACCGTCTGTTCAAACTGGATCTTGGGGGTGCCCGCAGCCAGTGCTGCGAGACACGATGCGCTCGTCCATAGGATTGCGGCAAAGAGTGCGTTCTTCATAATCTTGATGTTTTCAGGTCGTATGGTTTGGCAGGCTTCTTCATCTGCTAAAGCCCAACCGGAGGAAGCCGAATGTCGCTGGCTTGCCTCCGGTTGGAGTTGTCATTCGCCGGTTTGCGCGCATTACTGCACGATCATGACGCGGTAGAGCCGTTGCGTGGTTGAGCCCACGGCGTCACTCTTGGAGGCGACGTAGCCGCCGGCGGTTACGTTGCCCGGAATGCTGATCCAGTTTGAATCCCGCAAGCCCGATTTGAATTGCAGGGCATAAACGGTTCCCGGTGTGGCCGCCCAGGAAACCGTCGCCACGCCATTCGCCAAAGTCACCGCGGTGATGGCCGGCGCATCAATGGACCCGAAGCAATTGGCCGTGGCGGAGGTGGGCACTCCCTGGCAGGTGTTCACGCCGCGAGCCGTGACGGTGTCCAACTGCGGGTTGGAGTTGGCGGTGACCGTATAGCTGCCGCTGAATCGCTTCGTTTCACCCGGCGCCAGTTCAATTGGGCCGAGCAACGGTGTGTTGGGACTGGGCGCACTGCTGACGACGTAAACATTCGTCAGGATCGTGTCGCCCGAGTTGCTCACGGAGCCGCTGAACGTCCACAAGCCGCCCACCGGCACTGATGCCGCCGGACAGTCCTTGGTGACCGCGATGCGCGGCGTGTTGACCAGCGGACAGATCGCCGTGGCGGTCGCGGTGACTTGCTCGCCTGAGCAGCGGCCCTGGCCGCGGGCAGTCAGGGTATCCACGATGTCACAACAGTACTTCGGCGTGGTGTAGCTGCCGGTGAAGTTGACCGACGCGCCCGGCGCCAGCGTGATGGGGCCGAGGACTGGCGTGTTGTTGCTGGGCTGGTTATTGACCACATAGACATTGGTCAGGGTCACATTCCCCGGATTGCTCACCGTGCCGGTGAAGATCAGGAGGCCCAGGTGCGGCGTGGGTTCTGGCGGGCAGTTCTTCGTCACGAAAATGCGCGGCGTCGTCGTGATCGGGCAGGACGTCGTCACGCTGTTGACCACGGCGGCGTAGGTGCAGGCATCCAAACCGCGCGCCGTGACCGTGTCCGTGCCGCAGAAGTCGGGCGACACGACGTAAGACGCGTAGTAGCGGACGGATTCACCCGGGGCCAGATTGATCGGTCCCAACACGGGCGAACCGGTGCTCGGCTGGGTGTTCTCAATGGTCACGTTGATCAGGGTGATGGTGCCGGCATTGCTGACGGTGCCGCTATAGCGCAACAGGTCTCCGGGTTCCACGGCCTCCGGCGGACACGCTTTGGTCACAACGATCCGCGGCACCGTAAGCGCCGTGCAAGTGGCCGTGTCCGTATCGGCCACGGTAACGCCGGTGCAGATGTCCTGGCCCGTGGCGCGGACGGTACTGGAACTCACACAGCAGTTCCAAGGCACCTGATAACTGCCCGTGAAGCTGGCCTGGGCGCCTGGCGCCAGCATGGCGGCGGTGAAGATCACCGTGTTCGGGGCGGGCTCATTATTGACCACAATGACGTTGGTCAACGTGATGTTGCCCGTGTTACGGACGATGCCGGTGTAGGTGAGAATGCCGCCCGGACTCACCAGGTTCGGCGGGCAGGTCTGCGTGACCGTGATGCCCGGGTTCGTCACCAACGGACAGACGGTCGTCACATTCGCGGTGACCCGGCTGCCGGTGCAGGTGTCCGCGCCGCTTGCCGCCAGCGTGGAAGTGAAGGAACACCCGCTGTTGGCGGGCACCGTGTAACTGACAGTGAAGTCGGCGACGGCGCCAGGGGCCAACGTGGCCGCGGTGAAGACGACCGTGCCTGTGATTGGCGGAGGAGTGCTCGTCCGAGTCGCTTTGCCGGCGGCATCCCAGGTGGCCCGTCCGTCATGCAAGGCAAACGCCATGCCACCCACTGAGCGGCCTTCCAGGCCGACGCTGCTGGCCGGCACTTCCAACCGGACCCATTGACCCACCGCAGGCAGCGGTCCCGTATAACGGCGGCTGTCCGTGCCGTCCGTCCCCAGCTCGGTGATGTTGTTGGCCCCCCAGTAAGCACGGTGTTCAAAGGTCGAACCGTCATGCCACTCAAGCATCACGGTGCTCGGCACATTGGCCGGGTCCAGGTAAACATAGGCGAACAAAGTATCGCCCGCGTTGATGGGAAGGGGGGTATTGGCATACTTGAACACATGCTGATGTGTTCCCGGATAGACTTGGGACTGGTGGGCTCTGGTACCTGAGAAGGGAGCCGGGTTGCTGGTAACCCAGGTCCAGGAATCACCGCCGGCAGGCCAGAAGGTGAGCACGGCTCCCGAGGGCACCGCATCGTCCACCCAGATCGTGTCAACGGTATTCGAGAGCGAGCTTCCGCTGCCCCCGCTGGTCACCACGATGTTGCTCAAGGTGATGTTGCCCGCGTTGCGGACGCTGCCGCTGTATGTGACGGTTCCACCCGGGCTCATCGGCTCCACCGGGCAGTTCTGCGTGACGGTGATCCGTGGCGCCGTGAGCAACGGACAGGTCGCAGAGGCGCTGGCGGTGACAATCGTCTCGGTGCAGGCATCGCTGCCCCGGGCGGTCACCGTGCTGCTGACGGAGCACGCATCGGCGGGCGTGGTGAAACTCGCGGTAAAGTTGGCCGAGGCGCCCACGGCCAGGCTCGCCAGCGTCAATACGGTGCTGGGCGATGCCTGGTTGTTGACGACGGTCACGTTGTTCAACGCGATGTTGCCAGAATTCCGGACCGTCCCGGTGTAAGTGATCAAAGCACCGGTCGCAACGGGCACCGCCGGGCAAGCCAGGGTGACCGCAATGGCCGGCGCTGTGGCGACGGTGCAGGTGATGTTGGCCGAGTTAGCCGTCGTGGCTCCCGTGCAAAGATCCTTGCCCGTGGCGGCCACCGTGGTGGTGACGGAGCAATCGGTGGGCGGAACGGTGAAACTGGCGGTGTAAGGAGCGGACGCGCCGGGCGCCAGCGAGGCGGCGGTGAACACCGTCGTGTTGGCCGCGGGCCGGTCACTGACGACGACTACGTTGGTCAAGGTGATATTGCCGGTGTTACGAACCGTGCCGGTATAGGTGAGCACGCTGCCGGGCACGATGGGGGTGGCCGGACAAGCCGCCGTGACTGCGATTTGCGGCGCCGTCAGGATGGGACAGGTCGCACTGGCCGTGTGGGTGACGGCGACACCGCAGATGCTTTGACCGGTGGCGGTCGAACTGCTCGCGGTGGAACAAGTATTGGCCGGCACGGTGTAACTGCCGGTGAAGTTGGCGACGGCGCCGGGTGCCAGCGTGGCGGTCGTAAAGACCGGCGTGGCCCCGCTCAGGCTGTTCACGACGACCACATTGGTGAGCGTGATATTGCCCGAGTTTCTCACCGTGCCGCTGTAGGTCAGCAACCCACCGGGAGTCACCGGACTAACCGGGCAAACTTGGGTTACCACGATACTGGGGGTGGTCCCCAACGGACAGGTCGCGGATTTGGTGTCGGTCACCACGGTCGCGGTGCAGGCATCGCTACCCCTAGCAGTCACCGAACTGCTGACGGAGCACCCATCGGCGGGTACAGTGAAACTCGCGGTAAAGTTGGCGGACGCTCCGGCCGCGAGGCTCGGCACGCTGAATACGGTACTGGGCGAAGCCTGGTTGTTGATGACGGTCACGTTATTCAACGTGACGTTGCCAGAATTCCTGACCGTCCCGGTGTAGGTGATCAAGCCGCCGGTGGCAACGGGCGTGGCCGGGCACGCGAGCGTGACCGCGATGGCCGGCGCGGTGGCGACGGTGCAGGTGATGTTGGCCGAGTTGGCCGTTGTCGCACCCGTGCAAAGGTCCTTGCCCGTGGCGGCCACCGTGGTGGCGACCGAGCAATCGGTGGCCGGAACGGTGAAACTGGCGGTGTATGGAGCGGACGCACCAGGCGCCAGCGAGGCGGCGGTGAACACCGTCGTGTTGGCCGCGGGCCGGTCACTGACGACGACCACGTTCGTTAAGGTGATGTTGCCGGCGTTTCGGACGGTGCCGCTATAGGTGAGCACACTGCCGGGCACGATGGGTGCGGTCGGACAAACCGCCGTGACCACGATCTGCGGCGCCGTCAGGATGGGACAGGTCGCACTGGCGGTGTGGGTGACGGCAACCCCGCAGATGCTCCGACCGGTGGCGGTCGAACTGCTCGCGGTGGAACAAGTATTGGCCGGCGCGCTGTAACTGCCGGTGAAGTTGGCAACGGCGCCGGGGGCCAGCGTGGCGGCCGTGAAGACCGGCGTGGCCCCGCTCAGGTTATTGACGACAACGACGTTGGTGAGCGTGATGTTGCCGGAGTTTCTCACCGTGCCGCTGTAGGTCAGCAACCCACCGGGAGTCACCGGACTAA
>CAYJNU010000043.1:0-28729 GCA_964371005.1 uncultured Verrucomicrobiota bacterium | reverse complement strand
ATACAAGGCCGCATTCTGCAAGGGCGGAAATTGCTAGGTTCCAATCCTCCTCGTCGATGTCTACCAAGACTTCGGTCAGACCCTCGATCGCGGGAGCACGCTGCAATGCCGCAAGGGAGCCTGCATCGGCTGGTCGATCAAAGAGGCCCAACAGCCGCAAGACGGCCAGTTGGCAAGCGCCTCTTGGGCCGCCGTCAGTCAGCCACCTCTCGTAGGCCGCTATGACCTTGAAAGCGTGGCCTCCTTGGACCTTTGCATCTGCCTTCTTCAATTTCACCCGAGAGCGAAGACGGATGTCCCCTCGGTGCGCCTTAGCGAGGAAACGGCCTAGTAGGTTTATTGTCAAAGCGTGACCCTTCACGTCTATAACCAGTTGCTCGAACTCCTGCTTGGAGCCGCTTTCTGCCCGCACGCCGAGCTGTTTCAGCAAGGCAACTCCTGCAGGCACGGAGAGCTGCTCCAGTATCAGTTCTGGTGCAGTAGTGTGACGGAACGGCGCGAGGTCGGCCACGGGTTCTCGGGTAGTCACAACACACAGACCGGGGTTGTGTACTGCAAGACATTTAAGCACGGCGGCCAGCGCAGGATCTCTGATCTGGCCTGCTAGCGGCGAGCTGGGCGGGTGCTGGAGCGGCTCCAGTCCGTCAAGTACTAGCAAACCGCGGCGTCGAGCGATGAATTCGGCAAGCCGGCTGCCTTTATCCCACGGCGACGCGGGGCTGCGAGCCCATTGCCGCCCATCTTCGTCGCCGAAAAACTCTAGCGCAGCGGCAATAAAAGTGTCTGCGGACATCCCGCCATGTTCCCGCATGCCTTGGCTGTAGAACGACCACGCAAACGCCGCGTCGCATCCTGGCCAGTCCTGATGTGCCAATTCCGCCGCCCACTTAGCCACGAGCGAGGTCTTCCCTTCGCCTCCGAGGGCGACAAGAGTGAGAATACGTGGGCGCTTGGTTTCCCCACCGCAAACTTTCACCCAGGCGTCGTTGAGGAGCTTGAGTTCCTTCTCGCGACCGATGAGTTCAGCCGGGGCGTATTTGAGGATGCGAGAGATGTCGAACTTCCGCCGGGTGCCGGTCCCAGCGATCTTCGCCATCTCCTCGTCCAATACCGCGGTCGCGCGCGCAAGGGTATCAAGGGTGACCACCTCTGGCAGTTGCATCAGCAGATCAGTAATGTCCCAAGTCTCGATTTTCGGCCCCCCCGGCGGTTGGGTGAAGTTTCTTGGAAAACCAGGCTTCCGTGGCAAGAGGAAGAAGACGATAAGCCGATCGAACTCGTTGCCGAGATGGTGTTCGTCGGCTTTGGTAGTGGTGTGCCTGATCTTGTCGGGGCCTTCCTCGTTGGTGACCTGGACAGCGATGCGACGTCCACGATCACCGAGATCGGCTGCGGGGTAATTCGCTTGACCAATATTTAAGTTCACCAAGTCCCAGCCGAAGAGAGCGTTGAAGAAGCGTCCGGCGATGGTTTCTAGGAAGCGATTGGCATCCGTGAGACTGGCGCGGGAGCGGGTCTTTACAGTCGCGGCCAATTCGTTCAGGCGGTCGGCGATCCGCGTGGCATAGTCGAGGCGTGGCAGACTCATAGTGTGAATACATCAACCACTGACTGGCCACAGGTAGGCAAGTCCGACGGGTTCAATTCGGAAGGATGCGACTTGGTAGAATTGCCGGACGCGGTCAGGCTCCCGCTGCAAGTCGCCTTCGACGTTCGCCAGCCACTTGTCCCAGTAGCGGCGGTTGGATTCGAGTTGGCGCTTTTCCAAGTCGAGGCTCAAGAGCAACTGGGTCTGGTCGTAGCGACCAAGCTCGGTCAACACGCGACGCTTTTGGTCTTCGAGGACGCGGCGGATGGATTCGGCTTCGTCGTCACCGCGTTTCTTGAGTTTGGTTTCCGCTTCGGCCTGTGCTTCCTGTCCGCGCTTCTCCAAGTGAGGGAGCAGTTCTTCGATGTCGCGGGGCATGGAGGATTGCAGCCGCCCGGCGATGACTTCGGGAACATTGGCGTGGGCGCCGGGGCGGAGTGAGCTTTCAAGCAATTCGAGCGTCCTGGCTTCCGCTTCGCGGGCGTAAGGCGTGAGGGTGCCACGCCGGCTGGGCGGCTCGGTCCAGCGGGCGGTGACGGTGAGAATTTCCTCGTGCAGGCGAACTGCACCTGCGCCATACAGCGACAGCCGCCCGAGCAAGACAACGCGCGGGATGGCGTCGGAGGTGTGGGCCAGACAAGCGCGGGAGAGGTCGTGATGAACGAAACCCTGGGCGAGGAAGCGACCGAGCAGGCGTTGGACGACGCGGTGTTGCAGGTGGAGTTGAACGATGTCGTCATCAATGCCCTGCGGGGCAGTGAACACCACCGGGCGGATGGGCGATTCCTTGCGCCACTGGTAGCCGGTCTGGCCCTCGTCCGGCAGGGCGCGCAACGTGTCGAGCGTGGCGGACCATGACGGGTCCGCGCCGTGGCGGGTGTCGAGGTTGGGGAAGACGTAGCGGGGCGGCGTGTTGGCCGGCGTGGCGGTTAGCTGCAACGGTTCCGCGCCGAGTAATTCCAGGGAGCAGGAAAGCGTGTCGCGGAGTTGGTCCATGTCGAGGCCAATCCACTTGGAAGCGTCATTTATGCGGTTGCGCAGAAGGTCAATCTGCTGCTGCAATTTCTGGCGCTCGCGGGCGGTTTCCAATTCCTCCTCCGCCGTGGCGCGCTGGTCGGCGTCCAGGTCCGCACCTTCAATCTCGGCGGCGATTCTGTCGGCTTCATCGTGGCGGATGCCGACGCGGATGGTTTGGGCCAGCCGCTCCTCCAACACCTGGGCGAGGCTTCCGAGTTCCCGGCGGATCGTCTCGGTCTTGCGAACTAAGGCGCGCAAGACTCGGTCTTCCGGGCGCTGGGTATAAACGAAGTAGTGGCAGAAGACTTCAGGCGACGGCTGGAGCTTGCGGTCAATGCGGCCGTTGCGCTGCTCCAGGCGACTGGGATTCCACGGCACATCGAAGTGAAAGAGGTTGTGGCAGTGGGCCTGAAGATTGATGCCCTCGCGCGCGGCATCGGTGGCAACCAGGATGCGCAACGGGTGCTTTTGCGGATGCTCGTTGAAGGCGCGCTTGATTGCTTCGCGTTTATCCGGCGCGTTGGGCCGTGATAGACCTCGACGCGGTGCTCGGCGAGGTCGGTGTCGGCGATGGCGGCGCGGAGCATCTCGACGAGGTAACGCCGGGTATCGTCGTATTCGGTGAAGATGAGTAGGCGGAGGTCGTTCCATTTCGCGCCTGACTGCGGGCACGCCTGGCCGGGCACGGCGACGCCGGGACACATCTTCTTTCGTATCCAGTCCAGCAGGTAGCGGACGCGGGCGTCGGGCAGGCCACGGGCCTGGTCGGCGACCATCTCCATTTCGGTCAGCAGTGCCTTTTCGCGGGGAACGTCGGCGCCCTGGGTGTTGCCAGCGGTGGCAGCCGTGGCTGCTTCGACTTCTTGCGCGAGGAGTTCGTCTTGGTCTTTTTCCGAAAGCTGGGAACGGTCATCGTCGCGGTCGAGGCCCTGCGAGAGCAGGTCGTGGTGCTGGCTGGATTGGCCCGGCGAACTGACCGCAGCGTCGGCGGCCCAGATGCGCTCCATCGTGCGACGGTGGACGGCGAGCGTGCGCGCGAACGCTTCGACTGAAGACAGAAGGCGCTGTTGCAGGTGCGACACGAGCAACGCGGCCTCGGCCTGCTTGCGCTTGGTCGCGCCCGCCATGCGCAACTGACGGACCTGGCGGTATTGATCGAGGAGCGTGGAGAGCTTCAACTCGGCGGCATCCGACGGCAGACCGGAGATGTCCACCTGCACCGGCTCGCGTTTGGAGAAGCCGCCTATCAGTTCGCGCAAGTCGTCCTTGAGGCGGCGAACCATCACGCCGTCGAGGTTGCTCTTGAGAACCTTCACGCCACGAGTAAACCGCTGCGGATCGAGCAGTTCGAGCAGGGCGCTGAAGCTGTTGGAATGTCCGTTGTGCGGTGTGGCGGACAAAAAGAGGCGGTGCTCGAAGCGCGGGGCGAGGTCGCGGATGGCGCGGGTGATGCGGGAGTCGATGGCATACTTCGCGCCGCTGGAAGGGGCGGCATGGTGAGCCTCGTCGAAAATCAAAAGCGATCCGGGGCGCAAATTGTCGAGCCAATCGCGAAGTGGCCCCGTGTAGGTTTCGTCAATGAGCAGCTTGTGGGAGATGAGGAAGCGCGGGAAGGTGGTCCACGGGTTCACGCCGTAGCCGCGTTCCTGGCGGATGCGCTCCAAATACGCGCGGTCAAGGATTTCAAACGTCAGGCCAAAGCGTGCTTCCAGCTCGTCCTTCCACTGTCCCAGCATCGAGGGCGGACAGGCCACAAGGATCTCCCGGACCCGGCGGCGCAACAGCAGTTCGCTTGCGATGAGGGCCGCTTCGATGGTCTTGCCCAAGCCCACGTCGTCGGCGATGAACAGGTTGACGCGCGGAAGCAGCAGCGCCTTGCGGAGCGGTTCAAGCTGGTAGGCGTCCAGGCGGATGCCGGCGCGGAACGGGGCCTGGAAAATGCGCGGGTCGGTGGCAGTGACACAGTTCCACCGGAGCGTGTGGATGAAGGCGCTGAAATGGCGGGCGTTGTCGAAGCCGCGCTTGCCGATGGACTGCCATGCTTCCCGGTCGAGAATCTCCGGGTCGAGTTCCAGTTCCCAAACGACTTCGAGCGGCTGGCCTTGGGCATCGTCGTCCAGGCAAGCCAGACGGACCAGCGTGCCCGTGCCCGGTGATGGCTGGACGGACTCGAGGAGGTAGGTGCGGGTGCGAACGCGGACAACCTCCCCGGCTTCGGGCTGCCTTGGGCGGGTGGTTGTCGTGGACGCATTCACTGTTGGTCGGAAGGACCGCCGGGTCGCTTGCATTCAGGCTGGCATTGAAGCAAGGACCGATGAATCGCCTGAAGGACAACACGACGCGGAAGGAGACACCAAAAAAACACCCAGCCGCCGCCCGCGCTCGTTCGTGACCTCGCGTAATCCATGACTTTGAGTGGCAGCATGGTGACTCATCCGCACTGAGCTTGCACGAAAAAAGACCGGCTTGATAGCGGCGCTCTGTGGCGATTGATCCGCCGCGCAATCCCTGGCGGGGACGGGCGATTTTTGAATTACACCCCAGGCCAATCAAGACACGCTGAAGAATCTGGCCTCGAACCCCGAGCCTGCCATGCGGCTGGAGGTGGCCAGGAAACCGCAGGCTTCCAATACGATCATTTACGAAATCGCCCGAACTGAAGCCAATCCTAGCGTTGAATAGGCAAGAGTCTGGCCAAGCGGCCTACCGATGCCGAGCGGATCGGAAGACTCGCTGTGCATGCCGACCCTCAAGTGCGCCTTGCGGTTGCCAGAAATCTGCATAACCCGCCGGCCAACCTTTGCGCGCTGGCCCAGAACGAACAACTGCCCAGTCCCGCCCTGTGCAAAGCCCTGGAACAACGGCTCGATCAGACGGCGCTTGCGCAAGTCGTTACGAAGAACGTCGCGGTGAAAGGCAGCTTGCCAGGGGCGAACGCCACATCACCACGCGCCTTCGCCCTGCAAGCGCTTGGCAGCGCTCCGCGAATTGCAGGGGGCCGGTTTCCGAATCTTCGCGATGCTATGTCTTATCTTGCCGCAAGATGGCAGGGCCTTCGCCGCGAATGTGGGCCGGTTGATTGACTTTCAGCGTGCGAACATGTGCAGGCTGAGCCTGCTCAACCGCCGTGGTGACTCCAGACAATCCAGGCCTTGGAGTTGGCGGGTCGAACACTTGGGCGCGATCTCCCCGTTCCGTGTCCAGTGCTGTTCCCTGCAAATCCGGCCAAATGTGATTCCATGCTTGCAACAACGATCACCCATCACGAAGAAACTCAACCCAAAAACGACAACCTTCACCGTGCAACTCCGTGCAATTGGCAAGATCGCGCTCCGCAATGCTCAGTGGGCCAGATAGGGACGACGTGGGGGGGCAGGGCATGCCGGGCAAGTGCTACGCACAACAGAAGGTGCATGCAAATGACATCAACGAACTTGCCGCAAAAACAGCGCTGGGCCGCGATTGCCGAGCCGAGCTGGGAGGTCAACTCGCAGATCTTCGCTGAGTTCCATCGTCGTACTCGGCGCCGGAATGTCCTCAACTGCGCCGTCCCGCTGGCCCGGGCCAAGGTGCTCACCGATTTCGTCATGCCCGCCGGCTGGAACGCCGACAAATGCATCGAGGCCGGCATCGGTTTCGGGGGGTATCAGGGCAAGTTACCGCCGGGACTGGAGGGATGGAATTACACTCCGCACATTGCTCCGGTGCCCCAGTTGCCCTGGCTCAAACCTCTCCCGAAGGAGCATGAAAGCCTCCTACGCTCGCCGTGGTTTCAGTCGCCCTCGCAGGCGACGTTTCTCGGCATCAATGCCCGGCATCTCCGTTATCACTATGACCTGTGGCAACAGCTCCGGCCCAAAACGCTCCGCGGCGTGTTCACCACCCTGGTGTTTGTCACGCCCCAATTCGGCCATGCCCAGACCAGCCACATCAAGCTGGACAACGTCCTGCACTATTTCGGCGCCCTGAGCCGCCCCGCAGGTCCGGTGCAACTCTTCCCTGCCGGTTATCTCTACCCGGATGCCCGGTTGGGTGGCATGGAATGGGTGCCGGCAGCGATGTTCGCCGACATCCTGCCCTACCTTGGTGCCGCACTGCCCACCATGGATATCAGGCCTGATCCGTGGGGCACTTTGGTCCGGTTGGGGATGCGCGACCGCTACTTCAGCTACCCTTTCCACGCCGCCCGAGCGATGGATGACACGAGCCTTCACAACTACTTCCTGGGGGAGATTCCATTGCCCAACGGGGAGTTGGTGCGAGCCAGATCGTCCGAGTCGTTCGCCTACGCGACCCTTGATCCGGAGTTGAACGCCGCGCTTCGCATGGAGAAGGAGCAATTCCAGGCGGCGTATTGCCTAAACCGCGGGACCGTCACCCACGATGGCCTGCCCTTCATGTTGCCAGCAGAAATGCAGACGGCCGTGTTTGCCATCATCACCACTGCCTGGGAGATTGAACTCGATCAACCGGGCGATCTCCGATCCTACACGCTCAAGACCCAGCACGCGGCCATTCGGGGCTTCGATTTCTATCAGCAGCAGGAGCGGCACTCCAACTTCATGCGGCTGATCCACGAGTTGGCCAAAGACCCGCAGTTCGAGACCTACCCGCTGGCAACCCATCTCACGTATGGCTGGCTCGGAGGAAAACTCCGCCTGGCCAACCAGCGGTCGGAGGGCGAGCTCACGCTCGGTCCCGATTTCATGCGGAACTACTACCTGCAACAGCTCGACTGGAGCATGGGGATCTTCAACCTCTGGAACCACATCGGATTTCGCCGGCAGGCGGACCTGCAAGGCCAACTCGCCCTTGACGGCGTTTTGTTTCATCAGATGCGGCCGCAACTCCGGCACGACTCCCACTACTTCCCGCGCCCGCTCAAGCGCGCCTCCTTCTGGCCGGACTTCAACGAGCACTGGTTCACTTACGACCAGGAATACACCACCCGCGAACTCCCCCAGTCTGACGAACGATAGGGCCACGGCCTCCGCGGCAATCTCAACCGCAACCCGCCTGCCGTCCCACATTCAGCGGCAGCGGCGGCAGGAACGCTGCCAGCACCTGGACCAACCGGAAGGCATCCGGTTTGGGCACGATCGCATCCGGCAAGTCGTATCCCGGGCCGGCAAGCCGCCGGAATTCGGTCGCAACCTCCACCAGCGCGCTGAACATCACGAAGCGCGTTTCCGGCGGACTCACTTTTCGGGCCCGGGCGATGAATTCGGCGCCGTTGAGCTTCAGGTCGCCGCGAAAGTCGGTGATGACCACCGCCGGGAATTGTTCCAAGTGCGTCAACCGCCTCAGCGCTTCCGTCTGGCTGGCCACGCTCTCAAAGGCGATGCCGTGCAGCCCCCGGTCGGCGGCCCGCGCGAGGGAATCCCGATGGTTCGTCTGCGGGTCCACCACCCAGACCTGGCGCGGGGTGGCGAAGCCGGATGTTGCCAGGCCCAGCGGAAGGGGCGCCGCAGCCGGTTCAACTCGTCTCAACGAAGGTGCTCGGTCCAGCATGTCAGTTTCAAACGGGCGCGTCGCGTCGTCCCGTACACTCGGGTTCAACCGTGGTATGCCGCGTCGGAGAGACTGGAGTATAACCTGCCGCACCCCTGCGCGCGGGGGTGTTGCTGCCAGCCGTTATGAGGAACCGCGACAACAGCTAAGCAGAGTCGCCCTGCGCGTCAAGCCTGTGCGGGAGGCCAAACTCATGGATTGAACATCCACCACGTTTGGGCATTCGCCGCAATCTGTTCGCCAGCGGTGCTACGCACAACACGAGGGCGTCACTGAAGGTCCGAAAAACGGGCCAAACGACAAAGACAAACCAGCACCTCAAAGATGAACGCGAAATCCACTTCACCCAATCCTCGCGTCGAGTCAGAGTCCGCCATCCACACCGAACTGACCGAGTCGTTCCGGCTGGTCGAGTCCCAAGTCGAACCGGTCATGCGCAAAGCGGGACACCTGCCTCCTACCTTGTGGGTGCGCGGATCCGCGGGCCTGTTCCGCTTTGCACCGGGGGCGCTCCACGAGGAGGCGGAGGAAAACAACTTTGCGGCCCTCGCCCGTCTCATTTGTGCCGCCCATGATGCCCGCCTGGCGGTGTTGGCCATCGAGACCTGGATCGTAGAGGCGCTCCCCGGCGAACCGCTGGTCCCGAATCTCCGTCCCGCTGAATCACCACGCCGCAAGGATTACATCTTCCTGATGGGTGAGGCCCGCGGCGGGGTGCCGCACCACGTGATGCTGCCGATTCTGCGCGACCGTCGGGGGCGATTTTCGTGTTTTGGCGTCAACCGGAAGGAGTCGCAGCATCGGGCGGAAGGACGCTTTGCGAACCTCCTGCCGCCGTCGCCGGTCACCGAGGAGGTGCGGTTGTTTGCCGCAGCGTTGTCGGCGCAACGCGGATTGGCTGCAATGAGGATCTCCGTGCCCTCAGGCCAGAGCACGGCATTCTCCGCCTGATTCGCCGGTGTCACCGGCCCTCATCAAAATGAAATCCGATCCTTCAACCTACTTCATCACAAACCAGGTGTCCCTCGCCCGGCTTCAGCACTTCATCCTCAACACGGGTCACGTTACCTGGCATGACCTTCAAGGCGTCCACCTCGCGGATCCCACAGCGTTCAAGCTCCAATTCGAGGCCGGCAGGGGAGAACTTCCCGGCCTGCCGGGATGCGGGTTCGTGCTGGCCGAGGGTGAAGGTTGTTGCCAGTTCATGGTGGGGCAGCACGGCGAAGAACTTGTCACGGGCGGTGTGGCCTGGGGATGGGGAGCTGGCGCATGCCTGTGGCACTGGTTGCAAGACTACTGCCGCATGACGAGGTCATGGAAATCAAATGGGGACTGCTCGATCCCGGCGCGACCTCCCGCTTTGCCGTGGCTGGCGGTGGTGCAGCATGAGAACCTGAGCCGCTTGAGCAAGCCACAGGTTCAGGCGCTGGCGGTCGCGGAACGGGCCCTGGCCCTGGCCCTGATCCACCGGGCGACCACCAGGAATTGAACCCAGTCCGCGGCGGCGGGGAATAAATCCACGCCAAACGAAAGTGCATGCTGACACATGCACTCGACCCGAAAGCAGCGGCGGACCAAGCCGCCCCGCTCGACCTCACGGCGCTGGCCCGGCGGGCCGGCCTGCCGCATCCCACGTTTGTTTCGCCCCGCCTGGCCGCGCGCTACGCGCTCACCCCGGACACGCCCTGCGACCAGCGACCGGACCTTTACGACCTGGTCTGGGCCACGAACCTCGCCCTCAACCGGCTCCTCGCCGCCCGCCACCGCCATCACGGTGGCGACGACTATTACGACTTCGAGTTCTGGTCGTATCTGCGGGGCGACTCCGACCCGGTGCCCCTGGCCATCACCGCCATCGTTGTGGCGGCCGGCACCGCGGAATCCACCTTGCGCCTGATGCTGACCGGGGAAGTCCCCGAACCGCGGCGACCGCACGTGTTGCTGGTGGATGACGATGCAAACGTCGCCCGCTGTCTGGGCCTCGGTTTGGAGCGGGAGGGCTTCGACGTCACCCTGGCGGGCAACGCCACGGAGGCATGGACGTGGTTGCAGCAACAGCAGCCCGACGTGGTCCTCTCGGATGTGGACATGCCGGGGTTGAGCGGTTTGGAGCTGGGCCGCCGGCTCAAGGCGGACCCGCGCACCGCCACCCTCCCGGTGGTCTTCTGCACGGGCAACTACGACGCGCGGGAACCAGCCCTCCGGCTGGGGGCGGCGGATTTCCTCGAAAAACCCGTGGGCCTCGGAGAACTGGCCCGCCGTCTGCGCCGCGCCTTGTCGGCCCCGCCTACGGCAAAAACAACCGTGATGCAAAAACCATGAACACAAACACCAACACACAACCCGAGCCAATGACCATCAACCACGCGTCAACCCCGGCGACCGCCAATTACCTGCAAAACGGATGAGCTACCAAGCGGTTGGTGAGATCCGGCGAAGCATTCCCGCGGATTGGGAATCAGCAGGCGACAGCATCGTGAGAACCCCGAAGCGCCCCGACGCGAGGGCCTCCTCTTTCAAGAGGAGGTCCTTCTTGCCCCCTTGCGCAACAGTGGAAAGCAAGTAGGAGGTAGTTGCCGCCGAGGAAATCACACGGTTCGACCTGCCGTTGGAGGCGAATCCGCCGCCAGTATAACGCAGCGGCGCTTTGCTTCGGTCCACCAACCGTCGAATGCGCCAGGGGCGTTAAGAATCACCGCCATCCCGTGGTTGATCACTTGCTCAAGTGTCCATGTCCCATCGGGGAAGACACCGGTATCTCCTGATGTTGGCAGGCCGGCAAAACGTGGGACCAAGGGAGCGAGGCGAGACAGACTATCCACTGTTGCCTGAGCAAGAAGTTGAAGAAGTGCTGGGTCACAGGCGTAACGATACTCGGCGGGAGGCGTTTTGGTCGCCAGCTCCTGTCGCCACTCCATCATGATTGTCTGGGCCAGCGGAGATGCCTGCTGAGGTTGCGTCAACGCAAAGAAACTCGCTTCCACCCGGGCGGCAGCCGGCGGGTGTTCGTCTTCTGACTCAAGTGGTTTTCCGGAGCCGCTGGTTGCCAAGTCAATCAGTGATGCGACATTACCGCAACCACACACGTATGACGCGAACATGTCGCAGAACAATTCACACAATCGCTCGTTCGACCAGAAACCCCGAACGACATCCCAATCGGTTTCGCGTCTGCTGCGCTTGGCGGGTAAGGCTGGTCCAAGCTGCCGAAGTTGGCGTCCAAGAAAATCATCAACCACGCCTTTCAGCATTGGAGCAAGTTGCGGGAAGTGCCACCAAACGCTGTGCCCGAGTTCGTGATGGATACCAGGCAGACTCAGGAATTGGTGCATGAGGCATGGTGGGGCGTAAAGAATCGGGGCGGAAGGATCACGTCCGAAGAAGACACGAATGGCGTAAGCCTGACCAAACCGCACAAGCACATCCTGTATCCAATCAAGTCGCAGCCTATTGCATACGCCAAGAATCATGGCTCGGGCTTGAATTTCTGGCGGTGTTTGATTGCCTAAGCCAGCCACGCGATCCGCAATAGACGCGAAGAACAGGCTAATGCTGTTCAGGCCGCTCAGCACGTATGCAGAGGCGGATCGAGTGCTGTGCAGCGCTCGGAGAATTACCAATGTGTCTTGCGCGTCAGTTGTCTTGGTGTGCAAGAGGTCGAGCAGATGCCGATGCGGTAGATTCAGGACGCGAAGACGTGTCAACTCGGCCTGCAACCATTTCAAGCTTTCTTCCTGTTCCGCCAGTTTCGCCGAGCAGAAGAGTTCCATGACGTATTTGCTTTAACGTGGACTCATGCGGTTGAGATTCGCGGCAGCTTCTTTCTGCAATTCGTCGGCTGCCTGTCTGAGCCAATCAAGGTGGGAGGCTTTGGGAAGCTTGCCGGGTTCGAGGTTTGCCAGGCACTCCTTGAGATCAGCTACCATATCTTGGATTGGTTCAGCCTCAGCACTTAGTCGTTCCACGATGTGGTCAGCGTCTTCGTCCTTCCGTTCGCCTTGAAAGGCGTCGAGCAGTGCTTGCACAAACTGCGTGATCGTCTGACGGGCTTGCGTTTCTTTTCCGGGTGGAAGCTTGATTTCTCCAGAAAGGCCCAAGGAAAGAGCGCGCAAAATGGTCAACGCGGCACTGATTTCCTCGAACCAAGTGAATTGCCGGTCAAACCGGCCAGACAGGTATCCGAGAGAGCTCATACGTTTTCCTAGTCTTGTGGAGTCTCATTGTCATTTGCTTCATTGTCAGGTGCCGGCAGCGCCTGCTCGCGCAGGTGCTTGTCGCTCCAGCGAATGGTTACGGGAAGTGAAATCTCGATCTCCGGCGCGTTCCAGTTGAGGTGCGTGAGACGGTAAACATCCTCAGCCAAGTTTATCAGGCTGGTGGCAGTCGCAGGCACCGCACGTGCCAGTTTCAGAACGAGCGTGCTCGCTGTTCGTGCTTGGCGGTCCCACCCGGGCTGACCTGTCGTCGTAAGTAACGCGGTTCGCGAGTCAAGCCGGAGATGGGTGCCAGGCATAGGATTTTCAAGGCGGCAATCGCCGTTCAACCGCTTCGTCAGCACGCGCACTGGGAGGCTTGATTTTCTGATCTCAACCACCGCATAAGGCAATTCATTTTGCAGCACGCCGTCGTGTTTGAGTCGTCGAATGGCATCCTCCAATCCCTGCTGCTCGCTTTCCCACCATCGACCGTCCCGATGGACGACGAGAGAGTTGGGAGTCATTTGCCGTTCCGCTGCAAAGCGTAGTGCGGCCATGAATTGATCCCGCAGCTCGACTCGATCAATCTTCTCCCGTAAACCTCGACGGCGAAGTGGCTGTCCCTGCTCGCTCCAAACGACCCGACCCTGTGACCCGAGCAGGAAAGTGTAGTTCACGACGCCATTCAGCACGTCAACGCCCACGTGGAAGTCGTGATGTAGAGTGTCCGCAAGCACCCACGGCTGGATGCCCGCCTCGGTGAGGACGGCGAGAACCAAGTTGCGCAGGCGACTGGAATAGCCAGCACCAGCGGAATCCTTTGCGATGCGGCTCACCGTCCGTTCCATCACACACTGCGAGGAAACGTCCTGGAAGGCGTCCTTGACCTCGTGGTACTCACGGTCACCGAAGCTGTCAGCAAGTACAACCAGGCCAAGCCATGGCCCAGTCAGATTGCTGGCTGTTTGGCGCACATTTCGCACCAAGTCGTTTACTGATCCGAGACCTCTACCGACTCGATAGAGCCGCTGGCGGACGACGGTTGGACGCATCCGCGCGCATTCATCAAACTCCTCTCCGAGTCGTTGCAGGAACTTCTCCCGCAAGGGACGAGGAAAGTCCTCCGGGCAGAAAAGAACGATGTCCGGCAGTGGCAGTTTGCTGAAGATGCCGTGGTCATAGAGACTATCCGTCTTAGCACGACGATACGCGGTGTAGGCGGCATCCTCATCATTGCTGGTCGTAGCCAAGGGGCTTGCCAGAATGTGACCGTCCCCATATTCAAGAGCGGGAGCCGAGAAAACGCTTCTCTCCCCTAAGAAAAAGCTGTCGGATACATGGATCTTGCACTCCCCTAGCCGAAGATTAGTGAGGTCATGAAGAAACTCGCGGATTTTTTGGACGCGCTCTTCTGGTGAAAGCTGCGGCATCACAGAGCATGACTTCATTTCATCGTAGTCTGTCGTGAATACAGGAAACAGCCTAGTTGCCGGAACCGGGAGGGAGACGCTCTGCTCGCCCGTCTGGTCCTTGACGTAAACAACCGGGTCAGTCTCCCGCAGCGGCACCTGCGGATACCGCTGGCGATAATAATCCAGAACGGACATCTGCTGGCTCTCCAGAGAGACGCGACAGGTTGCCACAGTTTCATCACTCCAAGCGGAGAACTTGCATGCGCGCTTTATCGCGATGTTGTTCCGCATGAAGTGGCCCCGTTGGTCGAAACGAACCTTGTCCAGATGGGATGCGAGGACGTCAGCCCGTTCGTCCTCGCCGTAATCCGTCAAAGGCTTCCGCCCCATGTACCTCGTCACAACGTCTGCAGCAAGGAAGAGATCCTTCCCATCAAGAAAAACTGCGGCGAACCGGAGGCCGCGAAAAGCGTCCACTTCATCCTCCCGTCGCCGAGCATTCTCTGGCTCAAGGCGAAAATAGCAGTTCCAGTGAAGACGCCAGTATTTGTTCGTTTGTCTGCCGAAGGCATCGCTGACGATTCGCTTGACCATTTCCGCCGCCAGCCACAGTTCGTCTTCGGTGGCCTCCCCCGGTCGGATGTCGCGGGTTAAGTCGCTCACTTTCACGACCATATCAACATCTCCAGCGCTTCGCTCTGGCAGCACCAGTTCTGTGCCGGCTGCAAGCGCCACACTGTCCGGCACAAGAAAGCCAGCTTTACCTTCCATCCAGGACGGACGGACGGGTTGCTTCAGTATTCGCCAAAGCTGGCTGGCCCAGCGTTCCAAGCGGATGGGCGTGTTATCATCCCGTGGGACCTCATCCACAATCCGGAGCCATCGAAGGCGGAATGTGTGGTCCTTGAGCCCCTCGATGGGGAAGAGAGTAGCGGCGAGTTGTTTGGCTGCGCTCATAGTAATTTCACGGCCTGCAAGCTTTCGCGGCAGAGACGCTTGAAGCCACACTGCCGGCATTCATTCGGGTTGGGTGCATAGTCAAGGTCATCACGATCCAAATCGCCATTCTCGAAGTATGCCTCCCAGCGTTTGATATGTCGGATGCTTTGCGAAACCGCCCGAAGAACGTGGCCCGCTCCCTCATCGTCCAACACGACAGTTTCCTCAGTTGCCTGCTCGCCACCGAGATACACCAATCTTGATGACACTTTGTCCAGTGGCCAGCCGAGGGTCAGGTGAGCCCAGAGTTGATACATGCCAACCTGGGTTTGGTGCTGCGTCAACTCCGCAGGTGTGCGATGCGGAGGGCGGCCTGTCTTCCAGTCAAAGATGACAAAAGACTCGCCGGTGTGCTCACATGCGAGGTCAACCTTGGTGAGCACTTGAACGCCATCATGCACGAAGCCAGGAGCGTCAGCACCCCACATCGGAGGTTCGATCCATAGGCGGTTCGAGTTTCGGACAAGCAGCGGAAGCTGGCAATCTTGAGCCCATACGAAGAAGGCTCGCAACTGGGCACCTGCAGCTTCAAACGTGGATTCGGGCGACAAGTCAGCCGACACTTCATCGTATTCATGCTCGATGAGTGCCACGCCCGCTCGGTCCACAGCGGCGGGCTGAAATCGAAACTGACGGCTTTCTGAGAAGAGCCAATCTCGGCCGATCTTGCCCCGCAATTGTTCCAGCCATTCCTCGTTCGAAGTCTGCTCACGCGCCCGCCATGAGCTCAAGCACCGTGCGATTACCCAATGGACGCAGTCGCCGCGCCACATCGCGGCCGACTTGAGCTTCTTCAGCAGCGCAATGTCCCGAAGCCTGGGGTTCGAGCTGTCAATGCGAGCCTTGGACAAATCGTGATAGTAGTACTTCCTTTCGCAGACTTGGAGCCTGGCATCGCGGCTAAATGACCACGTCGGGCTGGCTGACTTTTTGAAGGAACTCCGGGGCATAGGCATGGTCAGCGGCTTTTTCGAGACGGCTTGCGGACCTTGGGGGCATCCTGCTTGCTCGCCTGCCCTCCTGTGCGCGCAAGCACGCCAGCAGGCAGGTTGGTCTCGGCCGGAGAGAACTCTTCAAGGAAGTTCTCCATCCGGCGTTGCGTGCTCTGGGCCAGCTTCTTAAGCTTTCCCGCCAACAGGCCGGGCTTGGAGACCGGACTTGTCAACGATACCGGAGCCTTCTCGTCCGATTGAAGTCGGTGCAGAAAAGCTGTTACGTTGACGCCCTCGGCCTCGAGCTCGGCGCGCAATTGTGCCTCGCTTGCGTTGTCCGCACTCGCAAGGAAATCATGCAATCTCCAGGCGGCTTCTTGGTGCATTTGTTTCATGGTGTCTTTCATCTCTTTTGACATTTTGCCAAATCCTCTCGGCGACGGGCTTCAAGCGCCTACGAAGCTCGTACACTTTTGTTTCAGGGAAGCCCGTGCTCTCACAGCACTCAGAGGCGGTCATTGCGCCTTCCTCAATCGCGTCGACGAGAGCAGCAAGATCTCCGTTCCTTCGCACTTGGGGTTCGTTCTTCAGCCGCGACAAAAAGAGCTGGCAAACCTCACTGCTCGCCAATTCTTCACGAAAGTCGCCACGACCATCCTCGAACGGCTCGAAGAATTCGGGATCGTGCGTTTTCGACAGTTCGGCGTCCTTCAACTTGTGCAGGTTCCAAAGAATGCTCTTGGCGGCGCTTTTGAGCTGACGCAGGAGCGGCACATCTGAGCGCAACTTTCGATTCCCGTTGCGGAACGCCTGATACACTTCGACCGTGATGTCTTCGGGCGCTTTGCCTTCCGGCAACGGTGCCATCTCAGACCAGCCGTAATGGTTTCGCGCCCAGTAACGCGTGAAAATGAGTAGCTTCAAGCCAACCACCCGCCAGTCGGCCTCGGCGAACTCTCGTTGTGCATCGGCAGCGTTCATTGCTTCCAGGTGCTCTAGGCTAACAACTCGGTGGTTTTTGGGGAACATTCTTTCCGTTTGAGCAAGTTTTTCGGTCCGAAAAGCGGATGATTCTCAGCCTTTGGTCGGTGAGCGTCACGTCGGCGTTGGATGCCGTCAGGGCGCAACAAAACACAATATGACTGAGACAACTCATCAATCGGGCCAAGGCACCGCCTTGGCAGGTCAAGCGCTTCAAAGCCGTCTCGCGCCCAAGTGGACGGCTCTGGTCAACGATACGCTGGTTCCGATGCCCCAACGGCATGTGAAGGTCAGCGTCATCCGGGCACAGTCGAGCGTGCCAGAGGGACATGTCCTCTTGCGCGACCACAACTCGCCCCACGATCCGGTGATGCCGGAGAACGGAACGGTGGACCTGGCAGAAGGCAACGTCTTCTACAGCGCCCCTGCCTGCGATCTAAAGCCGCGTCCTCCGTGCGGTTCGCAAGCCAAGCTCGCCTACGCGGTGGACGACTGCTGGGAGGTCGTCATCCGGCCGACGCAGACCGGGCGGACGATCCGGGACGAGTTCGACTTGGCAGATGACTTGGAACTGCTGCGAGACTTCGAGTCGCCGCAGGACCAACCCATCGGTGATGGCGATCCCGCGAATTTCGGAGACGGCCCTGTCTTCCGCACGCGGAAGCGCCAGTGCTTGCTCAGAATCATCGTGAACAAGAAGCCCTTCACAACTGCCGACGGAGTGAAACCTGATATGAAGGGACGCGAGATTGCCGCCTTGGTCTTTCCAGACCCGGATCGCACTTGCGTCTTCAAAGTCGAATCCGATGCGGATAAACCAGTCGGGCTGGACGAAGTCGTGAAGATTAAGAACGGCGACGAGTTCAAAGTGATTCGCAACGATGTGGTCGCCGGTTTTCAAGCCAGCCGGGTGGATCGCGAATTGGCCGTCCTCCGCACCGGTGGCGCTAATGTAACCTTGGTGGCGGAACCCACGGCGGCCGTGGTTTACCAAGCCGTGCCGACGCGGCCGGGACATCCGGTGCGGAACACCGATGTGCTCGTCAAGATTCCCGGCGGCTATCCCGCTTCGTTTCTGGATGGGGCGTTTCTGCCGGAAGGCTCACCTCTCTTGGGCAAGGTGCCGGGAGCGGTGCAGGGCGTCGAATCCATCGGCGGCAGACAGTGGCGGCTGATCAGCATCCACCCGCATCATCCGAACGGCTCGACGTGGAACAAGGACCGCAATGGCCTGCACAGTTACTACGACGAAATCCTGTCCTGGCTTCACAAATGAACATAAAACCGGCAACACCACTGCTTGATCGCGACCGGTATTGCCTGTTTCGCATCGCCGAGCCTGAGCGGAAGAAACTCGAGAAACTCGTTTTCCAGCGCCACCCGAGCCGGGAATGGGGATCGTTCTTCCGCTTCGGCTTCCGGCGAACCGCTTGGGGATTGGCCGCAAGCTTCATTGAGACTCTGCCTCCACAAGCTGGTGACTTGGACAGGTTCAGCCCCGTGGTCGAGTTCCATCCCAACTATCTCGCGCGTGCGCTGCGTGAGCACGAAGCAGGCGCATTTGGCATTGGCGTCGTTCATTCGCATCCGCAAAGATCGGGGGTGTCCCCCAGTTTCTCCGATGACGATTTGGATCTGTACTTTGCGGACATGTTCCAAGAGTTCGGCGGAAACCGACCCTATGGCAGCCTGATTCTGAACCGAAATGAAGACGAAACGCTCCGCTTCACCGGTCGAGTGTTTGACTATGGAAGGTGGATGCCCGTCACCACGCTTTTTGGTACAGGATTCCCACTGCTCAAGGTAATGAGTTCCGACCTCATCAGCAGCAAGGCAACAGCCGATGGGGAAGCGGAATGTGAGGAGTCGGTCACCGCCCGACTGGATCAACTCATGGCTGAGCGGGGCCGGAAGCGGCTTCGAAGCGCCCGCGTTGGCATCATAGGGTGCAGCGGCACCGGTTCGCCCGCTATTGAAGCTCTGGCACGGGCGCAAGTAGGCGAGTTCGTCCTGGTGGATCATGATCGGTTCTCGCCATCGAACCTGGAACGGTTGCATGGAAGTTCCCATCGTGACGTGGTTGCTGAGCCTAAACCGCCGAAGGTGGAAATCATGACCCGCCTGATCCGCGAAGTGAATCCCACTGCCAACATCACTGCCTTGGTCGGTAACGCACTTGATCCAGAAGTCATGGACCAACTCCTCCGTTGCGACATGGTTCTCGGATGCACGGACACTCAACACGGTCGCGCGGCCCTGGGCGACCTTGCTATCCACTACCTGGTGCCATCGCTTGACGTCGGAGTGCTGATGAAAGGAGAGGCAGGGAAAGTGACTTCTCAACTTGTGGATATCACGCGCTACGAGCCACACCAGCCGTGCCCGTTCTGTTCTGGCGTGATCAGCAACTGGTGGCTGCGTTGGGAGTTGATGGACGCGGAGGAGCGAGAACAGCGAAAGCTTGCCGCTGAAGCGGCGGTTGCACGGGGAGTGGACGGTGGGCTCTATTGGGGCGGCGACGCACCTCAGCTTCCAACGGTTGGCTACCTCACAACGAACGCGGGGAGCCTTGCAGCCGGATACGCCATCAATTGGCTCACTGGGGTGGCAGCAATGCCTCACACACGATTTCAATACGATCTTGGCGCACCTTGCTTTGGCTTTGTGGAGGTACCACGGCTGCGAAATCCGGAGTGTTCTTGTTCTCTGACGATTGGATATGGTGACCAGGCGGACGCCAGCGTGACGCGACCAGCGCACTTCCCGAAAGTGCAAAGACTGAGATCCGACTCCAGGATCACCAACTGAAGCTCACCCGTGGCGAGCAAGTGATAATCATCTCGCCACGACGGGAAGGGCAAACAAATGGACTTTGCGTTCCACCCGCTTTCGTTCGGCCGAAGATCGCTCGCGCGACCGACGAATGAGCCTGTGCCGCCGGCAGCGTCATGGCGCGGAAGGGAGTTGAGGCCACGCCGTTCTCCAGGAGGCGGATGAAGAATTGGTAACGATCCAGTTCGACGAATCGGGCGGGGATGAACGTGCTCAAAAATTCCTTGGCCAGCAGTTCGGCGTCTGTGTGGCCGGTGCGGAAGGCGATCATCGTGCCGGCGTTGCCAAACACCGCCTGCCGGACTTCGGGGGAGAGCTGATCCAGGTATTGATGCGAGAGCGTCAGGCAGAGGCGATACTTGCGGGCCTCGGCCAGGATGGCGGCGAAGCTGTCGGTGGTGAAATTGTGGAACTCGTCAATGAACAGGTGGAAGTCGCGTCGCTCTGCCTCGTGCGTGTCCACGCGCGACATGGCCGCCAGTTGGAACTGGGTCGTGAGCAGCGAGCCGAGCAGGTTGGCCTTGTCGGCGCCGAGTTTACCTTTGGAGAGAATTGGCGAAGAACACGCAGCGATAAGGGAAGAGATCTCTGGTTCTCACCCCAGCTCTCCTTTCACGCAAGGGGCGATCCCAAGAAGGCTACGGAAACCGCCGCGTTCGAACTGTAAGCCTCTCACCTCCGCCCGTTCCTTCTCCACGAGGGAACGGGCCTTCTGCTGTCTCGGCACGCACGCCTACGGCGAAAAGAGCCGGGTGTTAAAAACACTATGTTACTCAATCCTCCCTCCCACCAATCCCAACCCTACATCTTTTGTGAATTCAGTCGCTCGGCCGTGGAGGCCGGCGACTTCGCCGAGTTCCTCGAACACTTCGCCCTCGAACGGTTGCCCCAAGGATCCGCTCTGCGTTCCTATTACGGCACGTTTCACTTCGCGGTCGCCGGCTACGACGACGACGCGCGCGAGCTTTACGAGATCCCCGAAGTGCGCGCGTTCTACCAGTCCTTCCGGCAGGCGTGGCCCTTCTGGTTCTTCGCCTGCGATCTGGAGACCCCGAGTCTGCAAGCGATGACCTTCTGTTGTCTGCCTTCATTGCAGGTGCGCCGCCGAAGCGGTGCAACCTCCTGCAACGTCCAGTTGCAGACCCGGGAGCTGGGGGAGTTTGTGCGCGACAACTTCCGCGGCCTGAACCTGCTCTTCGATCGGGCCGGGATGAGTGAAGCCGAGAACCGCGAACGCAGCCGGCACGTGGTGGATTACTACCGCCGGGACTGGAGTCAGTGGCTCCAGGAGTTGTGCTAAATCCACGCCAAACACAATGGCGTGAATACAAACCTCACGCCTCAAATCGGGCGGCAGGAGAACGGGCCGGTGTCCACCGCGACCGAACTCCTTGCCGCGCTCACCTCAAAACAATACGACAAACTGGTTGGCTTCGCGCGCTACCGGCTCTGGTCTCTGATCCAGTCCCAACACCTGCAGCATTGCCTCGCGACCCTTCGGCCGGAAGACCTTGTGGCCGAGGCGGTGCTGAAGCTGGAGCTGGGCGACCAAGACCCCGCGCTGGGGCGGCACCTGGCGCCCGAGTATCGTTCGGCCCCGGAGCGTTTCCTGGCCTGCATCAAGGGCATCATCGAAAGCGACCTCAACCACCTGGCCACCGCGGCCCGCACGCGGTATCCGGAGCTGCCGGTGGGTGATCCCGACGTGGAGCCGGGCACGGTGGATCCGGTGTCGCCGGAAGACACGTATGCCGTGCTGTCCCGGCGTGATCTGCATCAGGTGCTCTTCCGGCAGCTCTATGCCCGCATCCACCGGCAGCCGGCGCTGTTGGCCGTGGTTCAGGACTGGGAACAACGCTTCCCGGATGGCGACCGGATTGGCCATGGGGAGCAGCAACCCAGGCGGGTGCTTCGCGTCCGGTTGCTCGTGCAGGAAATCTTGCACGAGTTGTCCACAGAACTGGAGGCTGGCTGGGCCAGGGGAAGGGAATTGGTGCTGTGAACCGCGAATCCTTCTTCGGCAAACCCATCCTCCGCTACACGCGGGCCGATGCCTTGCGAGACGGAGTGCTGCATGACATCTCGACAATCGCCCGCGCGTGTGCCGGTTTGCGACTCCCGGTGGCTGTCTCGCAGGGACTGTGGCGGGCGTTGGCGGGCCGGGTGCCATTCAATGCCCGGGACGAGCGCCTGCGCGATCTCTGTTACGGGTTCGCATTTGGCATGGTGGGGCTGACGCGGGGGCGCTGGCAGGAGACGGTCGCGGGCCGGGAGTTCGCGTTCACGTTCAGAACCGGGGAGCGGCGCTTGCCGGCGCGGCTGGTCCTGGCGCCCGGGGATGACGGCGAGCCGGTGGCCACGTTCCTGTTGCCGAAGAAGGATTGACTCAAAAAACACACCTGAGCGCATTTTTCAGGGAAGGATTTCCGTTCTGCCCGGCATAGGTAGGTGGAGGGATGCCTCCATCTATGAACACGACGAATCGAGACCTGTATGCGCAGACGGTGCCCATCCTGCGCGCGAACCCGACGATGGGAAAGAAGAAACTGGCCCTGCAATTGGGGATCAAGACCCCCACGGCGCGGCGACTCATCGAACGGTATCGCGGCGAGACGCAGGGGCCCGGGACGCATCCGGATTACCTGCGGGTGCAACAACTCAAGGACCAGTATCCGGACTGGGGCGCGGTAAGGATCGCCCAGCAACTGGGGCTCACGCTGGACCATGCCAAGCTGCACCTGGCCCGGTGGATCGGTGCGCAGGCGCAGGCGGGGTCGAAGGCTCCGACGACAACACCTCCGCCTGCTGACCCCGGGACTGCGTCACCGCCACCCGACGCCCCATCGGCGGGCAGCACCTTGCAGGACTCGATCAACCAGGACGCCCGCGACCTGCACTACCGCGGCACGCGGATCAAGACCCTGGAAGAGTTGCTGATCTATGCCGAGGTGGACACCCGCATCTGGGAAGTCGAGAAATGGGTGGCCAACAAGTGGGAAGTGGGCGCGCGGAATCCGGCCACGGGCGAGATTCTGACGGCGCCGCTGTTCCAGATCAAAGCGTGGCTGCGGCGGAAAGTCATCGAAACCACGATCAAGGACCTCATGCAATCGGTGCTCGAAGCCTTCAAACAGGAAGCGCCTCAACGCATCCCGATTGCGTACCCGCCGCAGGGCGACGGGATGTTGGAGATCGCCATCGTGGACCTGCATTATGGGAAGCTCTGCTGGGGCGAGGAATGCGGACGCGACTACAACACCGACATCGCCGAGCGGATGTTCTGGGCGGCGATCGAAGACCTGCTGGCCAAGGCCCAGGGACTTCGACCAGCGAAGATTCTGTTCCCGGTGGGTAATGACTTCTATCACACGGACATTCTGGGGCGTACGACCACGGCGGGGACGCCGCAGGATTCATCGGTGGTGTGGAAACAAGCGTTCACGCAAGGCTGGAAGCTGCTGGCCAAAGCCATCGAACGATTGCGACACATCGCGCCGATCCACGTTCCCATCGTCAACGGCAACCACGACACGATGGGTGCCCTGCACATGGGCGAGGTGCTGGCGGCCTACTTCCGGAACACGAGTGACGTTTCGATTGACCACGGTCCGGCCCAACGCAAATACGTTACGCATCACAAGTGTCTGCTGGGGTTGAGCCACGGCAGTGAGGAAAAGCACTCCAACCTGCCGTTGCTCATGGCGAGCGAACGTCCGCAGGACTGGGCCCGCAGTGCGCCGGTGGCGCGCGAGTGGCACGTCGGACATCTGCACCACAAGAGGAGCCTCAAGTTCCTGCCGTGCGCGGACCTCGGGGCGGGCGTGGTGGTCCGCATCATCCCCAGCCTGACGCCCCAGGACTCGTGGCATGCCTCCAAAGGTTACGCGTCCAAGCTGGCGGCAGAAGCGTACTACTGGGATCCGGAGTGCGGCGTCACCGCCACCCTCACCCACAGCCCGGTGTGATCATGGACGACACCCCGCTCATCCACTGGCCCTGTTACGAGCCCGCCGGACAAAGTGTCACGCTCACGGCGGCAGAACTCGTGCAGCATGTGTTGGTGATTGGCTCCACGGGCTGCGGCAAGACGACGCTGCTGACAGACGCGCTCCGGCAATTGATCCCGCGCGGGGTCGGCTTGCTGATTCAGGATGCCAAGTGCGAGGGCACGGTCGAGCAGGTGCGGGCGGCGGCCCGTGCGTGCGGCCGGGAAGCGGACGTGGTCGTGTTGGGCCCGGAGGGCACGCACGCGCTGGACCTGTTTGGTCCCTTGAAGCGGCTGGATGACGTCGAGCGGCTCACCCAGCTCATCCTCTCGGGCACCGACCCGGTGGGCAGTGACAACCTCTATTGGCAGACCAGCACGGCGGCGATGATCTCCTCGGCGCTGACCCTGTTGTTTTGCCTACGGAAACCCCTGCGGTTTGCCGAGGCGCGGGATTTCATGCGGCGCTGGTTTGTGGAAAGCTCCACTGCATTGCCTCCACCAGTGGCGGCCGTGGTGAACCGGTTGGAACAGCTGGCCCAGCACAAGGAGTCCCCGCCCCAGATGCTCAGCGCCCTGGATTACGTCCAGATGTGGCGTCAACTGGATCCACGGACCCGCAGCAATCTGCAGAGTTGCCTGCTCAATGTGTTGCGCCCCTTGAGCAGTTCTCTGGCGGTTGCCTGTCTCGAACCCCATCTGCGCCCGGCCTTCGATCCGGCCCTGGTGGCGCAGGGCAAGTTGTGCATCGTGAGCTGCAATGCCCTGACCCAACCGGAGCTGTCCCGATTTCTGCAACGGCTGACCCGGCGCATGTTCTTCGATACGGTCCAGTCGCGGGGAATGGGGAAGCATCCCCTGTGCGGGCTGGTGGCGGATGAGTTCCCGTTGCTGGTCGAGCCGGAGGATGCGGATCAACTGGCGACGCTGCGGAGCAAGCGCTGTTTCGTCATGACGGCTACGCAGGGCTTGGGCAGTCTGGAAGACCGGTTGGGTCCGCGGCTGTGCCGGGCGGTGCTGGCCAACTTCAACACGCTGGTGTTCCTGCGCACGCGCGAGCCGGAGGCTAACGACTTCGCGACCGTCAGTCTGGGGATGCGCAAACCAAAGCCGGCGCGTGCGCGTCCGGATCACTGGGTGGACAGTGTGGTGAAACAGCTCTCCCGTCACGCCTCGGAGTCTCGGATGGGCCCGGTGTGTCCCCCGGGAGGGCTGGGCCGGTTGCAGGCGCATCAAGGGTATGTGGTGACGAGCGATGGCACGGTGACGCAAGAACCGGTCTGGTTTGCGCCGTGGTTTGAGTTGCAGCCCCACGCGCGCACGCTGACGCCCCTGGTTGGAGGTGATGGAGATTCAGTGGCCGCGCAAAGTCTGGAGTTGCTGATGGAACGCAGCGGGTTTCGGCCAGTAAATTCTCCGGCGGTCATCGCGGCGGCGTGCAAGCTCAAGCGGCGTTCGCATCGGCGGGCGCTCAAGCTGGCCGAGGATTTCTTCCGCACCAAGGCGTGTCTGGTGCCGCAGGGCTTGGAGACGCTGCCCACGCCGTGGTTGCTCGGGTTGCCCGGCATCCTGTGGTCCTTGCGGAAGCCGGGCTGGACACAGTTGCCCTGGATGAGCAATCGAGTGGCGTGCGAGCAAGGGACGCTCCTGCTCGGGTTCGCGCAGGAGGTGGAGATGAATCCGGGTCGCCTGACGGCGTGGGACGGCCTGCGCGTTCTGGTCAACCTGCGGCTCTATCCAGGCCGGTGGCGGCTGCTCAAACCGCGTCACCGGCATCTGCTCGGACGACAACATCCCGGGTTGCGCGTGGAGTTGTTCGGGGAACCGCCCGCGTTCTGAAGCCGGCACGGCCGCCTACGGGTGATCCTGAAGCGCTGCCCACCCGCCTGTTTGGACGCAGAAGGCCTGCGGCCAAAACAGGGGGAGTTCAAATGCCGGCAAACAAAAGATGCCGGATCACAAACAAACAAGAAACAACTCGCACCATGAACACAACCCACACCCCAGTCCCCACCCAGGCCGCCGCTTCCCAACCTACAGCGACCACGCCGATCACCCTCGAAACCACCGTTGGAGAGCTCTTCGGCGACCAGCCCATTCCACCGGGCCTTGACGCCGACGCCATTGGGTTGCAGGCCCAAACGGTCTTCGGCTTTCTGCCCGCGCCCCTCACCGTCACGGTGCAGGAATCGCGCGTCACGCTGACCTGTCCCGAACCTTCGCCCGGCGATTGCGCCCGGGCCCAACGCCTCGCCGATAAGGCGGCGGCGTATGCCGTTGAGGGACGCTGTCACCGCGCCATCGAGATCTGGAAACAAGCCCTGAAACTGAATCCGTTTATGGTCCATGTCTGGCGGGACATCGGCATGGCCGCCACCGAACTGCTGCAGTTTACTGAAGCCCGGCGGCATCTCACCACGGCCCTGTTGGTGCAACCGGACGATGTTTGGTCCCTGGTGGCCCTGGCCAAATTGGTCATGGCAGAAAATCAGGATCTGGCGCAGGCCGAGGCGTATGCCCGACGGGCGTTGGCTCTGGCACCCGACGACCCCTGGGCGCTCAACTGTTTGGGCGCCCTGCTCGCGCGCAGCGGGCGGGAGGAGGCGGCGGTCGCGTTCTTCGCCGCAGCCATCCGGGTCCGGCCGGAGTTTGCCCCGCCCTACCTCTCGCTCGCCTGTCTTCACTTTCAGCAGGGGCGGGTCGGAGAATGTCTCACCTGGCTCAAGGCACTGTTCTCCAATGCCAGCGCCCAGGACGTGCGGTGCAACCCGGTGTTCACGCGGGCGTTGCAATTGATGCGGTTGGTTGAAGGCAACCTCGCGAGCCAGAACTGAGCGCAGGCCTGGAATCTGAATTCAGCCCGTTGCAAGCCGCTGGCGATGATCTCATTGACTGCCGGGCAGTCTTCCGGTGCGAATTTCATCAGGGACCTTTGTCTGTGGTTTCAACTTGGGATCAATCTCTGCGCGCCGGCGGTAGAATTGCTCCGGAAACCGGCGCACCCGCAACTCCTGGGGCCATTCGCGCCAGTCCGCCCCGTGCGGGTCTCGCATTCCCCACATGGCGTTGCCGCTTCTCATCAGCCGCCCCACGCTATTCAAGAAAGGGGCAATCCCCACCCGCGCGAAATCACTCAGTACGGCAATGGCCCACTCCGTTGTGAGGCCCCCGCGGTGGGCATCGATGATAATCCAGTCGATGTCGCTCAGGTTCACCGGCAACGATTCGGTCGGGGGTGACAGCAGCAATCCACGCAGTCCGGCGGGGACCTGGTTCAGGGCTTCTACGTGCGGGACGTCGGCCATGTGCTCCACAGACGTCAGCACGCCGAGATTCGCGGGCCAGCGTTCACCCTGCTGTTCCAGCCACCGGCCAAACCGCGCCAGTCGTTCCGGCCGCCGCGTCCACCACAGCCAGACTCGATCGCAACCCGCCGGGGTCCGAACGGCACGCACCACTTCGCGTCGCAGGTAATCATACGAAAAGTGCCGTGCCAGGGTGTCACCCACCTCGCCGAGGAAGATCGTCCACGGCGTCCCCGCCAGCCAGGGTTTGAGGGCCAACTCGGTTGGATCGGGCGGCTCCCAGCCCAAGGCCGTGCCCAAACGACTCTGAAATCGCCCGACCGGACCGGAAACTGCGCCGGGTTGATCCCCCGGCTCGATTTCGTGGTGCGCCGACTGCGAACGCGCTTCGTGTGGACGGTGAATCGCGTGATCCACCGCGGCCAGCAGTGCCGGCTCCAAACGGTTGGCGCGTGTCAACACCTCCATCGCGACGACTCGATGATCGTCGCGGATTTCCTCCCACATCAGGTTCTTCAAGGTGCATGCGACGATGCGCGTAATGGCCGTTTTGGACAGACGCGTGCCGGCCAGCAGGCAGTGCGCAATCGCTTCATGGATATCTCCGAGGGGCGTGCCGTTTAGATCGTCGTTTCCAACCCGGCCAAACTCCAGCTGCGAGTGGCACCAATGACGTTTCCTGGGTATCATGTGATTTGTCTTTGCGATGTGTTTTCCGTCAACTGATAGTCTATGCCCGCGCCGCGCCCTGGAGGCCGCCAGCCACTTTGAGCCCACAATTCCTGCTGCCCGCGCAGCGGTTCATCGCCAGCCAGCGGCTTTTCCGCGTAGCGCATCCCGGCCGGGAGCAGCCGCGCGAGGTCCGGACCCGGAACTGTGACGTCCAAAGTGTTGCCCCTTTCCACGGGGTGGCATGCCCGGCGGGTGAGAGCGAACGCGAGTCCGTGAACGGACTGAAGCGTCGGGAACACGGCCTCAAGCGCGTTGAGGGTCAGCCGGCGGTAGTGGTGCCGCTCCCAGACATTCACCACGAACTCGTCGTGGCCCCACAGGTTCTGTCGCTGCCATACTTGCGTCCAACGCCCGCACAAGAGCGGCCCTCGCAGCCGGTACGGGTAACGCGGACTGACCGCGGTGTAGTGGACGGGCAATATCTCGCCGCGGTCGTTGCGCAATTCGCTCAACTGGTCCGGGGTCAATTGAAGTTCGGCCGCGTGGCCTCCGCAACTTTGAAATCCTGGCGCCCACTGGGAAATCAACCAGACTGCTCTCAATACTTGCCGCTCACTTTGAAAGCTGAGCAGTTCGTTGTTCACGTAGATGTCTCGGAACATCGGGTATTCCCAACCCCGCAGGGACAACTTCTGGACGGAGGCGGGCATCCGTTTTTCCTCATCCGATGTTTCTGTTGGGTGCCAGCGGATAATCTGGGAGGGCCGCCCCACCAGCGGCGGACCAAACCACACCTGCCGCCCTTCGCAATCCTGCACCATTTCTTCGAGGTCCTCGTAATCCTGCACCGACTGAATCTCCAAGATCGATTGGCCGGTGCGGCGCGCCAGATCGATGCTTTGATAATCAGATTCCAGGTCGCGGGGTTCGGGCCAGTCGAGGCTCCACCGTGCGGCATCGCTGCAGGTGCAGGCCCAGTAGCTCCAATCGGGTTGGACCGCCGTCAGAAAACATCCTGCAAAGATTTGAAGCAAGAGCGACTGCTCCTCGCTTCCCCCGGTGTGTCTCATGTCTCTTGACCATCGCAACAGCGATTGCCCCGCTTGTTTCAACCGGGCGTTCAACCGCACGCTCGGATTCTGTTCCCACTCCCGAACTGCCTCCAGGGCTTGAGCGGCTTGTTTGCGTTGATCGGCGGGCAGGTGCTCCTGACAAAATTCTGCCCATTGTCCCTCCAGAAATCGTTCAGCGATCTCAGCGGTAAACGAAACGGCCTGGCCGCGGTGGGAAATTCCCAGG
>CAYJNU010000042.1:0-28808 GCA_964371005.1 uncultured Verrucomicrobiota bacterium | reverse complement strand
CGGACAATCGCTGGAACAATCCGGAGTACATCCAGGTGCTGCAAGGGCTGAGCGGGTGGCAGCGCCGCTCCTGGCTGGACGGCGATTGGGACATCGCGGCTGGTCAGTTCTTCACGACGCTGCGCCGCGAAGTCCACGTCGTCGAGGATTTCGACGACACGCGGGCGCGGGAGTGGTGGGCCGCGCTGGACTACGGGTATGCCCACTACACCTTCTGATCATTCGCGTGGAAAGAGCTGACGAAGTCAATGAAGCGGCCCGGCTGCGAAGCCAACTACGGCGGGCCAAAGAAGCGCTGGCCGATGCGCACATGGATTTGGCTTTGAAGAGATCGTTTCTGGCGGTGGCCTGCGCGCAGATGGACCAGACGGTGGAGGGCTTTAAGAAAACCACGCTGGCAGGCCACGCACCAGGCGGTCCAAACCCACCCGGAATTGAAAGTGATCTGGCTTTGTGAGTTGGCCCAGACGACGCGCCTATCTCGCCTTTGCAGGATTGCGCTGGCGCGCGCGCCAACTTCTTCGGCCCGTGGGGCGTGGTGCTCGTGCGGTTGGTGGATTTCCCCAACGCCGGGCTGCGGTCGTTCAATTGGGCTTGGGCCATCGGCCTGACGGTGATCGGAAGCTTGCTCCTCGCTCTGGCGTCGCGAATTCCCCGACGGCCCGCGCAACTGCTGCTCACGGCGCTTTGGGCGGTGTTCGGGGTGATCTGGTTCGGCGTGGGTCTGACTCAGATCGCGTCCGGGCTGTTGTGATCGCCGTCGACACCAACCAGAACGGTGGAGCGCCCGAACGCAACGGGACTGCCATTCCTGCTGCAAATCGTTGAGAATTAGCCTTGCCGTGCAAGGCAATCGGACTATCGTCGGCGGCAACGACAAGCCAGGATGGACTTTGTCTTTTACCCCTGACTTTGTCCCAATAATACTGTTCGGCATCACATCACGCATCACAATATGATTACTCTCAAAGATGACATTGAAAACCTGGACAGGATGGTTGATGGCGATACTCCAAAGGACAAAATTCGATCTCAGATTAGGCTCATCGCCCGTGAGGTAGCCGCGCTTGAGGCAGATTATGCGATCCTTACAGAGACACATGCGAAATTCACAGAGGCGCATGAGAAGGCGATAACGGAGCGCGACGAGATTAAGGTGCGAGATGAGAAGGCGATGTTGGATTCGATGGATGCACAGAACAAAAAACGGGCGGAAGACAGAAGGCGTAACTCGCCCTATCACGGACATTAAAAGCACGATGCCGAACAAGACGATGCAGGCACCGGCGGGTGCGGGTGGTTCGATGGTTATTGGCATATTCATGGTTTGGGTTCCTCTCGCCGTGCCTGATCTCGGTCGTTGGGTGGATCGAATCGGCGAACTCACGGGAAGATGAACACACGCTCTACCAAAGAATGGGCGGTGACTGAAATCGGGCACACGGTTTTGGGCACAGTCCTTCGTGATGAGCCCTGGCAAGATCTCGGTTTTGGCAGACGTCCACGTTGCGGCGCTTTCTTCCAGCGCTTCCGTCCTAAGTGGAGGGTCGATCTGGAAAAAGCCGCACTGAAGGAGATGGTCATCCTATTGACGACGGCCCATCTGGCTGCGCAAGTGATCGCCGAGCAAGACATCGACGGAGTGATCGCGTTTTACGTGGACGGGACAGAACGGGCGCACGAGTCGTGGAGGACTCTCGGGTACACTTCGCGGAGCGAGGCTCAACTTCACCTCAGGAACTCCATTGCGGCATACTCAGCCGCCGGCCCGGGAAGGTGGTCTAAACTGCTTTTATCGCGTCTTGGAGTGCCCGATATTCCGCAACCGAAGCTTGCAGCCCACCTGATAGTTGGGGCGGTGCGTTTCAGCGAGACGGTGCGTAGTATGGCCCAAGTGCTACGGCAGCAAAACGGGCCAACAAGCGGGTCGAGCCAATGACGAGGAGCGCGACAACGGTGCTGTTCAAGGTCGACGCCGCTGGCGCGCTCCTCGGCATGGCTCATCCTTGTCGTTGACAACAAGACACCACACATCACACCCAATGAATAATCCAACAGACTTGATCCTGAATTTCCGGGAGACGACTCTCCTAGACTCGGAAAACCGCATTCTCGCCGCTGGGCCAGCTCTTGTTTTCCCGACTCTCGCATCTGGGGAGTTCTACCCGCAAACCAGTTCTCAAACGAGCAATCTTCTGTTGTCAGCAACATCCCTGAAAACGCCAGACGGACATGTCTATCGCAAGCTGAAGCTGGACAGCCACCCATGTCCCGGCAAAAACAAGCCGCTACATTTCCACTTTGATTACCAACCATAAACTGGTTGCCGTTCAACAAGCCGGATCGAGCCAACGGCCCTTGGCGCTGGCAGTTTTTCCCGTCGCTCATCCGGGACGCTCGGCTGCGTACCGTGTTGCGGAGACTTGGGTGCGGTCGAGCGCAATGGAATCCTGAATATGAAGTTCATGTACATCGCCCTGGACGTTCTTTCCCTCCCAGCTACGTTCATCCTCTCGAATTTCTTCTGGATGTGGCTTCGCGAAGCTCGCGGAATTGCGATGCTTCTCAGCAACCGCGAGCTCCTGCGGCAAGTCTTGACACCTGACATCCTGAATGATCCCTCTGCAGAAGTCGCTCGCTTCGTTCAACCCGTAACAGGTGGCTATTCGTTAAATATGCAGGCATTCCGACAAAGTGATCGCGAGGCACACGGTCGCGGCCGGGTAATGCTGCGTATTGGATTGGCAGTAGTGGTTATTGGGAGCGGTGTTACCGGGTTCCTTGGGATAGGCTGGCTCGGCCTTGCGTTACCGATCGTCAATGTCCTCATCATGCTCACGACGTTTATCGGATCGACGCAAGGATCCATCGACGGTGCGGCAACCGCTCGAGCCCTTGCGCATGTCCGAATTGTGGCAGTCATCCTGCAGCGGTGGCATGCGGAGAGTCCGCAGGACGCAGCAGAGTGGCTTGAGGGTGAGCCGCAGCTGAAGCCACTGTGGGAACATCTCGCAACTCTTCGAACGCGGTAAGCGATCATCAGGAAACGTGTCCGAACCAGCTCGCCGTAGCGAACCGCACCCCGCTGGTCAGTTGGACGTGGTAGGGTCATCACGGCGCGATGATCGGACGGCGCAGCGTCCCGTCACTGCCTGCGCGTCATCCGCCCGGCGGCCGCTGAGCTTGGAGGATAGCCTAAAGCCTGACGCCGTCTTGGTCACTCACGGGCCGACCAGACGCTCACTCATTGCGCATGGCGATGACGGGATCCAACCGCGCAGCCCGCACCGCCGGGATCAAGCCCGCCACCAAGCCGACGATGATCAACACCACGCTGGCAACCGCCAGGGCCGGAAGCGAAATGCCCAAGTGGACATCGCCGCGGCCGGACGTGTCCTCGAAAAGCGGGCCCAGCAGCGGCAGTGTTCCGATCAGATGCGTGAGGACAGCGGCGACCAACAGTCCGAGTAAACCGCCGAGCGCCGTTAGCGTCAGCCCTTCGAAGAGGATTTGCGTGAGGATGTGCCAGCGACGCGCGCCGAGGGATTTGCGGATGCCAATTTCGCGCGTCCGTTCCGCCACCGACACCAGCATGATGTTCATCACGCCCACGGCGCCGATGCTCAGCGTCAGTGTGCCAATGATGGAGAGCAACACCTGGAGGGCGAGGCTCATGTTGGTGACAAGGCTGCGAAATTCGTTCCAGTCGAGGATCATTACGGCGCGTTCATCGCGCGTGCCGAAGTGATGAGCGCGAGCGAGGGCCGCCCGCAGGTCTGGGATGATGCGCTGGCGGAAGTGATTTTGCGCGGGCAGGACGACGATGTTGTTGAGATAACGCGCGTCCACCATCATCGCCAGCGTGCTGTAGGGGATGAAGGCGGACCGGTCATCGGGTGTGTTGTAGTTCGTGATTTGCGTCTTCTTGTCCAGCACACCGATCACCGTGAAGCGGGCGCCGTTGATCTTGATGTCCGCGCCGACCGCCGGCATGGCACTGAACAACTCCTTCTTCAGCGAAGCACCGATGACCGCCACGCGCCGCCGGTGCAAGACATCTTCCTCGGAAAGGAAACGACCCTCCGCGACATCGGCCCGCCGGATGCGTCCGAAGGCAGCATAGACTCCGGCGACGCTGTAGTTGCGTGTGCGGTAGCCGAAATTCACCGGCAGCCGTCGCCGCAACTCGGGCGAGATGGCTTCAATCGTCGGCACGCCTTCCTTCAACGTCTCGATGTCGCGCAACTCCAGCAGGATTCGGCGCCCGGCGCGTTCGCCACCGGCTTGTTCGCTCGTCTGGCCGGGAAAGATCACGATGAGGTCCTTGCCGATCTGATCGAACGCGCTGACCAGAGCCTCCGCGAAGCCGTTGCCGTACGACAGCAGCAGCACCAGCGACGCGATGCCCCACGTGACGCTCAGCATGGTGAGCGCCGAGCGCAGCCGCGAGTGGCTGAGCGCGTGAAACGCCTCGCTGAGGATGTGGCGGATCATCTCAGATGACGCAGTTTAACCACGGATGGACGCAGGTGGACGCAGATAGGGAACAGCAGCAAACAGCCAGCGGTTCGCTTGAAGGGCATATCAGACGGGCAGACTCGAATCTGTGTTCATCTGTGTTCATCTGTGGTTCGCAACTGTCTTTTCCCACTCCAATGGCTCAATCGAGGATCATTCGTAGCGCAAGGCCTCGACCGGCGTTAGCTGCGACGCGCGCCGGGCTGGATACATGGCCGCCAGAATCCCGACCAGGACCAGCGTGAAGAAGGCCACGCATGCGGTCAGGCGTGTGATCGGCAGGCCGGCGAACATCTGCGGCAGCGGCAGTTGAGCGACCAATTGGCTGATGACGACGGCGAAGGCGACGCCCACCACGCCGCTGCCCAAGGTGAGCACCAAAGATTCCAGGAAGAACTCGGTCAGGATGCGCCGGGGCGTGGCGCCGATGGCCATCTTGATGCCGATCTCCCGCGTCCGTTCGGCCACGGCGACCAGCATGATGTTCATCACGCCCAGGCCACCCAGCCCCAGCGTAATCACCGCCACGAACGCCAGGAAGATTTGCATGGATTCAAACACGCCGCTGACCAGCCGTGCCTCGCGCACCGTGTCCCACACCCACAGCGCGCCCTCGTCGTCGGGCTGGAATCCGTGCCGGCGGCCCAGGGCAGTCTTGACCTGACGCAGAGCGGCGGCGTGGTCGTCCGCCGAGCGTGGCATCAGGATGATGTTCTCGATTGCGTCCTCGCCGACAAACGGGCGCGGGTCGGGAAAGTGCCGCGCCATGGTCGAGTAAGGCAGGAGGATTTTCTCGCCGTCAAAACCGTTGTAGGAATTGTTCTGGTCCTTCTTCTTGAGTTCGCCGATGACCGTGAACGGAATGCCTTGAATGCGGACGGTGGCGCCAACGGCGGGTCGGCTGGCAAAAAGCTGTTTCCGGACTTCATCTCCGATGATGCAGACCGCCCGGCATTCGCGGAAATCGTCCTCGTTCAGCAGCCGGCCGGCGGCCAGGTTCATTGAGCGGATTTGCTGATAGACCGGCGCGATGCCGTGCGTGGAGAACAGACCGGAGTTGTGCGCGCTCGCCGCGCCGAGACTGCGCTCCAGTTCCGGCGTGACCTGGCCGACGAGGTGGCACTCCTCCTGAATGGCCAGCACGTCCGCGTAGGTGAGTTGGACAGGGCGTCCGGCACGTTGATCGCCCGCCTGCCGGCTGGTGCGTCCGCCCCATAGGATGGCGATGTCCGTGCCCATTGCGGCGAGACTCTGGCGGTAGCCGATCTTGAAGCCGTCGCCGATGGCCATCATGAAGATGATCGAGGCGATTCCCCACGCGATGCCGAACATGGTGAGCGCGCTACGCAGCTTGTGCGCCCACACGTTGCGCACCGTCTGGAGCAGAAGTTCGCTCCAACAGTTCATGGGTGTGCTTTTAAAACCCCGGACCGCGGACGGTCCCCGTCCGCAGCAGTCCCGAATGTCCGGTGGAGCCGAAGTGAAGTGCGTGACTGCTGCGACCGGGGACCGGTCGCGGTCCGATGATGGTAAGCGGCGCTCTTCCGAAAAGCCGCCGCACGAGTCAGATTCATGGCAACACCAGCTCCGTGCCTTCCTTCAGCCCCTCCAACACCTCGGTGCGCTGGCCGTTCGAGATACCGGTCTTGATCGAGACTTTCCGGAAGCCCGCCTTGGCCGAGGCATCGCGCTGCTGCACAGAAGGTTTGCCGTCCTTGTCGCGAACCAGCGCCGCTTCGGGAACAAGCAAGACGTTCTTGCGATCCTCCAAGACGATCTCAGCGTTGGCGCTCATGTTCACACGCAGCTTGCCCTGCGGGTTGGCGATCGAGACCCGGACATCGAAGGTCGTGACGTTGTCCCGCTGCCGGCCCATCGGCGCGATGCGGGTCACCTTGCCTTCGAACTTCTCTCCCGAGAACGACTCGACGGTTGTTCGCACCGGCAGGTCCACGCGGATCTTGCCGACATCGGATTCGTCCACCTGGCCCTCGACGTACACGCTGCTCACGTCGCCAAGCGTCATGATGAGCGTGGCCGCGCTGCCGAGGTTCAGGATCGAGGACACGGCGTCGCCGACTTCCCGGTCGCGCGTCAGGACGATGCCTTTGATGGGCGAGCGGATGGTGGCGTTCCGCAAGTCCTCCTCGGCACGCTCGAAGGCGGCTTGTGCGGCAGCGACCCGGGCTTGCGCCTGCGTGACGAGCGCAGCAGCACTCCGCGCGGCGGCTTCCAGCAACTGCTGCCGGTTCGAGCTGACCTCATGTCCCTTCTCGGCATCGTCGAGCGCCTGTTGCGAGGCGATCTTCTGCGCGAACAGCGACTTGACCCGTTCAAATTCCCGGAGGGCGAACTTCAGTTCCGGATTCGCCGCCTCGATGCGCGCCCTCGCCTCGGCCGCCATCGCGACCTGCAAGTTGGCCTCCTCGCCATCCTTGCCTGCCCGCGCGCCACGCAACTGCGCCTCCAGATAGTCCTTGTCGAGTTCGGCGAGCACCTGGCCCTCCTCGACCTTGTCGCCCACGTCGGCGGCGAGCACCTGGATGATGCCGTTGGCCTTGGACTTCACCTCGACTTTCGAGAGCGGCAGAATCCGGCCCACCGCCACGACGGACCGCGCGATGTCGCCGCGCTCGACGCGCACCAATTTCTCCGGAGGAATGGGCCTGGCCTTGCCCAAGCAGGAAGCCAGCAGCCAGCCCAGCGCGCCCAGAATCGCCAAGCCGGCCACTATTCGATAAACCCAGCGCGAACGTTTCTTCTGATCAGTCATTCACGATTGCCCTTATTACCCGCAGAACTCGGGAAAGGTTTCAAGAAAATGAAACCGGCGGTGAAGGGGCGGACTGCGACTGAGATAGGCGGGCGGATGCGGGTCGGAACGCGACTTTGTCCTCTGGACCGGTCGCAACAGGCCGCCATGTTCTGCGGCTGGTCTGCAACCCAGCCGCGGTCCGCTAGCTGGGTGTTTGAAGACCTAATGGCGGCAAGTTTCGCCTTGTGAACCCATCGAAAATCAAAGCATGATTCCGACGGTATTGGCCCGGATTCAGATTATGGGAAGACTGGTTTCACTCGCTCCCGTTAAGAAACAAAACGTGTTGAACCTGCTCGGAGCGCTGGCCGTCGGCTCGGCGCTCAATCTTCAACTCTCCACCGCCTTTGCCCAAGGCACGGGTTTCACGTTGCTCACCACCTTCACCAATCCCACGCCAGCAGCCAACGACGACTTTGGCGCCTCCGTGACGGCAGTTGGGAGCGACCGCGTGCTGATTGGGGCGTGTCTGGACGACACGGGCGCGACCGACGCCGGGGCAGCGTATCTGTTCAGCACAAACGGCGCACTGCTTACCACCTTCACCAACCCCACGCCTGCAGTCGACGATTGGTTCGGCCTTTCCGTGGCGGCGGTGGGGACCGACCGGGTGCTGATCGGGGCGATCGGCGACGAAACGGACGGGTGGAGAACCGGATCGGCGTATCTGTTCAGCACCGACGGCACGCTGCTCACCACGTTTGCGAATCCGACGCCGGCAGCCTCTGACAACTTCAGCTGGTCCGTGGCTGCCATTGGGGACGACCGGGTGCTGATAGGGGCGCGCGGCGACAACGCCGGCGCGCCCATGGCCGGTGCGGCGTATCTCTTCCGCACCAACGGCGCGTTGCTCGTGACCTTCACCAATCCGACGCCGGCAGCCTATGACTACTTCGGCCGTTCCGTGGCGGCGGTGGGAGCCGATCGGGTGTTGATTGGAGCTGTGGGCGCAACCTCAGGCGCAGGCTGGGGCACCGGGGCAGTATATCTGTTCAGCACCAATGGGGCGTTGCTTACCACCTTCACGAATCCGACGCCGGTAGCCAATGACTACTTCGGCTGTTCCGTGGCGGCGGTGGGGAGCGACCGGGTGCTCATTGGGGCATGTTGGGACGAGATTGACGGGAATACTAAAGGGGCGGCGTATCTGTTCAGGACCAACGGTGTGTTGCTCACGACTTTCACCAAGCCGAAGCAGGCAAACGGCGGTTGGTTCGGCTACTCCGTGGCGGCGGCGGGGAGCGACCGGGTGCTCATTGGGGGGCCTTACGACAGCACGGACACGGAAGGCGCCGGGGCGGTGTATCTGTTCAGCACTGACGGCACGTTGCTCAATACCTTCACCAATCCCACACCGGCAGCCTACGACAACTTCGGCTGTTCCGTGGCGGCGGTGGGGACGAACCGGGTGCTGATGGGGACACTTTACGACGACGCGGGCGCAACCGATGCCGGAGCCGTTTATCTGTTTAGCCTTGCCGAGCAATCGCCCGCAGGGGCGAGTCTGGCCATTCACCTCACGACCACCAACACGGTGGCCGTCTCCTGGCCCTCGCCTTCAACCGGCTGGGCGTTGCAGGAAAACACCAACGGCGTGGCGTCGGTCAACTGGAGCAATGCGCCCGGCCTGATTCAAGACGACGGCACCACCAAAACGCTCATCGTCACTCCATCGGCGGAGAATCGGTTCTACCGGTTGTTCAAACCGTAAGTTCACTGCCGCGTCTGGTAAGGCGCGTCACTCCGTGCGCACCACGGTTCGCAGCAGACTGCGAGCCCTACCGAGGTATCGTTTTGGAGCGCGGCTGGGCTAAAAGCCAGCCGCAGCAGGCTTGTTGAGCGAGGACGGTGTCGCCGCAACTCCCGTTCTCGTGAATGGACCGCGTGCCGTCCCGGCACGCAGCGCTTCGCCACGCGAGAAGGCGCTGGAATTTACGGCATCCCCTACCTCTTGAACCGCTGCGACCGAGGGACCGGTCGCGGTCCGGTGGTGGTACGGGGTTATGCCCGCTCACTGCACTCACTGGACTGTGTAAAGCATCACAGCGTCCTGGTCTTTCACGAACAGGCGGTTGCCAGAGACCACCGGGTGCGCATGGGTTTGCGAGCTTCCGACCTTGATCCGCGCGAGTTCGCCGTAGGCCTTGCCATCCGGCTGAAACACGATGAGTTCCGAGGCCGGGGTCAGGCCCAGCAAAACCGAGCCCGCGTCCACGACGGAGCCGAATCCGCCGCCGCGCATGCCGCGTCCGCCACCGCCGCCTGGTTGCGCCGCTGCACCGGCTGCCGGCGCTGCCGCCGGCGCGGTCCAGGCAGTCTTGCCGTCCTGCGCGCTGACGCAGAACAGGTCGTTGTTCGCGCTCAGGCCGTAGAGGAAGCCGCCTTTCAGCACCGGCGTGTTAAACTGGACGGAGTTGTCCGGGTTCTTCCAAAGCTCCTTGGCAGCGAAGGCGTCGCCCGACTTCTCGATCTTCACCGCCGTCGCGCCGCGGCCCGAGCCGCAGTAGATCAGCGTGTCGCCGTCCACGATGGGCGTGCTGGCGTTGTAGCCGCGGCCCTGAATCACGTAGGGCGTCTCCCACAGCAGCTTGCCATCGCCGACACCGAGCCCGACGATCCGCTTGTCCGTCTCGGCGATCACCATCTTCGCTCCAGCCACAGTGAGCAACACCGGCGAGGCGTAACCGGGCACGTCGCCGGCCCATTTCCACTTCTCGTTGCCGGCGGCGAGGTCGTAAGCCACCACCGAACCGTCGGCATCTCCACCGAGTTGGACAATGACGAGGCCATCGGCGACCAGCGGCGAGGACGAGGTGAAGAAGCGTGGCGTCGCGCCTTTGAAGTCGTCTTTGCGCCAAAGCACCTTGCCGCTGGCGGCGTCCAGGCATGAAACCACACCGCGGATGCCAAGCGTGACGACCTTGCCGTCGGCCACGGTTGGCGTACTGCGCGGGCCGGAGAACGATTGAGCCGGGCCGGTCGCGCCCATGGCGTCGTACTTGTCCTTCCAGAGTTCCTTGCCGGTGGCGGCTTCGAGGCAGCGCGTGACCTCGCCGCCTTCCTGCCGGCTGAAGACGTAGAGCTTGTCGCCCATCAGCGCCGGCGTGGCGACGCCTTCGCCGACGGCAACCTTCCATTTCTCGGTCAATTCCTTGGGCCAGGTTTTGGGGGCGGTGAAGCCCGCGGCCTTGCCATCGCGGTTTGGCCCGCGCCATTGCGGCCAGTCCTGGGCCGGGCTCGAACTGGCGGCGAACGCCAGTGCGCAACTGGTTACTACGAACAAGATTCGACTCACGCTCTTCATGGTGGTTCCTGCTTGGTTGATGGTCTGTGGCTGGGGTTGGCCTGCTGTGTGTGGCAAACGATACGCCCGCGCAACCATTTGGCAACAGGGAAAAGGCGGCCTCAGGCAGCGCCGCCAGCGCCTCAGTGAGACCCGGGCCGGTGGGGAGCGCCGGACTCCAGCCGGGCACGTCGCGCGAGATTCGGCGGCGCCGAACTGGAGTTCGGCGCTCCTTATCGCGCGCTGGCTGGGGACCACCGAGGCGCTACGGCCTCGGGCATGAGTGGGGACACCGGTTGGGCGCAGCGTGAAGGATTCGGCAATCAGCTTTTTCCGTCGGGGCTTTTCCGAGAAAGTCCCGAGCTTCCCCGGAACAGGACGGCCGCTGTTAGCACAACACCGATGACCAAAGCCGCACCGAGCAGCGCCCAAAACAGCCAGGGCGATTGCCAGTTCTCCAACCCGTGCGATACGTTCATCCCGAACACCGATCCGATGGCCGTGAGCGGCAGGAACAACGCGATCAGCAGGTTCAACCGATGCCCGGCGAGGACCAACTGATGCGCCCGTTGCGCCTGCATCTCGCCCTGTTTGGCAACCATGAATTCCATACCATTCTTCGCGTCGTGGTGCAGCAGGTCAATGGCCCGCTCCAATTCACCCGCGTCGTCCCGGGCCAGCAGAATCGCCCGGTCCTCCGCACAGATTTCACGCGCCTCCTGCAGGACCCGGTGCGTGTTGCGGATGGTGCGGAGCAAGGGCGTGGTGCCCTGCAAGACTTCGAAGTAATTGTCGGCGGACGGCGGCTGCTGCATCTGATCCTCGATGCGGTCCACGAACTTGCGCCACGACTCGAAGTGGGCGGTTAGCGCGCCCAGCGCCGAACCACCTTCCGTACACAGCCATTCGCCTCTCGGGTTGCGCCAGAAAAAGGTCGCTGAACGGGTCGGGTTTCCTGGCTCGGGCACTTTGTGGAGAATCAAGAGGAGATGTCCGTCGGCTGACATGGTGCGCTGCCGGCCGGAGAGTTCTCCCAATCGTGAGCGGAACACTCCCGGCACCTCCCAACGTAAAGGTAATGGCGATTTCATGGACGCTACTCAACCGTCCAGCAAACGCGGCGTCAATCGCAAAGGCGCAGGGGACGGAGCGGTGGCTTGGCTACGAACGCAACGCGATCGCTGCTGCCTGAGAAAATGCATTGCGCGGAAGGCGTTGAATCTTACACTGGCCCGCCATTGGGATTCCGCGCTCGACCGATATGAAAGCAAGCTCTGTGCAAAGAAACACTATTTTGGCAACGCTCCGTTCACTTTGTCTCACTCCTTTCCTCCTGGGGGCGATCATGGCCACCGCCGCTCCTGTATCGCCGGTCCACCTGGCGAACCCGATGCAGGGCACGGATTCCACGGGCGGGTTCTCCCACGGAAACACGTATCCCGCCATCGCCGTGCCGTTTCCCCTGAACGCCTGGTCGCCCTACACCCAACCGGCGCGGGATTCGTTTTACTACCAGTATCGCCAGAGCAAGTTCCGCGGCATCCGTCAGACCCACCAACCGAGCCCGTGGATCGGAGATTACGCGGCGTTTTCGCTGATGCCGGTTTCGGGCAAACTGGCGGTGAACGAGAACGACCGCGCCTCCGACTTTCGCCACGAGACGGAATCCGTCAACCCCAGCTATTACGGCGTGCGGTTGGATACGTGGAAGACCAAAGCCGAGGTGACGCCGACCGAACGGGCGGCCCGCTTTCGTTTCACCTTTGAGCAGCCGGGCGATGCCTACGTGGTGCTGGACGGCTTCCCGGGCGGTTCGACGGTGAGAATCATCCCCGCCGAGAAGAAAATCATCGGCACCTGTCGGAATAACCGCGGCGGCGTGCCGGAGAACTTCACGAACTTCTTCGTGGTGGTGTTCGATCAGCCGTTCACAGCCCAGGGCGTTTGGACCCCAGACTCGATCAAGCAAGGCGAGTCGTCGCTTCAGGGCGACCATGTCGGCGCTTACCTGAAGTTCGATGTCGCCGCGGGCGGCGTGGTTGGCTGCAAGGCTGCGTCGTCGTTCATCAGCCCCGCCCAAGCGGCGCGCAACTTGGAGACCGAAATTGGCAACGCGGATTTCGACACGATACGGGCGCGCGCTGAGGCGAGCTGGAACGAGGCGTTCGCGCGCATCCAAATCGAAGGTGGATCGCAGGAACAGCAGCGCACGTTCTACACGGCGTTCTACCGGGCGATCCTGTTCCCACACAAGTCTTACGAGATCAACGAGGCGGGGAAGAAGGTGTACTTCAGCCCCTACGACGGGAAGGTGCATGAAGGTGTGATGTTCACCGACTCCGGTTACTGGGACACGTTCCGGGCAGTGCATCCGTTCTTCAACCTGGTCTTCCCGGAAATGAGCGCCGAGATGCTCCCCGGCATCATGAATGCCTACGCGGAGAGCGGTTGGCTGCCGTCGTGGGCCAGCCCGGGCCATCGCGGCTGTATGATCGGCAACCATGCTTTTTCCTTGCTCGCCGACGCCTGGGTCAAAGGCATTCGCACCTTCGATTTGAACAAGGCGGTGGACGCGATGGTGCATGATGCCAACACCCAGGGGCCAGATTTCTGCCGTTCTGCCGGTCGCGACGGCGTCGAATTCTACAACAAGCTCGGCTACGTACCCTGGTCGAACGTCCGCGGGGAACCCAGCGTCGCTGAAGGCACAGCCAAAACGCTGGAGTACGCTTACGACGATTGGTGCGCCGCGCTGATGGCGAAGGCGGCGGGGCGCGAAGCGGACGCCGCCGCGTTTTTGAAGAAGGCGAAGAATTACTCCAACGTCCTCGATGTGAAAACCGGTTTCGTCCGCGGTCGCAAAGCCGATGGTGCATGGACGGAACCTTTCTATCCCGACGAATGGGGTGGACCTTTCACCGAAGGGAGTTCCTGGCACTGGATTTGGAGCGTCTTTCACGACGTGCCCGGCCTGGTGAAATTGATGGGTGGCGATGAGGCATTCGGCGCGAAGTTGGACGCCGTCTTCAGTGCGCCCAATTCGGCCCGGCCTGGGACTTACGGCCGTCCGATCCATGAGATGACCGAGATGATCGCGCTGAACATGGGCCAGTACGCCCACGGCAACCAGCCGATCCAGCACGCGATTTACCTCTACGATTACGTGGGCCAACCGTGGAAAGCCCAGTCCCGTCTGCGCCAGGTGATGTCGCTGCTTTACCAACCAACGCCCGACGGCCTCTGCGGCGACGAGGATAACGGCCAGACCTCCGCGTGGTATGTCTTCAGCGCGCTCGGTTTCTACCCGGTTTGCCCAGGCGACCCGACCTACGCCATCGGCAGCCCGCTGTTTGACCGCGCAACGGTGAAGCTGCCCGGCGGGAAGACGTTCACGGTGGTTGCCGAGGAGAATGGCCCGCAGCGGGTTTATATCCGCGGCGCCAAGCTGAACGGCGAGGCGCATGACAAGGTTTACCTCCGACATGAGGACATCGTAAAAGGTGGCGAGGTTGTGTTCCGCATGACTTCCGCGCCCGACTACAAATGGGGCACTGGGCCGGACGCCCGCCCGCACTAGCGAATTCCGCAGCTCAGCCGTAGCTATGCTCTACCGATCTCCCCTCTCCATGAACCGTCCGAATGCGCGCCAGCGTTTTGGAGTGCGGCAGCCCTCTGCCGCTTTCCAGAGTCCAGGCGCGGGCCAAAGCGGCAGAGGGCTGCCGCACTCCAAGACGCTGACGCGCCGAAACCGGCCCCAGACGGTTCAGGGGATCAAGACGCGAACTTGCGTTGAGAGAATGAGTATTTACGGCTCAAACCCTCACAGCACAACCATCTATGGCTAGCATCTCGTCCACTCAGTCATCGCCCGGGTCGCAGACCGGCAACGGCCAATCCTATCGCGCCTCGTTCGCGATCATGACCTCCCTGTTCTTCATGTGGGGCTTCATGACCGTGTTCAACGACATCCTGATCCCGCGGTTCAAGGAGGCCTTTACGCTGAATTACTTCCAAGCGATGCTCGTGCAGTTCGCGTTCTTCGGCGCGTACTTCGTTGGCTCGCTGCTCTACTTCATCATCTCTGCGACCGCCGGCGATCCGATCGCCAAGATCGGTTACAAGAACGGCGTGGTGATCGGTCTGTTGATTTCTGCCACGGGCAGCGCGCTCTTCTGGCCGGCGGCGGGCGCGGCGTCCTATCCCATGTTTCTGGCGGCGCTCTTCATCGTCGGCCTCGGCTTTGCGATGCTGCAAATCGCGGCCAACCCCTACGTCACGATTCTCGGCCCGGAAAAGACGGCTTCGAGCCGACTGAATCTGGCGCAAGGTTTCAACTCCATCGGCACGACCATTGGACCGCTCATTGGTGGCTATTTGATTTTCCAGTACTTCGCCAAGACGGGTGCGCACGGCGCGGAGTCTGTGAAGGTGCCCTACCTCGCCTTCTGCATCATCTTCCTGGTGTTGGCGGGGGTCTTCTTCTTCATCCACCTCCCGCACGTCGGCGAAGGCCACGTGGAAGCCGGCGCGGGCGCCTTGAAATATCCCCACGTCGTGCTCGGCGTGATTGCCATTTTCATGTATGTCGGCGGCGAGGTTTCGGTCGGCAGCGCCATCATCAATTTTCTCGGGCAGCCCAACGTGGCCGCCTTGCCCGAACTGGAGGCCAGCAAGTACGTCGCGATTTACTGGGGCGGGCTGATGATCGGACGGTTCATGGGCGCCGTGGAATTGAGCGAAATGAAGGCCGCCAAGAAGCAACTGCTCCTGGTCGTCATTCCGTTGCTCGCGTACCTGCTGCTGTGGATCGCCAAGAGCGCGCCGCTGGATGCGATGCGTGGCGGGGCGGAAGGCTCGGTGTTCGGACTGTGGCGGGAGCAGTTCGTGGCCAACTGGGCGGTGTTCAAGATCTATCTGCCGTTCATCGGGCTGTGCTGGCTGCTGTTCCAGTTCGGCAAATCGCAGGCGGGACGCACGCTCCTGATCTTCTCGACCACGGTGGTGGTGCTGCTGATCACGGCCATTCTGGTGGGCGGCAAGGTGGCCATGTGGTGCGTGGTGGCGGTCGGCCTGTTCACTTCGATCGGCTGGTCGAACACGTTCTCCCTCGCGCTCGAAGGAACGGGCGTGTACAAGAGCCAGGTTTCGTCGCTGCTGGTCATGGCCATCCTCGGGGGCGCCATCCTGCCGCCGTTGCAGGGCAAGATCGCCGACCTCACGCACAACCTTCAAATCTCATTCATCGTCCCGCTAATCGCCTACGCGTATGTGGCCTTCTATGGCTGGAAGGGTCACCGCATCGGGCGCGACAAGCTAGCAAACTAACTCACTGCCATGCCTGACTACTCCAAAGACCCGCGTATTGTCATGACGCTCGACGCGGGCGGAACGAACTTCCGTTTCTCGGCGATCCGCGGCCACCAGAGCCTCGGCCAGGGGGTTGCCATGCCGTCCAATGGCGACAACCTGGAACGTTGCCTCGCGAATATCGTCGAAGGCTTCACGCTCATCAAAGCACAATGTCCCACGCCGCCGGCGGCCATCAGCTTCGCCTTTCCGGCGCCGGCCGACTTCCCACCCGGCATCATCGGTGACCTTTTCAACCTGCCCGGCTTCCGCGGCGGCGTGGCCCTCGGGCCGATGTTGGAAGAGAAGTTCGGCATCCCGGTCTTCATCAACAACGACGGCGACCTCTTCGTATATGGCGAAGCCATCGCCGGCTTTCTCCCCTACGTGAACGGCCTGCTGGAAAAGGCCGGCAGTCCGAAGCGTTACCACAACCTCTTCGGTGTGACGCTGGGCACCGGCTTCGGCGGCGGCATCGTGCGCAACGGGGAACTGTTCCTGGGCGACAACTCGATGGCCGGCGAAGTCTGGCTGCTCCGGAATCGGCTCAATCCGGAACTCAACGCAGAGGAAGGGGCCAGCATTCGCGCCGTCCGCCGCGTGTTCGCGGAGAAATCCGGCATTCCGTTCGATCAAGCGCCCGAACCCAAAGTGATCTTCAACATCGGCACTGGCAAAACACCGGGCAATGTCGAAGCCGCGCGCGAAGCGTTCCGTTGTCTCGGCCGGGTGGTCGGCGACGCCATGGGCAATGCGCTGACGCTCATAGATGGTTTGGCGGTGGTGGGCGGTGGCGTCTCCGGAGCTTGGCCGCTGTTTCTACCGTCGCTGGTGGAGGAGTTGAACAGCACCTACACCGGCCCCAATGGTAATCAGTATCGGCGGGTAGCCTCACCCGTGTTCAACCTTGAGGATCCCGCTCAGCTCGACACCTTCCTCAAGGGCGCGACTCGCGAGATCACGGTGCCGGGCAGCACCCGCAAGGTGCAATACGATCCGCTGCAGCGGCTCGGCGTGGGGATGTCACGTCTCGGCACCAGCGAAGCCGTGGGCATCGGCGCGTCCGCGTTCGCCTTGCGCAAGCTGGACCAGCGCTGAGCCCCATCGTCCGTGGTGTGTTCGCAGCCCTGCGGCGGTCTCAACTGCAAGTGAGGGAGACACGGGAAAGCGAAATGCAACACGGCCATGCCACTTGTCGCGATCGCTACTTCGACTGTTGTCAGGTCTTGTTCTTCCTTAGCCTCTGCGGCCGGCGCCGCAACGTATTCGTTGTTGGACCGGGAAGGCACAAACGCAGCGCATGGCTCCAAAGGGGGCGTCTCCTCTGGCCTCAATTGCGAAGAGAGACTGACCTTGATGGCGGACAGGAGTCCCCGCCATAGCTGATGTCCGGCCAGCATCGTGCCGGGCAATGACCCGCCGCATTTTTCGATTGGGCGCTCCAAATATCCTCTGCTAGGGTCTCGCCGAGATTCAAACCGGCACCATGACAGACGCCCATCCAACCAGCGCACTTGAACCATCAGCTTCCGAACCGGCACGATCTGGTCTGCGCGGGTTTTGGTGTCTGTTCGCCACCCAGTTCCAAGGCGCGTTCAGCGACAACGTCAACAAATTCCTCGTCCTCTACCTCATCATTGGGACGGGCATGTCCACCGAGCAACGCGACTCGCTCGTGCCGGTGGTGAACGGACTGTTCGCGCTGCCGTTCATCCTCTTCTCGATGGCCGGCGGCTTTCTCGCCGACCGCTACAGCAAACGCAGCGTCGCCATCTGGGTCAAGGTCGCCGAGATCGTCATCATGGCCCTGGCCGCGCTGGCCTTCGGCGTGAACAGCATCCCGCTGATGCTCGTCGTGGTGTTCCTGATGAGCGCCCAGAGCGCATTCTTCGGGCCGACCAAGTATGGCCTGATGCCGGAACTACTCCCGGAGAAACAGCTTTCCTGGGGCAACGGTCTGCTCGGCTTGGGCACCTTCATGGCCGTCATCACCGGCACGGTGGCGGCAGGCGCGCTATCCACACGGTTCGGTAATAGCCAACTTTGGTCCGGGCTGCTACTCGTGGCGCTCGCGGGCGTCGGCACGGCGACCAGCCTCGGTATCAACCGCCTGCCCGCGGCCGATCCCGCAAAGCGGTTCCGGTGGAATTTCTTTGGCGACCTGTGGACGCAATTCCAAACCATACGTCGCGACCGGCTGCTGCTCGTCGCGGTGCTGTCGAGCAACTACATCTGGTTCCTCGGGGCGTTGCTCCAGCCCACGCTGGTTTTCTATGGCAAGGACGTGTTGCATTGCGACGACCTGCACAGCAGCTATCTGCAAGCGGCACTGGCCGTCGGCATCGGCCTGGGCAGCGCGGCGTCAGGGTTTCTCTCGGCGAAGAAGATCGAGATTGGCTTCGTGCCAGTTGGCGCGCTCGGCCTCGCGGTGTTCGGCGCGCTGCTCGGATGGCCGGGGCTGAGCTTCGAGATGGTCGCGGTGAACCTGACCCTGCTTGGCTTCTGCGGCGGCTTTTACGTCGTGCCCGTGAACGCACTGGTCCAGCACCGGCCCGAGCCGGGCAACAAGGGCGGCGTCATCGCCACCTCTGCGTTTCTCTCCTGGGTGGGCATCCTGCTCGCGGGCGGTGGGCTTTATTTCCTACTTGCCCGGGTCTTGCATTTCGGGCCGCGCGAAATCTTCCTGACCGGCGGCCTGTTGAGTTTCCTCGGCGCGGTGGTGTTCGTCTGGGTCCTGCCCGAATCCATCTTCCGGCTGATCCTGTGGGTGTTGATCCGCACGCTTTATCGTGTGCGCGTGTTGGGGCGCGACCACATCCCGGACCGCGGCGGCGCGCTCTTCGTCTGCAATCACCTCTCGCTCGCCGACGCCCTGCTGCTCCAGGCTTCGACCGACCGTCCCATCCGCTTCATCATGTACAAGGGCATTTACGAGATGCGCCTGATCAAACCGTGGGCGCGGGTCTCGCGCGCGATCCCGATTTCGTCCGAGCTGCGCCCGCGCGAGATGATCCAATCGCTCCGCACCGCGAGCGAGGCGATCCAGGCCGGCGAGATCGTCTGCATCTTCGCAGAGGGTCAAATCACGCGCATTGGGCAGATGCTTCCGTTCCGGCGCGGGTTTCAGAAGATCATGAAGGACGTGGAAGCGCCGATTGTACCGGTGGCGTTGGATGGCGTATGGGGCAGTCTGTTCAGCTTGGAGAAGGGACACTTCAAATGGAAATGGCCACGCCAGATTCCGCATCGGGTCACGGTCAATTACGGCAAGCCACTGCCCCACACAGCCACGCCCTTCGAGGTGCGCCAGCAGGTGCAGGAACTCATGGCCCAGGCCTGGCGGTCGCGCCGGGCGCACATGCAGCCCCTGCACCGCGCCTTCGTCAAGACGGCCCGCCGACACCCGTTCCGCCAGGCGATGGCCGACGCGCAACAGGCCAAGGTTAGTTACGGCTCGACGCTGGTGCGGACGATTGTGATGGCACGCCGGCTGCGCCACGTTTGGGCGGGGCAGAAGATGGTCGGACTGCTCCTGCCGCCGTCCGTGGGCGGGGCGCTGGCGAACTGGGCGGCGCTCCTGTGCGGCAAGGTGCCGGTGAATCTGAACTACACACTCTCCGAGGAATCGCTCGCCTCATGCGTCCACCAGTGCGAGATCAAGACCGTGCTCACCGCGCGCGTCTTTCTCGAAAAGGTGAAGCTCAAGCTGCCGGGCGAAGTGGTCTTCCTGGAAGACCTCTTCGGCCGGACTGCGGACGGTCCCCGTCCGCAGCAGCCACCAGCGCAAGACGCCGCCGCCAGTTCCGCAGCCGCTGCTCTCCCGGAGCCGCTGCGACCGGGGACCGGTCGCGCTCCGACCTTCGGTGAAAAGCTTACTGCCGTGCTCATGGCCGGTTTGTTTCCAACGGGTTTGCTCGAACGCTGCCTCGGCTGCGAACGCAAGGCCCGCCTCGATGATCTCGCCACAGTGATCTTTTCCAGCGGCAGCACGGGGGAGCCGAAAGGCGTCATGCTCAGTCACTACAACGTGAAGTCCAACATCGAGCAACTGGGGCAGGTCTTCGCGCCCACCGTGCAGGATTGCTTCCTCGGCGTGCTGCCGTTCTTCCATTCGTTCGGTTTCACCGGGACACTGGTGCTGCCGTCGGTCCTGGGAGTCCGGGTGGCCTATCACGCGAACCCGCTCGATGCGAAGACCATTGGCGAGTTGGTCTGCGATCACGAAGTCACGTTCCTCCTGGCAACGCCCACCTTCCTCCAGTTTTACATGCGCGGCTGCTCGCCAGACCAGTTCGGCAGCTTGCGTCTGGTGGCCGTGGGCGCCGAGAAGCTGCCCGAGCGTCTGGCGAACGCCTTCGAGGAACAATTCGGCATCCGGCCATACGAAGCCTACGGCTGCACCGAATGCGCGCCCGCCGTCACGGTGAACACGCACGATTTTCGCGCCGCCGGTTTCCGGCAGGTGGGCGCCAAGAAGGGCAAGATCGGCCATCCATTGCCGGGCGTCTGCGTGCGCATCGTGGACCCGGCCACCGGCGAACCGCGGCCTGTCGGCGAGCCGGGTCTGTTGCTTGTCCGCGGCCCGAACGTGATGCGCGGCTATCTCGGCAAGCCGGAGAAAACCGCCGAGGTTCTGCAGGACGGCTGGTACACGACCGGCGACATCGCGACGTTGGACGAAGACGGCTTCCTGCAAATCACCGATCGCATGAGCCGCTTCAGCAAGATTGGCGGCGAGATGGTGCCGCACATCAAGGTGGAAGAGAAACTGCACGAACTGACCGGCGCCACCGAACAGATGTTTTTCGTCGCCGGGGGGCCGGATGAGAAAAAGGGCGAACGCCTCGTCGTGCTGCACAAGCTGGCGAGTGACCAGTTACCGGCGTGCTTGGAGAAACTCGCACAGAGCGATCTACCCAACCTGTGGAAGCCCCGCCCGGCCGCATTCTTCCAGGTGGAGGCCTTCCCCCTGCTCGGCTCGGGCAAGCTCGATTTGCGAAAGGTGAGGGAGACCGCCACCGAACGGGCAACTGCGGGTGCAAGGGCTGGTTGAGAACTGCTGGTGACCATGGGGGGCTGAAGCGATGAGCCAAAACGAAGAAGAACGAGAAGTGGCAGGAAAAGCGGCGGCAGTTTCGGGCGGGAACACAACGCCGCTTGGGCTCAAGTTTCAACCCGTGAACGCGCGGGCCGCATTGCTGCTCATGCTGATAGCTGTAGGGTGTTTTCATGCTGCCTACACGCCCGCACGCTCCGGTCTGCTGGGGTGGTTGATCGCCGGCTACGTGATCTGTCTGGCTCAACTGGCTCGGCTGCGCACCACTCGCCAGTCGTTCTATTGCGGACTGGTGGTCGGCTTCTGTTGTTTCGGGCCGCAACTGGAGTGCTTCTGGCGGATCTTCGGTTCGGGAGCGGTCGCGCTGTGGGGCATCCTCGCCGTATGGATCGGCTTGTTCGTCGCGTTGACACACCGGGCGCTGGACCGCTGGGGGCCGAAACGCGCGGCAATCCTGTTGCCGTTCCTTTGGACCGGTTTGGAGTATTTCCGCAGCGAGCTCTACTACCTCAGATTCTCGTGGTTGAATGTGGGGTACGCGTTTGCCGAAGCGCCGCTCGGGCCACTGAAGATGCTGGGCGTGTACGGGATCGGGTTTGCCGTAGCGGTTCTGGCCGGCTGCGTATTGGCGTTGAGCAAGTGGCGGCTGCTGGCAGTCTGCTTGGTGGCGGGCGGTTTGAGCGTCTGGCTGGCGTCCACGCCGAGCACAGCGCCCAAGCCCGATCTCCATATCGCGGGTGTGCAGTTGGAATTCCCGGACGCCGACGACATTCGGAAAGCGCTCGACCGCACGGTGGCTGCGCACACGAATGTGGATTTGCTGGTGTTGAGCGAATACAGCCTGGATGGCGAGCCGACGGATGCGCTCGAGGAGTGGTGCCGGGCGAACCGGAAGTTCCTCATCGTGGGCGGCAAGGACTCCGCGCCAGACCTGCAGTTCTACAACACTGCTTTTATCCTTGGTAGGAACGGCGACATCGTATTCAAGCAGGTCAAGAGCGTTCCGATCCAATTCTTCAAAGACGGTTTGCGCGCGCCGGAGCAACGCCTCTGGGAATCGCCGTGGGGACGGATTGGCATCTGCATCTGCTACGATCTGAGCTACACCCGAGTGACCGACAGGTTGGTGCGGCAGGGAGCGCAACTGCTGATCGTGCCCACGATGGACGTGGAAGACTGGGGACAGCATCAACATGACTTGCATGCGCGCGTGGCGCCAGTGCGCGCCGAGGAATACGGTCTGCCCATCTTCCGCCTGGCCAGCTCTGGCATTTCCCAAGGAGTGGATGAACACGGTCGGGTGCTGGCAAACGCGCCTTTTCCAGGTGCGGGCGATATCATTGCGTTCAACACCGCGCTGCCGGAGCGTGGCGGTTCATTGCCCCTTGACCGCTGGCTCGCGCCGTTGTGCGTTGGCGTCACGGGGCTGTATGCGCTCTGGCTTGCGGCCGGGATGTGTTGGCGAAAACCCGCAGGCGACCGCCAAACCGCAATTCCATGAACATCTTCCGACCCCAGAAACCGTACGTCTTCCGACCGCCGCAATACGCGGGGTGGTTTCGCCCCGTCTTGCACGCGCTGACGGCGTTCTTCATGCGACGCCGGTTCAACATCCGCGACATCCAAATCCGCGGGCAGGAACATCTGGTCCGGCTGGTGCGGAGCGGCCAGTCGGTCTTGGTGGCGCCAAACCACGCGGACCACGCCGACCCGGCCCTGCTCGTCACCGCGGGACGCAGGTATGGCCTGGCGTTCCATTTCATGGCGGCGCGTGAGGGTTTCGAGAAGGGCCCACTGCAACGGTTCGTGCTTCAGCGCTCCGGCGCGTTCTCTGTGGATCGCGAGGGCGCCGACCTCGCCTCGATCCGCACCGCGATGAATCTCTTGCGCGAAGGCCGGCATCCGCTCGTGATCTTTCCCGAGGGTGAGATTTGGCATCATCACGAGGAACTGGATCTTCTGAACGAGGGCGTTGCCACGATCCTGTTGCGTGCCGCCGAGAAACTCCCCGCAGGAAGACGGAGCTATGCCGTCCCCACGGCGATTCACATCTCTCACGATCTGTCTGAGGCGGCGACGTTCTCCGCCCGGCTCTCCGTATTGGAGGAGCGAATCACCTGGAAACCGAAATCAGGACTGGAAATCGTGGACCGCATCTACCGGCTGGGCGGCGCGTTGCTATCGATCAAGGAGGAGGAGTTCCTCGGGGAAGCGCAGAAGGGGGGGCTGGTCGAGCGCATTCAGAATCTGCAGGACCATCTCGTCCGGCAGATCGAGCGGAAGCATGAACGAAGCGGCGACGGCCAGCCCGTTCCCCTCCGTCTCAAAGCCATGCGACATGTGATCCGCCAGGAACTGAACGGTGCCGCATGCCCGCCTCCGGAACGCCAGCAGGAGTTGTACGAACAACTGGAGGAACTCTTCGTCGCACAGCAGCTCTACAGTTATCCCGGTCAGTACCTCCGCCGTCAACCCACGTTGGACCGGATCGCGGAAACCATTTTCAAACTGGAGGAGGATGTTCTCGAACTGGAGAACTATCCGGCGCCACGACGCGCTGAAGTAAGCTTCGGCGAACCGGTGGATGTCCTGCGAGAATTGCAGGAGCGAAAGCTGAATGCCAAAACGGGCGTGCGTCCAATGACCGAGCTTTTGCGCGAGCGGATTCAAGCGCTGACGGTTACCCGGACGCCGCAGCTTGATTCAGACTGAAAGGCGAGGTTCCGCCCGTTCGCGGGCGGGCTGATCGCGGCCCGGACCGAGCGCCCATGCCGCACAGCCAATGAGTGAGGAATACAGTTGGCGCGCGGGACGCGAAATTGGTATTCATCGCGCCCATGAGAATTACGCCTTCGCTCGGGGCCGGTTGGGCAGTGCTGTTCGGTTTGCTTCCCTGGTGCAGTGCCGCGCCGGTCGGCATTGAGGAGTTGTATCGGCTGGACCGCTTGCCCGCATTCAAGACTTCGGTGCAGATTGGGTCCGTGTCCAGCTACGATCGCACGGGGGGTAATGACGACGGTTTCTCGGGCAAGTATTCTTTCGTACGAAAGGATGCCGCGGGCGTCGTGCTCGCTGACCTGAAGGGGCCGGGAGTGATATATCGCGTCTGGACACCCACGCCCACCGACGACGTCATGGAGTTTCTGTTCGATGGCGAAACGACGCCTCGCGTGTCGGTGAAGTTCCGCGAACTGTTTCTGGGCAGCCATCCGGCGTTTCCGCGGCCGCTGGTCGGTTTCGGCGCGGGCGGTTATTACTGCTACGTTCCCCTGCCCTTCGCGAAATCCTGCGTGGTCCGCGTGCGGGCGCCGAAGGTCCAGTTCTACCAGATCAACTACGCGCTCTACGGTCCAGACGCCGGCGTGACCACTTTCAACCCGCAGCCGTCCGCTGCCGAACTCAGCGCTCGCGACAAAGCCTGCGAGGTATTCCGCGGCACCGGCTCGGACCTCAGCCGGTTCACCACGCCTCCGAGAGCGAAAGTGCAGTCGAGCCAGGTCACGGTGAAGCTGGAACCGAATTCCACCAAGGCCATCTTCAAGACCAACAAGGGCGGACGGATCGTGGGGCTGCGGTTTGCGCCGACGGAAGCGTTGATCAGCAAAGCCCGCGATCTGCTGCTGAAGATCAGTTTCGACGGCGAACCTCCGGCGGTGCTCTGTCCGCTCGGCGATTTCTTCGGCTACGCCTGGGGCCAGCCAGCGATGAAGTCCCTGCTCGTCGGCACGAGTGGCGACACGAATTACTGCTACTTTCCCATGCCGTTTGATCGCAGCGCCGTCGTGGAGGTGGTGTCCGAGCGATCTACACCCATCGAACTCCGTGCGGAAATTCTGCACGCGGCGGCACCGCGGGCTGCCGACGAAGGCAGGTTCTATGCGCTGTGGCGACGCGAGAATCCCACCAAGCTGGGCGAGCCGTACACGTTTATCGAGACGGCGGGGCGCGGGCATCTGGTCGGCGTGGTCCTACAATCGCAAGGCTTCGAGTCGGGCAAGACGCTGTTCTTCGAGGGCGACGATCAAACCACGATTGACGGCGAGTTGGTGATTCACGGCACCGGTTCGGAAGATTTCTTCAACGGCGGCTGGTATGATGGGCCGGATCGTTGGGACAAACGGATTTCGTTTCCGCTGAGCGGCTGTCTCGGCTACCACAAGCACCTCGGGCGCACGGGCGCATACCGGTTGTTCCTCGGCGATGCCTACGCGTTCCGCAAAAGCCTCCGTCAGACGATCGAGCACGCGGGCGAAAAGAACAGCATCCCCACGGATTATTGCAGCGTCACTTACCTTTACTCGGAGCGCCAGCCCACGTCAGACCTCACCCCGCCGCCGTTGCAGGAGCGTGCGGTGACCGATCTCCAGGAAGTCATCTTCCCCGCCGGCTGGCAGACGCCGATCTATGCGTGGTCCTTCGACCGGGCGAGCCTGACGCGCAAGAAGGCGCAGCTCGACGGCGCGGAAGTGCGCTACATGTCGCTGGTTGTCACCGGCGACGATTGGTTTGGCCCCCACTTCTACTCGCCGGTCTGTGATGTGCCGGTCGCCGGCACGTATGCAATCTACATCGAAGCGATCAAAGGTCCGGGCCAGGCGAAGGTGCAGTTGTTTCAGAACGAAAACTCGTTGGCCGAAGCCGCGGACCTTTACGCTGAGGAAACTGTCCGCAGCGAACGGCTGCTGCTTGGCAAGTTGGACCTGGCTGCCGGTCCCAACAACTTGATGTTCAAACTTGTGGGCAAGAACGAGAAATCTTCCGGGCTGGGCCTGGACTTGGTCAGCGTGATTTGCGTCCGGGAACGATGAAGGAGGGTCGAGCCTGTCGCAGACGCAGGCTCGGATCGGACATGTTCGGACTCCTGCCCAAGAATCTTCTGAAATCAGGGGCGACGTGGGAAATCACGGGTGACGGGGCACTGGCTGACGCCTACGGCTCGGGCATCACGAATTCGGGCACGGTGCTGAAGAGTGCCAGGAGCGGTACCAACAGCCTGTCGGGCGCCTTCTACAATCATGGCCTGGTGGACGTGGCATCAGGCGCCATTCAACTAGCGACCAGTGCAGCGCCGTGCCCAGCAGCGTGCTCTCGTTCGCCGTTGGAGGGGAAAACCCGGCTTCACAACATGGATTGCTCCTGCTGAACGGAGCGCTCAATCTGCAGGGAACCATCGCTGCGCGTCTGGTCAATGGCTTTGTGCCAGCAGCCGACCAGACTTTCAAGGTCATCCAGGGCGGCACGCTGACCGGCGGATTCGCGAACACGGCCGTCCTCGTTGCAGACAGTTTCTGGGCCTTCACGCCGGAATACTCAGCCAACGGGGTTGACCTGCGCGCATGGCTGCGCACCCCCACGCCTGCATCGCTCCTGGCCAATTGGGACGCCGGGACTTTCCGCCTCCGGCTTAGCGGCGGTGCGGGCGAAACCTACCGCGTGGACGCCTCGACCAATTTGACCGATTGGACAGTGCTCCTCGTCACCAATCTGCCGACTTCAGTTTCGGCCTTCAACGACCTCTCCGCGACGGACTATCCAACCCGTTTTTATCGCGCGGTGGCTGTGCCATAAACGCCCGTCCATGATCTGCAGAGCCGCGCTCGGCGCGCTGCCCGATTCGTCCGGGTGGCGCGCCTGCTTGCGTCGTGAGCGCAACATCCGATCTGAGCTAGACGTCGTGCAGTCCCGGCTCCAGAGCCGCAGCCATGCTGTGCTGCGTTCCTCCGGAGAAGTGCGGAAGGTGTTAGGCGGTTTTCCAGGGCGAAGGAGTCTTGACCGTCCAGAGTGCCCATCGTAATTGCGCTTGTCGGCCTGGCCGACTTGAGAAGATGATCGGGCGCATGAAACGCTCTCCTCCCGCTCCCGCAGTGTTCGCGCTCATCGCCGGGGTGAGTCTGGCCCTTCAGGGTGAACCAGCCCGGGCGGATTCCACCGCCGTGATCAATGAAACCCAGGCAACGCTCCGCAATCTGCCCCTTGATCGCCTGTCTTCCGGGGCGCTGATGCGACTCGACCGCGGAGGTGATCTGGTGCAATGGCCGGTAGCAACTCCAGGCGCAGCCAAGTCCAGTCGGCGGTCGTCGGATCCCACTCTCAATGCCGGCCTCGACCCCCGCATCGGTCCGAATCTGCAACTCGGCAATGATCCGTCGCAGCTTCCGCTGGGGTTTCGCGCCCAGGCGGAACCCCACATCGCGCGTGATCCAAACGACGTCGACCTGCTGGCGGCAACGTTTCAGGAAGGCCGTTACACCGACGGCGGCGCCGTGGATTGCGGTTACTCGATCAGCCACGATGGCGGGTTGACCTGGAGCCGAGCCTTGATTCCATCGCTCACGCAAGCCAGCGGCGGAGTGTTCTACCGTGCCACCGATCCGGTCGTGGGCATCGGCCCGCAGGGGCACGTTTATTTGAACACGCTCGCGTCCGTGGATGCGGCCTTCAACCTGGGCGCTGTGCTCGTGAGCCGCTCGACGAATCGCGGCGCCAGTTTCGAGCCGCCGGTTGAAGTGTACCGTCCTGCCTCAACAAGCTTGTTCGCGGACAAAAACTGGATGGCCGTGAACACCTTTCCCCAGACGCCGACGGCGGGACGCATCGTGGTCACTTGGACGCTATTCACGTCGAACCCCATTCCCCTCGCGCGCTCCTACAGCGATGACGGCGGCAAAACGTGGAGCGACGTGGCGTATGTCACGCCCAGCAGTTATTATTGCCAAGGATCCCAGCCGGTGTATTTGCCGGATGGCACGCTGGCCGTGGTGTATTGGAACTTCGCATCCAGTCTGGCAGCCGGTGAAGCCATCGAACTTGTCACTTCGACCGACGGTGGCAGCACCTTCCGAACGCCGCTGCTTGTCACGCCGGTAGTAAGATACACCACGCCCGGAATCCGCCAAGGCAGCTTCCTGCCTTCAGCCACGGCGGATCGGACGAACGGGGTCCTGTTCGTGACCTACCAGGCGTTCTACCAGGGCGCACCTCGAATCCTGTTCACCAAATCGAGTGACAAAGGCGCGCACTGGACCACGCCGAAGGCAGCCAGCGACAATCCCGCCAGCGCGCCGGTGTTTAATCCCGCGATCACCGTTTCCCCGGACGGTCAGGTCGTCACGATTGTGTTTCACGACCAACGGGTGAATCTGGGTCAGACCAACCTGGTGGATCTGTTCCTGGCCCAATCGTTTGATGGTGGAACGACCTGGCAACCCAACCTGCGGCTGAGCACCGTTTCGAGCGACGTGCGGCTCGCGCCCCTGACCAGCAGCGGCTACATGCTCGGGGATTACCTCGGAATTGCGCCGCCCATCACGCCGGACGTTCCGGCTGTGCCTGTCTGGGTGGACACGCGCACCGGCAACCCTGACCCGTTTATCGCCCGCGTCGGCATCGCTCCGCAGGTGACCTTCACGAGTTGGCGCGCGGCCCGGTTCTCGCAGGCCCAAATCGCGGATCCATCCATCGCTGGACCGGGCGGAAATCCGGATGGTGACGCGTTCGTCAACGTGCTCGAATACGCCCTGGGATTGAGGCCGTGGATTGAAGATGAACTTGCGTTCGGTCTTGGACTGTCCCGCTCCACCCCGACCGCGACCTTCAGTGCTTCCTACGAACGAGTGAGCACCCCGACCGACTTGAAGTATTACTGGTTTGCGTCCACGAACCTCTCAGGCTGGAACGAGCTCCTACCAACAAGCGAGACGGTCCTGACCAACGCCAGCCGCATGACGGAGACTGTGACCTCTTCCTTCGCTGCAACCAACGCAAGTCAGTTCTATCGCCTCTCCGTGACG
>CAYJNU010000041.1:0-28959 GCA_964371005.1 uncultured Verrucomicrobiota bacterium | reverse complement strand
ACCGGTGATTCGCTGGACGCGCGCTGGAACTGGTGGGGCGACTCGACCGGACCTTACCACTCAGCTTTGAATCCGGCAGGACAGGGAGACATGGTGGGAAACGGAGTACTGTTCACGCCGTGGCATCCGGATACGTCATTCCTGAATCTACGCGGTATTCGTACGCCGCTGCCGGAGCAGTTTGAGCTGAGTGCGTATCCGAACCCCTTTAACAGCAGTGTCACTCTAACACTGGTTCCCTCGCAAGTGGCAATTGTGCGGGTGGAACTGTTTGACATTCTGGGGAGGCGCGTGCAGGAGATCTGGTCGGGGCCGCTGGCCTACGAGAAGCGGTTTGTTCTTGATGGTTCGCGGCTGGCTTCAGGCATTTACTTTGTGCGGGTGTGGCAGGTGATTGGCAACCGGCCGCTGGCGTTGAAAAAAGTGGTGCTGATGCGTTAAGCTGAGATGTATTGCCCTCAATCCCCGTTCGAATGAGCGGGGGGATTTTAAAAGTAAGAAAGCAAGAAAATCCCAAATCCAAGTCGGAGAGAAGGATGATCCCCTCGGCGGGGTCGTGACAGGAGGTGAATCAAACTCACGGTGCACCGACCCGGCGCGGCGATAAGTACGCGCGGGATCGGAATATCATTGGGATTCGGATGTGCCATCCATAGATCCCGCGCGGAGAGGGACGCTACCCCCAGTCGGCGACTGGGGGTAGTTGCTTCTACTTGCTCTCTGGAGGGATCAAAGACTAATGATCGTGGTCGTCGTCGTGGCGTTCAAGCTTCGACTTGCGTGATTGAGTGGTATCCGAAGGTTGCGAGGATGAAGCGCGCATGGCGAGGTACTGCTGCGGAGTGAGATCGGGCAGCGATTGCAGGAACGCCACGATGTCCCAGATTTCGTCATCGGAATGAGTGGGGCCGAAGCCGGGCATGCCGGTCATTTTGATCCCGTGCTTGGTGATCCAGAAGAGTTCGGCGGGTGACCATTCTTCGATTTCAGGGGCAAGACTGGGTGGTTCCGGATTCAAACCGCGGGCAAACTTCGCACGGCTGGCGCCGGGCGCGCCGTGGCACGCCACACACATCGCATCGTAACGGACAAAGCCAGCCTTACGCATGGACTCTTTGTCAAGTGCGGGAGCGGTAATCTCCGCGGCGTGCTTCTCGACGGAGTGTTCCACGGTTTCTTCAGCGGCCCATTTGACAATGGCGGGATCTTCGACCGTCGCCGCAATGTTCCACGCACCAGTGAAAATCACCCCAAGCCCGATCAGCCCTGCGACGACAATCACTGATAATGCACCGAGTAGGAATCTCATGGTTTCTCCTTTGAATGTGGTCTTAAACTGTCCGTTCATAGAGGAAGCGTATATATAATATACGCGACTGGAAGAGAAGTTCCAAGCTGCTTGCTTTTTTCGGCTGGGTACCTCTTTCGGCAGGGTCGAGGAATCGTTTGGCGAGAGTATCAGTGTATCGACCCTGCTCGGCGATCCTGTACCATAATACAAATAGCCGCCCGGGAAGGGCGGCTATTTTATGTGAACGGGCGGCAACCTGCCCATGCAGGCGCCTGTCCCGAGATGACAGTGGTTAGAATTTGCCGAATTTCAGCGTGGCCGAGCCGCTGATTCCACCGACATCGCTGTTTGAGAAGCCCCAGCCTTCGACGCCGCTGACGAGGCGGTAGCCGAGGCCGAGGTCGAGGCGCATGAAGTCGATAATGTTCAGTTCACCGTTTACTGTCGGCTCGAGGACGAAGAATTTGTCCTGATGCCAATAGCGGTTTTCCGATGCATTATCTTCCATTGACCAGTCCATGTCATGATTGCTGCCCTGGAGATCACCGCCGCCGATTAGAATGTCAAACGTGGGGTGCAGGACTCGATCGGACATGCCGACGTAACTGAGCATGATACCGAAATAGCCGTAGTCGGTACGCAGTTCATCTCTGGTGTAGGGTAGACCCGCGGGAACGGACTGCGGGTGGTGATCCGTGGCGAGACCAATGGCGGCGGCACCGAGCACAAAGGTGTGGTCAATGATCCATCCGCCCTGCAATCCGCCGAGGACGGCGAATTCACCGTTTAGCTGTGTGAACTTGATCACGGGGCCGCCATAGCCACCGTGCGCGATTTGACCGGTGAGCAGAGTCTCTTCGGCAACGGACGGTGAGGCTATGGTTAATATGAAGAGCGTGAGCAGAAGGCCGTATTTCATGTGTGTGTCTCCTTAGGTTCGTTTGTCGGACAGCGATTCCATCCGGAATTTTGTTGTGTTCCGGCCGGGTTGCGAGGGGGCAAGACCCCTACTTAACCCGGCTCGGAGATGACCAAAACTACTCGACCGTGACCGGCACGGGGACGAGTTGCGGTTCATCGGCCACTTTCGCACGGCGGCTGAAACGATCAAGGTAAGTATACATCACGGGCACCAAGACGAGCGAGAGCAGGAGCGATGAGATCAGTCCGCCGATGATGACGATTCCCATGCCGGCGCGCATATCCGAGCCGGTGCCGAGGGAGAGCGCGAGCGGCAGCATGCCGACGACCATGGTGGCGGTGGTCATGACAATCGGGCGGAGCCGCATGGGGCCGGCCGCGAGAATCGCATCGCGACACTCCATGCCTCGCTCGCGGAGTTGATTGGTGAAGTCCACGAGCAGAATGCCGTTCTTAGTGACAAGCCCCATGAGGATGAGAATGCCGATCATCGAGAACATCGAGAGCGAGTAGCCTGTGAGCGCGAGGCCCACGAGCGCGCCGACCAGAGCCACGGGCACGGAGAACATCACGGCGAACGGGTGGACGTAGCTCTCGTACAACGTGACCAGAATCATATACACGAAGATGATTGAGAGAATGATGGCGGTGAGCAATTCCGAGATCATGGTGCGCATGTTTTCGACATCGCCGAAGGCATGGAACGAGACTCCCGCCGGGGGCGTGTATCGGGCCATGGCCTGATCAAAGTCTCCCTGGACCTCACCGAGCGAGCGGCCGACCACGTTGGCGGAGACGGTGACGAGGCGTTCGCGGTCTTTGCGGTTGATGCCGGAAGGGCCGGCAGTGCGCTCGATCCGGGCGACGTCGCCGAGTTTGATCATCTGCCCGGCGTGATTGGGAAGTTCGATGGCCGTGACGAGGGACGGATCGGAGCGATAGCGGGGCGAGAGAATCGAGCGGACATCCACTTCCACTTCGCCGGTGCGGAAGCGCGTGACGATCGAGCCGTTGACGGCATTGCGCAACGCCAGTGCGACTTCGCCCGGAGTGAGAAGGCTGTTCGCGGCTTTGGCGCGATCCACGATGATCTGCATTTCGGGGGAACCGAGCTCGTAACTGGTCTGGACGTCGCGCGCGCCGGGAATTTGGCGCAGCGTCTTCATGGCATGTTGTACGGCGACTTGCACAGTGTCCAAATCCTGACCGCGGATTTCGTACTGAATCGGAGATGAATTCGCCATGCCGAACATGCCGATGTCATTGACGGTGACATCCATGCCGGGAATGCTGCGGACGTATTTGGCGATCTGGTTCTGCGTGATGCGGGTGGGCTGGACACGATCGCGTTTATCTTCTTTGAGTTTGACCTGAATGGTGCCGAGGCGGGGATCGTTGCTGATGCCCATTTCGCCTTCCTGCTGGCCGACGACCGTGTAGATCTTCTCGACATCAGGCAGCGTGAGGAGGTAGTCCTCGATGCGGGCGATGACGGCGTTGCTTTCTTCCAGCGTGGTGCCGAGGGGCATTTTCGTAAACAGCGCGAACTCGCCGCGATCGGTGGCCGGAATGAAGTCTGCGCCAATAAAACCGAGCGGGATGAGGGCGATGGAGCCAATCATGCAGGCCGACGTGATCAAGATGACTTTACCGCGATGATCAAGCGCCCAGGCGAGAATGCTGCGGTACTGCTCTTCGAGGCTGTGGAACCACTGCTCGAAGCGTTTGGCAAAGCCACGCATCCATTTCTCGCCTTCGACATTTTCGAGCCGATTCAGGCGGCTGGCGAGGAGCGGCGTGATCGTGAATGAGACGAGCAGCGACACCAGAACGGCCGTAACAAAGACCATCGAGAATTCGCGGAAGATGTTGCCGACCATACCGGTAATGAACGCGATCGGGAGAAAGATGACCACGTCCACGAGCGTAATCGAGACGGCGGCCAGACCGATTTCATTGCGGCCTTGAATGGCGGCGGTTTTGGGATCCGAGCCCTTCTTCAGCCAGCGATAAATGTTTTCCAGCACGACAATGGAGTCGTCCACAAGCACGCCGATGACCATTCCGAGGGACATCATGGTCATGAGGTTGATCGAGAAGCCGAAGATCGCCATCGTGATGAAGGTCGAGATGAGCGAGATCGGGATGGCGATGAGCACGATGAGCGAATTGCGGAACGAGTGCAGGAAGACGAGCAGGACGAGGGCAACGACGAAGAGCGCTTCCGCGACGTTGCGCTGCACTTCGGCAATGGCGTTGCGCGTGAAATTGGTAATGTCCTGCGCGACTTCGAAATGCAGGAGGTCGTGGTATTGCGTTTCCAGCCGCCTGAGTTCCGAGCGGATATTCGCCGACACCTGCACGCTGTTGGCCTGCGCTTGCTTGACAATCTGAATGCCGAGGGCGGCATTTTTGTCAAGACGCGCGAGGGAACGTTCGGCTTTGATGGTGTCGGCGACTTGCGCGACGTCACGCAGGAAGATGGCCGAGCCGTTCGCGAGCGGAATGCGGGTACGCTCGATCTCTTCGACCGTAGCGTATTTCCCGGCGAGGCGGACGGTGAAATCCTGCGATTGGCCGTAGACTTTGCCGGCGGGAACGTCGAGGTTATCGGCCATGAGGACGCGGTTCACGTCGGCGAGGGAAAGGCCGTGCGTGCGGAGTCTTTCGGGATCCACGTTGACTTGGATTTCGCGTTCCTCGGCACCGGAGATCACGACCTGACCGACGCCGTCAATCTGCTCGATGCGGGGACGGATCTTCTGGTCAATCAGCGCGTAGAGTTCGGGGCCGGGGAGATTGCTGCTGACAGCAAGACGGAGGACAGGCAAGGCCGCGAGATCGGACTTGATGAGCTGCGGCTCTTTGACGTCTTCAGGGAGCTGGGCACGAGTGGCGTTGACAACACGCTGCGTTTCCTGCAGGACGACATCGGCATCGGCCGACATATCGAATTCGAGAATGACGACGGAGACATGCTCGCGGTTGAAGGTGCGGATGTGCTTGAGCTTATTGAGCGAGACGACGGCGTCTTCAATGGGCTTGGAGACCATCGTCTCAACTTCTTTGGGACCGGCGCCGGGCCACGTGGTGACAATGGTCACCCAGGGCCAATTCATCGAAGGCAGGAGGTCAACGGGAAGCCGGGTGTACGAGATCAAACCGACAATGGCAATCGCAAGGAAAAACATCGCGACGGCGGCGGAGCGCTTGATCGAGAGTTCGGTCAGAGTCATCTCTGCACGACCTCGCGATCCTGAAGCGTGAGCGTGATTTGCGAGCCGTGGGAAAGCGCTTGATTGCCGGTGGTGAGGACGGTATCGCCTGCGCTCACGCCGTCAACGGCGACGCGGTCACCGACGGTGCCGATCACGCGGACATTGGCTTTGCGAGCGGCAGAGCCACTGGCGAGGAAGACGACCGTGTTTCCGGCATCAGGCAACACGGCTGCGCGCGGCAAGAGGATTGCGTCTTCAACGGTTGTGGTGGCGATAACGGCGCGGGCAAACATGCCAGAGCGCAGAAGCTTGTTGCCATTGAGGGTTATCTCCACGGGAAAGGTGCGCGCACCGACAATCGCGCGGCTGCCGACGGCCGAGACGATGCCCGGCACGGTGTCACCGGCGGCATCCACAACGATGATGGCGGGAGCATTGGCGGTGACGTACTTCACGTCACTCTCAGAGACGCTGACGACCAACTTCAATTTGGAAATGTCCACGAGCAGCGCGACGGGCATGCCGCGCTCGACCGTTTGGCCGACTTCGGTGAGCTTGGCCGCGACCGTGCCGCTGAAAGGAGCCTTAATGGTGGCGTCGTGAAAGGTTTTGAGCACCATGCGATATTGGACTTCAGCACCTTTGGCGGCAAGGCGGACGGATTCGATTTCGCTGTCCGAGACACTTTTGTCGGTATAGAGTTTTTCGAGACGATCGAGATCCAACTGCGCTTTGTCAAAGGCGATTTTGGCGCGTTCAGATTCGAGGCGATAGAGTTCGTCGTCGAGGCGCACGAGCGGTTCGCCGGCCCGGACGGGGTCACCGACTTCAACGTAGATGTCGATCACGCGGCCGCCGGTCTCAGCAGCGACGGTGGCTTCCTTATCACCGACGAGCGTACCGGCTTCTTCAATAAGGCGGGTGTAGGGTTCCGCTTCGGCGACGAATCCCGCGACGGAGATGACGCCGCTGTAGGCATCCTGCAGCGTGTCGCTGTGCGCTTGGCGAAGGAAGCGGCCAATGACGAGTCCGGCGATCAGGATGGCGACGAACGCCCAGAGGATGGATTTTGATTTTCGCATTATTGCGTTCTCCTGAACATCAGACCCCCATCTTTAATTCTTCCCCCACCGTGTGGGGGAAGGAAGGAGTTCTGATTTTGCTGTTAACTTTTGACAGGTGGGAGGCCGAGGGCCATGCGCGTTTCGGCGGCGGCCATCAGGCGGTTGTAGGTGGCTTGCGCGAGAGAGACGCGGGCCACGAGTTCATCGAGCTGGGCCGCATCCATCTCGAGCAGGGTGATCTGACCTTGCGCGTACTTGGTTTCGGCGATACGGCGAGCTTCTTCCGCTTGTTCGACGGCAAGCCGGGCCGACGTTTCGGTGGCTTGCGCCGTTTCGTAGGAGCGGACGGACATTTCGAGCTGAAGCTGCGCGCCGCGTTCGGCTTGCGTCAGGTCGAGCTGGGCGCGGCGCCAATCGGCTTTGGCCTGTTGGGCTTTGCCGTAGTTTTTGCCACTCGTCCAGAGCGGCCACGAGAGCGAGAGGCCGCCGTAAAGCGAGGTTGAGTTGTTTTGGTCGTTGACGTCCCAATCGTCGCTGGTCCATTGCCACTGATATTTCATCTGGCCGGCGAGGACGGGAAGATCGGCGTTGCGGCTGAGGACATAAACGTTTTTGTAAAGCGCGGCCAGATTGCGCAGCGCCTGCAAATCATCGCGCTCGCGAAAATCGGAAACCGTGGTATCTACATTCACCTGTTCGGCGTAGGACTGCAGATTCCCTTCGACGGTCACCGTGGTGTCGAGCGGAACGCCGAGCAGTTCGAAGAGCGACAGTTCGGCGAGGCGGAGATCGTTCTCAGCCTGCTGGACTTGGGGAATCTGATTACTCGCCTGCACCTGCACGCGGAGGACATCGTAGTCACTCAGCAGACCGACGTCTCGCCTGCGCTTGGCGCGGAGCAGCGAGCTGTCACTGACGGCGAGGCTGCTCTGCCGGGCGGCAACGACATCGCGCATGAGGAGCACGGTGCAGAAGCGGCGGGTAATTTCGAGTTCGAGGGCGCGGGGCGTGTTGCGTTCCATCCAATCTTGCGAGCGATGGGCAGCATAGGCGGCGCGCAGACCGGCGGCGACGCGTCCGAAGGTGTAGAGCGGCTGCGTCAGCGTCGCTTCGGCGAGGGCGTTATTGTCTTGCTGCAGCTCCAGCGGCATAATCTCGCCGGTCTCGGGATTGGGGAAGAAGACCTTGGCCGGCTTGAAGTAGCGTTGATAGCCGGCGAGACCTTCGACCTGAGGAAGCGCATTGGACCAGGCTTCACGGACGCGGCCGTTCATGCGCAGGTGTTCGATGCGCGGTTCTTCCATGCGGAGCGAACGCTGCTTGCCGAGCGCAATGGCTTCGTCGAGGGTGAGAGCGGAGGCCGATGCGGCGAAGACGCAAAGTAGACAAGCCGACAAGCTGACAAGTCCGACCAAAAAGGTCGAGATCTCGACTTTGTCGGACCGATAAGCCGACATGAAGAAACGATGAGCGATGAACGATGAACGATGAACGAACACCCGCCGAATCATCGGTTGACCTCGGCTTTGGTGCGGGCGGCTCCTGACTTGGCGGAGTGCAGATTCTGAGTGAGGGCTTGATGAATGAGCTTGGTAGTGGTTTCGATCACATGGACGAGATCGATATCGGGATCAAGCTGCTTGCGCATGCAGAGACCGTCATAGAGCGCGCAGATGGCTTGAGCGATCGCCCGGGAATCGGCGGCGGAAAACTCGCCGCGATTCATCGCGCCTTGAATCAGATCGGCGGAGACGTTGTCCCATTTGCGATAGTACTCGCACATGCGGTTGCGGATTTCCGGCTGGTGGGCCGCCAGCCCCATGAGCTGACTGAGCAGCTTGTCTTTTTCGGGCGTGATCTGTTTCTGTTCGTGCAGATCGCGATGCACTTTGTAGAGCGCTTCGGTACCGTACTTGTCAGCGGCGGCCATGCGGACGACTTCGGACTGACTTTGCTCGACAAAGTGATCGGTGAGTGCAAAGAGGATTTCGAGCTTGCTTTTGAAATACCAATAGATCGAGCCTTTGGACAGGCCGGCGACGCGGGCAATTTCATCGACGCTGCTGTTTTCGTACCCACGTTCGACAAAGAGCTGCAAAGCGGCACTGAGGATCTGTTGGCGGCGGGCATCACGGGGAAGATGTTCTGTCATTTTTCTTTCTCCATACTGACTGGTCGGTCTAACTTGGCTTGTAAGATGATGAAGATCCTGAATCGTCTCTGGGATCATGATGACCGGTTTGTTTCAGAATGTAAACATACTGACCGGTTAGTCAAAATATAGCATGGTTTTTTGAAAAAGTCAAGTGTTGACTCAAATTTTATCATAATTGTCAGAAAATCAATAGAATAGAAAACTGAAATACGGTTGGAAGTGGAATAAATTCTGGAGGTTTCCACTCAAGAGGTCAATTCATGATGGTGACAAATTGGAGGAGTGGTCAAGACAGTCTATGCAGTTGATACCTGTGATCAGTTGGATGCCATTGTATTTCTGTACTGATTATGTTACCTTCATGCCATTCTTGACGAACCTCAAGTTCATCGTGTGAAATCATCACACCTGCTCGTTATTATCCTGCTGCTCGCGGCGGCGTTGCGGCTCTATGGACTGACGGCGGAGAGTCTGTGGCTGGACGAAGGCTACACGGCGCGGCGCGCCGGCGAACCGTTGCCCGAGCTGGTGAGTGAGTTCCGGCATGAGACGCAGAGCGGGCTGTATTACGTGGGCCTGAATCTGTGGTGCGTGATCTTCGGCAGATCTGAGTTTGCGCTGCGGCTGCCGTCGGTGATCTTTGGCGTGGCGGCGACCTGGGCGATGTTTCTGTTGGCGCGACGCCTGTTCGCCGTCACTGCCGGATTGTACGCGGCGCTGCTGATGGCGGTCAATCCGTTTGCGCTTTATTACTCGCAGGATGCGCGGCCGTACATGCTGCTGCTCGCGGCCTCCACGTTTTCGCTCTATTTTCTCCTTCGCCTCTTCCGGCGATTAGACAAGACAGACATTGCAGGCTATTTGTTCTTTACGGCGATTGCCTTGTACACACATCCGCTGGCTCCGCTGCTTTTGCTCGTGCACGGCGCGGGGTGGTTGATCTTCCGCCGCGCAGAAGGCTATGAGGCGGCGCGACAGCGGCCGACGGCGGTGCTGGTGGCGATGCTGCTGGCGTTTGTGTTGTTCCTGCCGCAGTTGGCGTTCATGTGGAACACCATTTTGCATAAGGTGGAAGGGACTTCGCGGGCGGGCTGGATTCCCGTTCCCACTGCGAGGGCTTTCCTGCAGACCGCGCGGCAATACTTCATGCATCCAGCTCTGGCAGGGCTGGCGTTTGTGTTGATCGCAGCGGGGAGTGCGATCTTCGCGAGGCGCGACCGTGCGTCCCGACGAGGCCTGCTGTTCGGAATCACGGTGATCATCGGCTGCGTGGTTGCGCCGTGGGTGATCTCGCGCGTGCTGACGCCGGTGTACGTGGATCGTTACACGATTCCGGCCTTAGCGGGAGTCATCTTATTACTCGCGTGGTCGGTCACGAAGCTATCAATTCGATGGCGGGCAGGGGTCGTCGCCGTTTACTTGCTACTGAGCGGCTACACGCTGTATCATTATTATGCGGGGCTGGACAAGGACCCGTGGCGAGAGACTGCGCGGTACGTCGAGCAGATCGCGCGACCGGGGGACGTCGTCGTACTGGGAACGCCTTATACGAAGGACGTTTTCAACTATTACTATGGGCGGGCGGAGGAGATTCCGCTCGTGCCGCTGCGGCAGGACAGCGCGCTGACGACGATTGATTCGGCGGCCCGGATCATTCTGGTGGAGGGGTACGACATGCGGCAGAAGGCTGAGCAGGAGGCCTTGATCGAGCGGATTACCGCGAGCCGCACGCGTTCGGACTCACGAAGAATGGACATGTTCAAGGCGCATAATCCGTGGAAGTATTGGATGGCGGAACTACGTGTGACAACTTACCAGAAGTAAGCAAGGAAGAAAATCCGCGAAAGACCTCTATCCCCGTCCCTTTCCCCACACCGTGGGGAAAGGGAGTGGACGAAGACGACCATCCACTCTAACGAAGCCCGGCAAGCCGGGCGCTACAAGCACGCTACAAATCCCTAACTTACTCCTGCACTGAATTCAATTTTTTCATATCTGTTGTTTCCGGCGGTCGTCACGGTGGTGATGGGCGTGCTGGCGCGCGCGTACCGCCGACCGGGGCGGATCGACCAGATTTTTGCACGGTACGCACGGCCACCGTGGCTGAAGCGCACGATCGGGCTGTGGATGATCGGCATCGCGGTCGTGTTCGGCGCGATGCAATGGCTGCGCTGGCCGTATTACGTGGAATTCCTTTCGCGCCTGACCCACCTTGGATCGCGCGTCGCCGATGATCCGATGGAAGGCGTGATTGTCATCGGGCTATTGGTGATGCTGGTGTGCGAGTGGGTCGTGGTCATGCACTGGGCGCTTTATCTTTATTACAGCTGGATGGGGAGCGGGCACTACAAGCTGCCGGAGCGGCTGCCACTCGGCGACGATGCGCCGGAAGTGGTGGTGCTGATTGCGTGCTGCAATGAGGATCCGGACGTGCTGGAGCGCAGTCTGGAAACCGTAACTCAGTTGCGGTATCCGCGGCTGCGCACGTATCTGGTGGAGAATTCGCGCGACCTGGGGATGAAGGCGGAGGCTGCGCAGTTGGCGGCGCGATACGGCGTGGAGGTTGTGCACGTTCGGAACCGGGGTCACAAGGCCGGGGCAATGAATGACGCAATGGCCCTGATCAGGCCGACGGCACCGTATGTGTCGATTATCGATGCGGACCAGCGGGTGCATCCGGATTTTTTGAGGGACTTGATTCCGCTGCTCGAGCGGGATGAGGAGCTGGCGTTCATTCAGACGCCTCAACTTTACAGCAACGCGGAAGAGACGTGGGTGTGCCGCGCGACCGAGCAGCAGGAGATGCTGCTTTACGACACAATCATGGAAGCCAAGAGCACGGTCGGCGAGGCGTTGTGCTGCGGGACGAATTTCGTGATGCGGCGCCGGGCGTTGGAGGATGCGGGCGGATGGGATGAGCGTTCCATTTCGGAAGATTTGATGACGTCGTTTCTGATCCGCAATGAGGGTTGGAAATCGCTTTATGTACGGCGACCCTACGTGAAGGGATTGGGGCCGCTGGATATCTCTTCGTATTGGAAACAGCAGAAGCGGTGGGCTTCCGGGAATACGACGGTCGTGCGCTTGATTTGGCGGGCGCTGCTGCGGGGCAAGCCGAAGCCGGCAGCATTGAAGCATTCGATTGGCTACTTGTGGTCGGCGGGTTTCTACATAGCGGCGATGGGGCTGGCCGGACTGGCGGCGCTGCCGGTGCTGCTGTTGATTGCGTCGTACCTGCATGCACCGCACGCGCTGCAGCCGGTGCCGGGCGCGCAGCCGAAAGAATGGCTGTTTCTCTCGGTCTACCCGTTTTACGCGGTGGTGATGTTGTATCCTTACGTGCACATGCGGATGCGAGGGTATCCGTTCCGGAACCTGATGATGGTACAGGGGCTGTTGGCCGTCACGCTGCCAGTGTATGTCGTCTCGGTGGTGAAAGGGCTGTTTACGGATCAGACGTTTTTTGAGATCGCATCGAAGAAACTCTCGGCAGACATGAAAGCGCGATTGCTCGGGCCCCAGGCGATTGTGCTGCTCGCCGCGCTGGCGGCCGGGAGCTTACTGACGCATAATATTCTCACGCAGCCGCATTCTTCGGTCAGTTGGGTGGCGCTGTTTTGGGTTTTCTTTTATACGATTTCCTTCAGCCATTATTTTTTGTTCGTGCTGGATCAGCGGCGCGTGGTGAAACGCGCACGGGAGTCACGGCCACGGGAAGCAACGGTCTCTTCGCCGGTACATGTCGAAGCGGTTGAAACGGAATAACCCCCCTATCATCCCCCCGCGAGCAGGGGGATCAGTGATACGGGTGCGGCCGGTCGAGTTGCGATGGTTACGAATCGGATTGGGCGCGGCAGCGATCCTGACCTTCGCTGCCGCGCTGCTTGCTTTTGTGCGTCCCGATTTGCGCGTGTGGGGGCTGCATCATCTGGCGTTTCTGCCGTGGCCGGTGACAGCCGGATTAACCGTGTTCGCGGTACTGCTGCTGGGTCCCACCGGGAAACGTCTTTGGGACGGGCTGACGAAACGAACGAAGCGACTGGCGGGGCGTTCCGCGATCCTGTGGGCATTGCTTGCGCTCGTGGTTTGCGGAGCGCTGCGGGTATCCATTCCGCTGCTTGGTGATGGCGCATTGTGGATCAAGGAATTGAGTTGGATCGGAGAGTTCAAAGCGCGGGGGCAGCACGTTCCGTACAAGCGTTGGCAGACGCGCAAGGAGCCGCTCGAAATCACGCTGCATGAAGCGGTCTTCCGCGTTGCGGCGCACTTTCGTCCGGCCGATCGCTGGGGAACAACCGGGGCGTCCGTGACTGACGCGCTGCAGAAGCGCGAAGCGTGGTTCTTGAATGCGGCACGGCTGACGTATGTCAGCCTTTCCATTTTGGCGGGGGCAATAGCGGTTTACATCGCCGTACGATTCGCGCGACGGCGCTTGCCCGCGCCGAGCCGGACTCCGTTTTTGCTGACGCTGTTTGCGGGCGGGGGAGTGCTGCTGTTCTTCGGCTACGTGGAGCATTACTCGCTGGTGTCGGTGGCGATTCTCCTGTTCCTGCTGACGGGGATTGACGATTGTTTTCAGCGGGAACGATTTCCTCTACGCACCGTGCTGACGTTTTTGTTGGCGGTGGCATTTCACCTTGCGGCGGTGTTCCTGCTGCCGGCCGTGGTGTGGATGGTTGTGCACTGGATCTTCAGCAGGCCGGGGCGAACCGCACCGTCACCGCAGCGATCCGCATGGGTTGTGCTCGCCGTGATGGCCGTGTTGGGATTGGCGGGGTACGTGTGGGTGGAAGGATGGAAGGGGTGGGTCTCCGTGCTGCCGCTGGTGCCCGCGTTGTCGGAGGATGGGTATGCATTTTTCGACGTGACGCATTGGCTGGATCTCTTGAATATGCTGGTGCTCGCGGCGATGGCGGCCGTTATTGTGCTGTTGACGATTCCGAGGAGGCCAGACGCAGACGACACCGAGCGGCGACAGAACATTTTTCTTATTCTGGCCGTCTGCGGCGGAGCGGCATTTGCGATGAGTTTCAGTCCGAATCTGGGGATGGCGCGGGATTGGGATTTACTCGCGGTGGCGCTGTGGCCGGTCTGCGTGTGGGGCGCAGGGAAGATTGCACACGTCGATTTCGGAACGGCGCGCAGCACGATGCTGGGCGCATTGACCGGCGTGATTGTGCTCACGACGGTTCCATTTGTTCTGGTGCAGGCGCGGGAGAGTTGGTCGGTGCAGCATTTCGAGGCGCTGTTGAGAATGGACTCGTCGCGCTCAGCCTACGGGTGGGAGAATCTGGCGGTGCATTATGAAACGCGAGGAGATTTGGGGGGTCGGATTCGTGCGTGGCGGGCAGCACTGGCGGTGAGCGGAAATCCGCGCTACATGATCAATCTATCCGTTGCATTGCGTTTGAACGGACAGTTGGAGGAAGCGGAAGCGTTGTGCATTCCGGCGGTGCGGGAGAAACCGGATTATTCCTATCAGTTGACGTACTTAGCGGCGGCCTACCGGGAACGCGGAAACGCGGAAAAGATGGTCGAATTACTGCGGCTGGCGTGCGAGCTGAATCCGGCGGACACGACGGCGCGGAAGCTGCTGATGCATGAACAACGAAAAGCGATGAGTGATGAGAGATGAATAAGAGGAGCAGGGTCGGCTGCGAGAGATTCGTGCTCGGCATATTATTCGTTGGCAGCCGACACTGCGGGTAAAATCGGTGACCTCCATCCTTGATCCTTCCCCCACAAAGTAGGGGAAGGAAAGAGAACGGGAATCGCGCTGCGATTCCCGTTCTTGTTATGGGATGGCCGAGATGGGTTTGGACCCCGTGCAACGGGAAGATCCCGGCACGCATAACCCATCACGGCAATTTCTATTTCACCGTTATTTCGGCAGGGTCGTGATCCCGAGCAGATGTTGATCTCGAAGGACCGACCCTGCTCGGCGAATCATCAGAAGCGGTAGCCGAGTTCGAGGAAGCCGCGGTTGGCATCGAGGCCTCCGCCGCGATAGATTTCGCCGTACACTGAGCCGTAGATATGGCGCGAGAGATAGACGTCAGAGTTAAGACGGTACCAGCGGTTGCTGGTTTTTTCATCCGTTTGCGAGATCGTGTACTCGTTTTGTCCGGCTTGAAGGCTCACGCGAAGCTGGGAGAGCAATTGGCGCGCAATGGTGACCGTGGGTTGAATGCCTTCGCTGAACTCGCTGCGGAAGACATTCACGCGGGCATCGAGGGAAACGCGGCTGCCGATCAGATCATAGGAACCTGCGCCGAAGGTGCCGCTGCGGGTTTCCTGACCTTCGCCTTCCTTGAAGCGCCAGCCGCCTTCGACCAGAGCGTAGGTTTTCTCCGGGAGTCTCAGATTGAGTCCCAGCCGCCAGCCTTGACGCAATGCATCATCGAAGAGGCTGTCGGGGACGGTGCGGGTTTCGTAGGTGCGATAATTCGTGCGATTGTCGTAGCCGAGCGTGGTGGTGAGCCATTTTTGCGGTGTCCAGCGGGCGTTCAGAAGAATATTCGAGAGCGCGAGGCTGGAGCCTTCCATCTCCTTGCGCCAACCGCGATTGACGTTGACTTCGGCGCTTTGGTAGAAGAAGAACTCGCTTTGCGAGTACATGATTTGCTCGTACATGAACTCGCGGCTGATCTCGCCATCGACGTAATGCCCAGCCAGGGCGAGCGTGCCAGTGAGTTTGCCGGTATCGTAAGCGCCGCGTTCGTAGGCGGCGAAGACGCCGGCTTTGGGCTGATCGGTTTTAACGTCGTAAGACCGCAGATCGGGCTGCGCTCCACCAAAGGCCCCGAGCGCGAACTGCGGCTGGAGCTTGTAGTCAAAGAGCAAGCCGTCCAGATAGCCCATGCCGCTCATGCGGTTGGAGAGCATGCGTCCCGCGCTGTAGTGCAGGCGGCTTTCGGGATTGTCATAGTGGAGGGCGGCTTCATAGAGGCGGTGCGTCCACTCGCTTTCGTTGGAGCTGGCGCGATCAGTATTGCGGCTGCGCAAACGAACGCTGAACGTGTGATGCGAGCCGGCAATATTGCTGATTTGCGCGCGCAAGGAGAGCGAAGGTTCGACGTAATCGTGATTGAGTTCGCCGCGATCATCCTGCGAGAGCATTTGCACGCCGATCCGCCCAGTCAGGCGGCTGTGCTTGGCCTTGGTTGACTTGCGCGGAGGGGGCGGTGCGGCCGGTTGAGTGCTAACGGCAGTGTCAGCGGGCGCCGCTTGCGGAAGCGGGGTGATTTGGAGCGTCACCACATCGCCCGTTCGCACTTCGCCGGAAGACGAGAGCAGTTTGCACGACGAGGAGTTGTCGGCGATGAAGACGACTTCAATGCGGGCCAGCAGGGAATCGCCGCGCTTGATCTCACCCTGATCGCCATTTTGCACACCCTGCAAGCGGCCGGCATCAAGGTAGACAGCATCGGCAGCGACGTATTTGACGGTGGTTTGGAGAATTTCGGCATGCGCGGCAACGACGACGAGCAGGCCGGCAAGAAGCAGCAGGAATTTTCGGCGGGGTCGTGAGCTCGATCCGCCATATACCTTTGACGCACCGACCCCGCTCGGCGAATAAAGCTTAGGCTTTTTCATCGACGGCCCGCCTGCTTACTTGTTGGGCACCAGCGGTCGCGGGAGGTGGAGATCATCGCCGTCGCCGTCAGGGTGGCAGGCCAGGCAGGCGTTGCTTTCGTACACGTAACCGGGGACTTCGTCATGCTCATCATCCATGTCTTGTTGATTATGCTCATGGCAGTCAATACAACTGAAGATTCCGTAGTCGTTCGGATTGATGTGGCAGTCCGAACAGAGGTTCCACTCGCCCTGATGACGTCCCGAGTAGATCGGGAAGAGCGGGTCGTGATTGAAGTTTGAATTCCAGTTGAATGTCGTATGACAGTCCTGGCAGGTGGTCGGGAAGCCTGCGCCCTGATGATCGGGATTATCGGCGTTGTTGTAATCTTCCTCGTGGCAGAAGAAGCACTGCGTGGGCGTGCCGTCATACTGCCCGTTTATGTGACACTCCGTACAGCCGGCACTGACGTGCGCGCCGGTGAGCGGGAAATCGGTTTGATCATGATCGAACGTTGCGGGCGTCCACGCATTGGTGGAGTGACAGACCGCGCAGTTGTGATCGAATTGTCCCTGAACGTGGTTGGGGTCGTCGACCTCCTCGTAATCTTGCTGATGACACGACCAGCAATCGGTCGGCGTGCCTTCGTACTGGCCGCCGATGTGACAGGCGATACAGCTCACCGCAATGTGCGCTCCGGTGAGCGGGAAATCCGTACCGGCATGATCGAAGGTGGCCGGTTCCCACGCGGTCGTAGTATGACAGTCCGCGCAGTTATGACTGAACTGATTCTGCACGTGATTGGGATCGTCCACCTCCTCGTAATCAGCCTGATGGCACGACCAGCAATCCGTGGGGGTTCCTTCAAAGACCCCGCCCACGTGACAGGCGAGACAACTCACCGTGATATGCGCTCCGGTGAGCGGGAAGTCCGTTCCGGCGTGATCGAAGGTGGCCGGTTCCCAAGCTGCCGTACTGTGACAGTCCGCGCAGTTGTGACTGAACTGATTTTGCACGTGATTCGGGTCGTCCACGTCCTCGTAATCCTGCTGATGGCAAGACCAGCAATCCGTGGGGGTTCCTTCAAAGACGCCGCCGACATGGCAACCTAAGCAACTCGCCGTGAGATGGGCTCCCGTCAAGGGAAAGGCGGTGTTGCTGTGGTCAAAGGTGGACGGCTCCCACGCCGAGGTGCTATGGCAGTCCTGGCAGGCGTGAGGGTACTGATTTGATGCATGATTCGGCTCGGAGGCGCCATTGTAATCCGCTTCATGACACGACCAGCAGTCCGTGGGCGTATTGTTAAACTGCCCGTTTATGTGGCATTGTGTACAATTGGCCGTAATATGCGCCCCGGTGAGAGGGAAGTCCGTGCCCGAGTGGTCGAAGGTAGCCGGTTCCCATGCCTCCTCGGTATGGCAGAGGGCGCAATTGTGATCGAAGTTTCCGGTGACGTGATTTGGATCCACAGCGCCATCGAAATCGGGCTGATGACAGGCGAAACAAGCCGTGGGAGTGTTCGCATACTGGCCATCCACGTGACAAGCCTGACACGTCGCTGCAACGTGCGCGCCGTGCAGCGGGAAATCCGTTTGATTGTGATCGAACGTGGCGGGTGCCCACGCGGCGGTGGTGTGGCACTCGGCACACGCTTGGCTGAACAAACCGGCTTCATGGTCCGGGTTATCGGAATCGCGGTAGTCCTGTTCATGGCACGACCAGCAGTCGCTCGGTGTTCCCGCATATTGTCCGCTGACATGGCACGACGCGCAGTTCACGCCGATGTGCGCTCCAGTGAGCGGGAAATCCGCGAGGTTGTGGTCGAACTGCGCCGGAGCCCACGCTGCCGTAGAATGGCATTGCGCGCAGTTGTGTTCAAAAGCGTTTTCGACATGATTCGGATTGTCAGCAGAGTTGTATTCCGACTGGTGACAGTCCCAACAACTCGTCGAGGTGCCGCTGTACTGGCCGTTCACGTGGCACTCGGCACAATTCGCGTTGACGTGCGCGCCGGTCAATGGAAAGGCCGACAGGTTATGATCAAACGTCGCCGGCCGCCAGGCACTTGTATTGTGACATTCGGTGCAGGTCTGGCTGAACTGGTTCTCGGCATGATTGGGATTGGAAGCCTGCGCGTATTCCGTCGCGTGGCACGTGTAACATGCAATTTGCGAGGGCGTTGCATGATTATACTGTGCGGACGCCCATTTTGCAATGGTCATACTATGGCAGAGCCGACAATCGGTGGGAAATCCCGCCGCGGCATGAGCCGGAGTGGTGGTGAGCAAATAGTGCTCCAGATGGCACCCCTGGCATTCGGTCGTCACATTTGCAAATTGCCCGTTGGCATGACACTGCTGACAGTCCAGTGCGGCGTGAACACCCACCAAGGGGAAGCGAGTTTGCTGATGGCGCACGAGCATCTCGGCTTCGTTATTCCACGTCTGCGGTGTGTGACATTCTTCACAACTGGTTTGCGCAAACTGGCCGCGGTGCACATCGAGGTGACAGTCAATGCATTGCGCGCCTGCGTCGGCGAAGATGAGCGTTGTGTGGCACGCGCGGCAACTGGTAGTCAGGTGCCTGCCGATGAGCGGGAAACTCGTTGTTTGATGATCAAAGCCGGGTGTGGCTTCGACCGGAATCCAGCCGGCAGTTGTGTGACAGGCATTGCACTGCAGCGTGAGCGTGCCGTGGGGGTTGTCTTGGGTGAGAGCAGAGCTCGTTCCTGAGCAGAGAATTAGCGCAAGCAGGATTCCGGCCGCGTTGCGAAGACTTAACCTGGCTCGGGAGACTCCGTTGCTGTTGAATGCTCGACGAGATTTCCCCCCTGTGGTCCCCCCACTTCGTAGGGGGACAGTGAGCATTTGAAGTTTCATTTTACGCCTCCGCTGTCGGTGCGTTGAGTTGTGTGGCAGTCGGCGCAAGCTTTGCCAAGCGGTCGGTAGAGGACAACGAGCGCGCCATCGGCTCCGGGCTGCGGCTTATGGCATTCGACGCAGGTTACTTTGGCATGTGCTCCGTCGAGCGCGAACTGCGCATCACGGTTGTGTACAAAAGTGAGGCCTTTCCAGCCTTGCGGGGTATGGCAACGCGCGCAATCGGTGTTCGCTTGCCCTTCTTTCAAGAACTGGTTTTGATGAGGGTCCTTGTGGCAGGCGAAACACTCGACGTCAATCGGTTTCATCCACAACACGGCATCAGACGCGCCGATCTGCTTGACCATGTGACAGGAGAGACACGGTTTCTCTTGATGCTTGCCGACCAAAGCGAAGCGGCTGAGCTTGTGGTCGAAGGTGGTGCGGTGCCACGTTTCGGTGTTATGACAGTATTCACAGCCGCCCTGCGCAATCCACCTATCGAGTTGTCCCTGGTGCGGGTCTTTGTGGCAGCCCTTACAGGTAAGGTCGGCGAAATCGAAACGCGCGTAGCTTGCGCCTTTCTCTTCAACGGCCGAATGACAAACGAAGCAGGGAACGGCGAGGTGGCTTCCCGTTAGGGGGTAGCGCGATTGCGCATGCAATGCCACATCGTACTTAGCGGGCTTGAAGCCGTCCACCGTGTGACAGCTCTCGCACAGGCCTTTGTCGGCGCGGTCGGTGAACTGGCCGCGATGAATGTCCTTATGACAGTTCGCACAGTGGTCATGCGCGAGTGGTTCCGTCATGTTGCCGCTCGTGTGACACTTGGCGCAAATCACAGAAACGTGTTTGCCCAGCAGCGGGTAATTGGTCTTGTTGTGATCAAAGGCTTTGCCGACGATTTGCTGAAAGCTCTGCGTCGTGTGACAGGTTTGGCAGTTCTGGCCGAACTTGTTTTCGTGGGGATCCTTATGACACGGCATACAGTTGCTGAAGTCCAGACCGCTGTATCTCGCCATCGTGCCGGCGCGCTCAGTTTTGGCGAGCTTAGTTCCGGCGAAGGCGGCCACGGGTTCGAGGGCGTGGCATTTCGCGCAGTCCACGTTCTGATGTTTTCCGGCCAGCGGATAGCGTGTTTTCTCGTGCGCGAATTTCGACGCGGGCGTCCACGCTTCGTAGGTATGGCAGGAGATGCAATCGTCCGTGAGCTGATCGCGGTGCTCGTCTTCGTGACAATTGAGACAGGCGGCACCCATGCCGAGGAAGGTGCGCTCGCGGTTGGCATCATCGTGCGTCCCGATGGCAACATCGGAGATGAAGGCCGGTTTGTGGCAATCGCGGCAGTCGGCTTTGCGGTGCGCGCCTTCGAGCTGGTACCCAGTAAGCGAATGATCAAAGCTCTTCTGGCCTTGCTTCCAATGAACCAGCTCGAATTCGCGGCCGTTATGTTCGGAGTGACATTCTGCGCAGGTGCTACTTTTGACTTCGCCGGAGCTATGGTAACCGGTGCCGGCATCGATCCGGCTCTTCAGTGCCTGATGACATGCGAGACACTTGGCGGGTGAGACCGCCTGTCCGAGTTCGTGGCATTGCGTGCAGTTCGCGATGCCTTCCAATTTCTCGTGAGCACGAGCGAGTTTGCCAGGGGAGATTTGGGCGAACGACGAGGCGCTCGCGCAGAGGATCACAAGAAGGGTTAAGGTACGGGTGAGGAGAAACATCAAACCTCAAACTTCAAACGTCAAAATGGCCGTTCTTTCGGCAGGGTCGAGTGATCGAGAGTCGTTTGTTATCAGTACACCGACCCTGCTCGGCGAGTGCTCAAGAGGATCGTATTTGCGGCAGGGTCGGGTGATCGAGAGACGTTTGTTATCAGTACACCGACCCTGCTCGGCGGAATTTGGGGCGGGTTCCCGGTTCAACCCCATCCCCGCCCCTTCCCCGCAAGCAGGGAAGGGAGACAAAAATCGTACCACACTCAGCATTTCATTTCAGTTGGCCGAGGGATTGTTTGGCGAAGAGGGCCAAGGTATCTTGCGGGTGCTTGGCGATCAGGCGTTCCCAATAGACGCGCGCGGAGTCGGTCTGGTTGGTGTTGGCCATAATGGCGCCCATGTTGTAGAGGCCTCCGGCATGAGCCGGCTCGTGTTTGAGCAACTCGCGGACTTCGTTCTTCGCTTCTTCCATGCGTCCCATGGCATAGAGCGAGCGGGAAATGTCAAGGCGGACTTCCCAGCCGGTGCTCGACGTATCGAGTTTGAGGAACTCGCGGTAATAGCGAATGGCCATGGGGTGCGCGCCTTCCGCGGAATAGAGGTTGCCGAGCTGCAGGGCGATGGGCGCGTGGTTGGGATGCTCTTTCCACATGGCTTCGAGCATCGTGATCTCGTCATGCGGATCGGTTTCCGGTGGGATGTCCACCGGCTGATCCTGCTTCGAGCCGGGGGTAACGTACATGAACGCCAGAATGGCAACGACCACGCCGAAGCCGGCCAGAAACCAGACGGCGCGTGAGGAAGAACGTCCTGCTTGATTCATCGCTCTCCGAATTTACGGGAAAACTCGATACCGATTTTCTTTAAGAACTCGGTCGGCAGTTCGCCGCCGATGAAAACAAAGATCTGGTCATTGGGCAGAATCAGCTCATGCCCATTTTGTTCCATCGTAACTTTGTCCGGCTCAATCAGGGTTACGTTGGAGTTGAAAAAGGCATTGACTGCGCCTTTGCTCATGGCCTTATCGATGCGCTCGCGATTGCCCTCTTTGATGCGGAACAGGCCCTCGCCACGATACGACAGGTGGACGGTGTTGCCGGGCTGTTCGGCCAGCGCACAGGCGGCTTCGACGGCGCTGTCGCCGCCGCCGACCACGAGCACGTGCATGTCGTGATACTTTTCCGGCTCCAGCAGGCGATAGGCAACCTTTTCGGATTTTTCGCCGGGGACGCCGAGTTTACGCGGCGAGCCGCGGCGGCCGATGGTGAGCAGCACGCGGCGGGAGCGGTACTCCGCGAGCGACGTCACGATTTTGAAACCGTTGTCGTCGCGCGAGATTTCATTGACTTTTTCGTTGGCGTTCACCTTGACGCCGGTTTTTTCGAAGACGTCGGTGAAGATTTCCATCAGCGATTCTTTTTGGATCTCGCGCGCTTTGACCTTGCCGTAGAGCGGGAGCTCCATCGGCTGCGTCATTACGAGTTTGCGGCGGGGGTAGGTGAGCACGGTGCCGCCGAGATCATCCTGATCAATGATGACAAACTTAAGGCTGTCTTTTTTCGCTTGCAGGGCGGCGGCAATGCCGGCAGGACCGGCGCCGACAATGACGAGATCGAGCGTTTCTTCGCGTTTTTCGGCGGCGAGGCTTTTGGCGATGTTGGCAGCCGCCTGCTTGCCTTGACTCACGGCATTGCGAATGAGTCCCATGCCGCCGAGTTCGCCGGCGATGTACACGCCGTCCACGTTGGTTTCGTAGGTGCCTTTGATGTGGGGAATATCCACCCCGCGTTTTTCCGTACCGAAGACCAGCGTGATCGCATCCACGGGACAGGCGGCTTGACACTGGCCGTGACCGATGCAGCGAGATGGATTGACGAGCACGCCTTTGCCGTCGATCAGCGCGAGCACATCGTGTTCGGGGCAGGCTTTGACACACGCGCCGGAACCCATGCACTTCAAGGGGTCAATGTAGGGATGCAGCGAGACCGGCTGATCAAGACCACGTTCGATAGCTTTTTCGAGAATTCCCGCCGCGCGTTTGCTTTGCTTGCGTTCGCGCAGGACATAAATGACGGGCACGCCGACGGCGAGCAAGGCAACGAAGATATAGATAGCGGTTTCAAGCATTACCGCTTTAGCCTTCCCCCCTGTAGTCCCCCCACTTCGTAGGGGGACCCGTTCTCTAAAATATCCATTTGTATCCGAACAGGATCGTCACGACGACGTGAACGACCATGATGACGAGCATGACAATGGCAAACGGCTTGTGAAAGACATGCCAATGGTGGAGGAGTTTGCGTGCTTGTCCGAGGAAGGTCATGCGGCGGCGCAATTGGGCACGCTGCTTGGCAAGCTTGACGACATGCTGGATGTCGCGGCGCGTCAATTTGCCAGAGCTGTGCAAGAACTTTCGCAATTTGCCAAGGCGAGCGGGGAGACCGATATCGTGGAGGATCCAGGTCAACAGACCGCCGCCCGGGCGTTCGCGGGTCAGTTGTTGAATCGTCGTCAGCATTTGTTCATCCACGCCGCGCGCTTCGGCCAGCCGGTCCTGCAGATCGCGATCCATTTCTTCGAGTTCGCGGGCGCTAAACTCCTGCCCGCCGAGACTGCGGGGAATTTGCAGGTAGATATAGCGACCCAAGACGCCGCTCAGGGCGACGGCCATCATCGAGTAGAAGCTGATCGAGACGATGCCGCCGAATTTGAAGCTGGTGTGGAACAAAACCAGCAGCGGTCCGGTGATGCCGAGCCAGATGTGATAGTTGAGCCAGTAGCGGATATTTCCGGCGCGCTGCATGCTCCGCGACCGCTTGCGCAGCGAGTAGAGCAGCAGGATCAGCATCATGGCACTGCCGATAATTCCAATGCCGTGGCCAATCGCGCCGCTGGGTTTGTACTGCTCGTGAAGGGGGTGATGGGGCCGCTCGGTCAGCGGGAGACTCCAATAGTCCGCGCCTTTCAAGACCAAGTATGCGACGGCTGCGATGGTCACAGCATAGAGCAAAGCCAATGAGGCGGTGTGCCACAACGGGTCGCGGATTTTATCGTCGGCAGAAGTCTGCCGAGAGACGGGCGGAGCAGGTGTATGGACGGTCATATCGGTTCAGTCAGAGCACTCGAAGGTGGTTCACGTGGTTATAACTTAACACAACTCTATCATCTTGTCAAGAGTTAATTTGGAGTTCACGGCGGGGCGACTAAATATGACCAATAAATTCTCATTCATCACAATAGCTACAAAAAGAATGCCCTTGACTGAAATTGAAACAGTAAGGGCGTAAGGAGGTCTGATTCCCTAAGTCTTGCGAACAGATCAAGGCGGCATAGCCTCTACCTCCAGTCTCCGTCGGATATGAAGGCTGCCCAGAGGAAAGGGTTGGGTGATTCGCCGGCAGCGCGGAGTTCTTGAATCCGCGCCAGACAGGCGTCGCGCAATGTTTCAGGATAGGGCGCAGTGGGGCTGAAGAGACCATGTTTCATGAGTTCGGCGGTGGAACGGTCATCCACCGGCCACAAGGAGCTGATGACCGTGCTCACGCCCGCCATCTGGAAGGCGCGGCGCAGCCCGTGAACGCCTTCGCCTTGAATCAAGCGGCCGCCACCACTTTCGCAAGTGGAGAGTACGACCAAATCTGTTCCGGTGAAATCGAGTGCGAGGATTTCTTCGGCGGAAAGCAGGCCGTCATGATCGGTGAGCGTACTGTCATTCAAGCCGCGGAATTCCGCGAGCAGGATTCCGTTGGGAATGGCATCGGCGAGAGAATCCGGGGTGACATTGCTCTTGAGCGCTTCGGTACTGTGGGCGGCGACGTAGAGAACGCGTGCACGCGAGAAGGCGCCGCGGAAGTTGCGCTCGCCGGCCTGCGCACCGATCAAGAGTTGGATGGGTTCGGCAAAGGCGGTCTGCCACGTCGCGGCCACAGCGCGGACTTCATTTCCCGCGTGAGACAGAGGCGGAAGCATACCACCGTAGTCGGGATCCCCGAGCACGATCATCCCTTTGCCGTTGCCTTGCTTTTGAGAGCGGCGCGTGAGATCACGCGGCGAGGAGAGGTAATGAATCGGAAACCGTTCGATGAGAAAGCTCTTATCATCCGGGGATAAGCCGGCAAAGGAGACGCGGTTCAGTTCACCGTCGGGGCAGACGAAGACCAGGCGAGCGTCGTTCAGAAAAGGCATGACCGGCGACCACACCGCTTCATAGAGCGAGCGCGAAGCAGCATGAATTTGCTCAGCGGCAGCGACGCGGGGCGACTCGAGATAATCACGATACATACGCACTCGCCGGTCGATGGTCTTGGCCGGGCCGAGGCTCACGCACGCCACGAAGCCGGTGTCGTTGAAGACGGCGACCACGTAGTGCGGGTCGGCACGATCGTCAACACTCATCGAGTCAAAGACAAAATAGTCGAGTACAAAGCTGCCCGGAGCGAGGCGGTGCAGGGCGGCGTAAACGGAATCGGCGGGGACATCCACGTAATCCCGGTGAACGGGATTTTGCGCGGCGATTTCATTTTCCAGGCGAGCGCTATGCGCCTTTAAGTCCCTCAGTTCCGCTTGCAGCGATTGCGACGGGCGCAGTTGGCTCATGTAAGCGGCGAGGTGGGCGGTGCGAATGCGGAGCGCATGCAGGGAATCGAGCTTCGCGCGGAGCGTCAAATCGGCGTCGTCCCGCAACATCCGTTGCCGGGCAAAAGCCCCGTCCTGCACCAAGCCTTTGGCCAAGAGCAGGGTCGCGGCCAGTTGTTCACTCGTATCGGGGAGCATGTCTCGCGAGGCAAGCTGTGTGGTCAGGTAGTACGACGTTTGATGGCGAAAGCCGGCGGCAAATCTGAGGGCATCGTCTTCCGACAGTGAGCTGTAATGGGTCAGGAACTTGTTGCGGCTGATGGCGAAGCCGGTCGAGTCTTCGCGGCGGGCGTTGTGCGATTCGCCCTGTGCGGCGTAGATTTGCGCGAGCAGGCCATGAGCCGAGCCGGACTGCCCGGCTCCAATCGTTTCTTCGAGAATTTGCAGCGAGCGGCGGGCGTGGGTTTCCGCCGAGTCATACTGTTGACGGTAATAGAAGAGATTACCGAGATTGAATTCGCAATCGGCGACGGCAGGCTCTTTGATGCCGCGATGTTCGTAAATCGCCAACGCTTGGCGGAATCTTGCCTCGGCGCTATCCCAATTGTCCCGATAGAACTCTACGGAGGCGATGCCAATCAAGATGGCGGCCGCGCGGGGATGCGTTGGTGAAAAGCGTGTGTTGACAATCTCCAGAGCGCGATAGTAGTTCTCCAACGCATCGTCGTATTGTTCAAGATCGGCGTAATGATTCGCCAGATTAATCAACGTGCTCAGATACCGATAGTCTGACTCCGGCCGATGCCGCTCAAGAATACTGATTGCATGCAGATACGCCGCTTCGGCACTGTCAGGCTGAGCAAGCGCCGTCCAAGTGTTGCCCAAGTTTGCCCAGGTTGAGCCGATGAGAATATCATCGGAGGCGATGCGGGAATGAACTGACAAGGCTTGCTTGTGCCACTTCAAGGCCTCCGGATAATTTCCAGATGAGTAGTGTAGAGTGGCAGTTGCATCGAGCATACCAGCATAGGCAGGATGTGTTGTTGCAGGCAACGTTTCAAATGCGGCGCGGGCCGAATCGAGGACTGCAGATGCTTCGGGGAAACGTCCAAGATCAACCAGAATACTGCCAAGTCGAGTCTGCGACTGCGCTCGCCTGAGTTTGGCCGGACCGGAGGTCTCAATCGGCAGTTGAAGAGCGCGGTAATACAGCGCGACAGCGAGATTAAAATTGCCGGCCTGTTTCATGCGAGCGGCAAGCGTATCGACAACTACAATGAGCGATGTGTCCGCGCGGGCGACACGAGAATCGAGCAGCAGAGCTTGAACGACATCGAGTGCCGCGGCGGTATCTCCTGCAGCCGCAAGCGAGTCACAGGTTTTCAAAACGGAAAACCAGTCACGCGTTTCGCGCGACTGGCATCCGAAGATCATCACTGCGACACTGTAGAGAGTGCAGCAGAGAATGCAAATCTTTCGAGACAACAATCAGTATCCTATATGGCATCCTTCAGTTGACATTGACACGCACACGCTTCATCCTGCGAAGGATCGGCGGGTCGTTGGGCGTGCCGGGTTCGAGATAGCAGACGACGGCGGTGGGCTGGCCATTTACGTGCAGCAGCTCCGGCGGCGTATCGAGCGAATCCAGCAGAATGTAGTTGCGCGTGGGCGGCACTTCGGTGGTGTTCAACGAGCTGACTTCGAGCACCTGAATCAACATGGCGGGCGCAGGCGCCGCGTCATTGTCAGCCTGGATGCTCTCCACCCATCCGAGCGAAAGCACAATGGCATCCCGGTACATGGCTCGGATGTAACCCCGAGCATCGACACTCACAGTCTCATTGTCAGACCCAGAAAATCTCAAAGTGCAGGCGGTCATTTCAGCATAGTCACTGTATCCGCCATCGCCACCGGGTGCCAACAATGCTTGAGGTTCGTCTCCATGGACAGCGCGGGGAATAGTCATGTTTTGGCCTCCTTGATTAAGGATGTTTCAAAGACTTGCGCGACACCACAATATGCTTTCGACAGCATTATTTCACGTTGATCAGCGTCAAGAGGCGTTCGGCGTCTTCCGCGTGCTCGCCGTTTTGGGCGACGATCCATTCGAGCAGAGCTTCCGCCGGCGTAGGTTTGCTGAGATAGAGATAGGATTGCGCGAGGTACCAGCGCGCGCGGAGTTTGGTGAGACCTTGGCCGTCTTCGTCCGCTTTTCTCAGCGAACGGATGGCCGCACGGGCGTCATGAGCGGCATACTGCGAGACGCCCAGGTAGAGCCAGCGATCAGGCTGGTTCGAGTCCAATTCAAGGGATTTGCGGATTCCGTCAATCGCCGCCCGATAGTTGCCGCTGCGATAGGATTCCATGGCGGCTTCAAAGACCGTCGCGGCCTCATTATGGATTTCACCGCGCAACTCGAGACCGGTTTGATACGGCGGCAGATCGTACGATAGATATTGACGGTAGGGGCTGTCGCCGGTTCGCGGCCAGAGCAGGAAGGTGAACAGGACGGCCGTGGCTAGTGCCCCGGCTAATGCAACGCGTCCGAACACCGTGCGAAGTGAGGCCGCGAGCTTGTCCAGGAGCGACTCGCGGGGAGCGAGCAGACGGCGGCGGATTTGATCAAAGGTCAGGCCGTCTTCGCGCAGGGCGGCGAGCATGGCACTGCGATTGGCGAGCAGCGCGTTCGTGAGCCGGCGCATACTTTCCGCTTCAGTCAAACAGAATGCACATTCCAGCAGATGTGCTTCAAATCGTTCGCGATCGGCTTCGTTCAACCGGTTCATTTCGTAGCCGTGCAAGAGTTCGCGCAGGGAGGGATCTGTGCAGGTATTCATGACTGGTACTCCCTCAGATAGCATTTCCGACGATGAGCCGCAACCGCTTGCGGCAATCGAACAGCCGCTTGTCAAAGGCGCTGCGGCTGAGTCCGGGTTCTTTGTTGATGGCGAGGTCCCAGACTTCACTGACGCTACGATCCTCGAGCAGCGCCGCAAAGAGCGCTTGGCAGATCGGCGTGAGTCTGTGAACGGCGCGGCGAATCACAGCAACAATCTCGGCATTTTCAACTCCGGTCTCAAAACTCACCGAATCAGGATCGGCGAGTGAAACATCCTGCAGGTCGGCGCTTTCGTCGCCGTCGCCGCCAGTGACGTTGATCGACTGCTCGACGCGGCGGGCGCGGCTGCGCAGAAAGTCGCCAATCTTGTTGCGAAGCGTTTGCAATGCATACAAGTGTGGATTCGATTCGATAGCGGCGATCCGCTCGACAACTAAGGTCAGCGTATTTTGCACAAGATCCTCAATAACTTCTGTTGATACCCCTCGCAGTCTATATTGTGCAATTGACAGGAGTCTTACCCGCAGGAAGGAAAAGAGTTGCTCGCGAGCACGAGCATCTCCGTGCCGGCAGTCGTCCAGAAGCGTATCCCAGTCAGGATTCATGCTATTGTATTTAATGGCCTTAGAATGAGTCAGGGAGGATCGTTTCAATATAAGTCAAAACTATTGTGAAATCAAGGTATTCACACAACATAAAGCATCAGGCTAACCGAGTAGAGTGGGCGGGGCGCTGCTATTGGCA
>CAYJNU010000040.1:0-29548 GCA_964371005.1 uncultured Verrucomicrobiota bacterium | reverse complement strand
TGCATTGCGCGGGAGAGCTCGGAAACGTGGGAGCATTGCGATGGCTTGCCGAATGCAAATCGGCGATACAGCAGATTACACATCTGCGCTACTCCGCGTCCCGCCGCCCCACTGCCTTCGTCAAGGACACATCCGGCCTGCGGACTTGATCTCTTGCATCTCAAGACGACACTCATCATGAAAACACACCTGCACATTCCCGTCCTGCTCGCCGCGTGTCTGCTTGCCTCCGCCGTCCACGGCGCCACGACCCCGGCCGAGGTCAAAAACCTCTCCTTCAACGGTGGGCTCGAAGACGGCAAGGCGCGCCTGGTCATCGAGGCGGTGCTCAAGGGATTGGAGGGCGACGCGGAGAAGGCCATCTTCGCCACCGCGCTGCAGCAATCGGTCAAAGTTGAGCGCGACAAGATCGCCTATACCGTCGGGGCCACGCTCGATCTGCTCCGCGGCGAGTCGAAGGAGCTGCTGCTCACGCTCGGCGGCGAGGGCGAGATTCGCCAGGTCACCGGCGAGGCGTTAAAGGACTGGAGCATCCGGTGGGAAACCAACGGCACGCGCACGCTGGTCTTGCGCCCGCGCCAGACCGACAAGCCGCTGACCCAGCTCATCGTCACCATCCTGGCGGAACGGGAACTCAAGTCATGGTCCGACCCGGTCGCACTCCTGACGTTCGCCCCACCACACGCCGCATTGCTCGACGGTTACATCAAAGTTGAATCCATCCCGGAGTTGAACGTCCAGCCGGGGAAACCTGCGGGACTTGTTCCCCTCGAACTGCAGTACCTCCCGGAGGCGATGCGGCGCGCGGTCAAACTCGACGAGTTTGAACCGTTGGCGTTCCGCGTTCACGGCGCGGCCTATGCCCTGCCGCTGCGCATCACCGCCGCCGATCCCGAACTGCGGCGGGTGGTGCTCCGCAATTTCAAGCTCACCGGGCAGCTTGACGATCAGATCGCCACCTTCACGCTGACGGCCACGGCGCGCGTGCGCAATCCCGTGGGCGGTTCGCTCAACCTGCTTTCCGGCGCTGTGGCGCTGACCCGTCTGGAGCCGCGCTCCGAAGGGCGGTTGAAATTCGAGAACGGCCAGTTCGTGATCACATTTGATCGACCGGGTGAGTTTCCCGTTACGCTTCAGTTCAATGCGGCCGTGCGGCAGGCCGACGGCTGGAACGCGGTGGACTTCCACGTGGCGCCAAGCGCGCTGCAACCCATCGCCCTGCAAGGGCTGGCGGCAGACACGCAGTTTGAGTTCGCCAACGCCGCGCGGCCGGAACGCACGGGCAGCGAGTTCGCCAGTTACCTGCCCGCCGACGGCGCGGTGAAGCTCTCGTGGAAAGAGGCGCGCAAGGCGGAAGAGGGCAAGTTGTTTTACGCGGCGGAGCTGCTTTCGCAGATCAGCATCAGTCCCGGTTTGATGAGTCAGGTGGCGCTGGTGAACGGCAAAGTCATGCAGGGAGAGTTGAATCGTGTCGGGCTGGTGCTGCGCGGCGCGGGCGAGGTCACGCGCATTCAGGGCGACCAGGTGCTGGCGTGGAACGTCGAGCCGATGGCGGACTCTACCGACCGCCGCCTCGTCGTGCAATTCAACCAACCGCAGAAGGATCAATTCATGTTCCAGGTGCAGATGCAAACGCCGCTGGGCGCGTTTCCGCAGGCGGTGGACGCAATGCAACTGCGGCCCGACGGCGCCACGCGATTCGCCGGCTACTTCCGCATCGTGAACGACGGCGCGGTGCGGCTCGAAGTCGTCCACGCGGCCGGGTTGTCGCAGATTTCGCCGGAGCAGTTCCCGGAGACGGACGCCACGAAGGCTGCTTTCCGTGCGACGGGCAACCAACGTTTTGCCTACCGATTCTCCGGGGCGGAGTTCGCGTTGCGCATACAGGCAGACCAAATCCTGCCCGAGTTGACCGTCTCGGAGGTGTTGGCCTACCGCCTCGGCGAAAACGAACTCGCGATTGACGCCGAGATCGAACTGGATATCCGCGAAGCGCCGTTGCGTGAACTGCTTCTGCGCGTGCCCAAGGGCTACGCCATCGCGCGGCTCAACGTCTCCGGTCTGAGCGATTATTTCCTGCGCGATTTGGAGGACGGGACCGACGCCGAACTGCGGCTCGTCTATGGCCAGCCGGTCGCCGGGCGGCAGGTCATTCAACTGCGGCTCGAGCGCAATGAGGCGCTTGGCGAAACGAACTGGCCGTTGCCGCGCATTGAAGTGAGCAAGGCCAAGGCCGTGCGCGGCCACGTGGGCATCTCGGCCGATGCCGGTTTCCGGCTCACGGCGGAGCGGACGCAGGCGTTGACGGAGATCGCCACGGCCTTCTTTCCCCGCAAGGTCGCCAATATCCAGGCGGCGTTCCGGCTGAGCGAACCGGCCTGGCAGGCCACGATGCGGGTTGAGCGCCTGCCACAAACCGTGCAGGCGGACAGCTTTCACCTGTTCTCCATCGGGGAGGGCATCGCCTACGGCAGCAGCGTGATCAACTACGTCGTTTCCGGCGCGCCCGTGTCCGTGTTCCGCGTCGAGTTGTCCGACGAGTATTTCAACGTCGAGTTCACCGGGAAAGACATCCGCAACTGGCAGAAGACCACCAAGGGTTTCGTGGTGGGGTTGCACACGCCGGTGGCCGGTGCCTACACGTTGCTGGCGACCTATGAGCGGCCCTTCAAGCCGCAGGGGGAGACGCTGGCGTTCACCGGCGCGCGCCCGCTTGACGCTCAATCCGAACAGGGCCACACGCTCGTCGTCAGCGCCTACCAGTTTCAGGTCAAGGCGGTGGATGTCTCGCCCGGTTTGCTGCCGCTGGAAACGGGCGAGGTGCCGTCGGAATACCGGTTGTTCTTCGATGCACCCATCCTCGCGGCGTATCGCTACACGGCGCGCCCCTTCAACTTGCAACTCGCGCTTAGTCCGCTGGCGCAGGGCGACACACTCAGCCAGGTGGTGGACCGCGCCTCGCTCACCACGCGCATTTCCAAGGAAGGCCAGGTGCTGACTGACGCGCGGTATTTCATCAAGAACCGCGGCAACCCGCATTTCCGGATGACGTTGCCGGAGGGAACGGAACTGTGGTCTGCCACGGTCAATGGCGCGGCGGTGGTGCCGGTGACGGACGCGAAGGCGAATCTCATCCCGCTGCCCCAGCGCGCCGATCCGAACGCGGTGCTGACGCTCGATCTGAAGCTGGCGGCGCGGTCGAAATCGCCCGTGCGGGTGGTCGTGGCGGCCCCAATCGTGAACGCGCCGGTGATGCTTGCCGAGTGGAAGTTGGAGCCGGACACGGGGCAACGGCTCGCGTTCCGCAAAGGCTCGCTCACTCCCGTAGGTGGCGTCCCGGATATCTCCGGTTTCGCGCAACTGGCGCGAGTGTTCAGCGGGCGCGGCTCCGGGCAAGCCTGGTTTTCCGTCCTCGCCATAATGGTGATGGTTGCGGCGTCCGTGATCGTCTGGGGTTGGGCGGTTCGGCAGGGTCGTTACCGATTCAGCCTGGCCCATCTGGTGGGACTGGGTCTTGGGATTGCGGCATTTGGTTTGGCGACGGCGGCAATGCTCAATCTGGCCAATCTGGCGGATCGGCAGGCTGGTTCTCTTCCACGCAGCGTCACGTTCCTGGCGCCCGTTCAGGAGGCCGGCAGCGCGCTGACAGCCGAAGTCGCAAATGTTGACGACAAGATATCCGGGGCCGCCTGGGCAGGTCACGCGTGGCCCGTTGTGCTGGCGCTGGTGGTCTGGGCTTACGGCTGGCTCAAAGAAGAGCGGGAGACGAAAACTGCGGCCTGGCTGCTGGGATGGACCTTGGCTGCGTGGGCGGCACTGCGCTGTCCGAATGGCGTGCCGATCCTGCTGATCGCGCTGGGGGCATTCCTGATTCTTCACGTGGTAATTCCTGCCTTACGCCGGCTCTGGCAGTTGCCGGCGAAACCCACGCCGCCCGCCGGGAACGGCCCGTCTCCTGCAGTCGCGGCCTTGCTGTTGGCCGGTTTGCTGTGGCCGGGCTTGGCCAACGCGGCGGGTCCTCGGGACGAAACCGCGTTTGCCGAATCAGTCATCCAGCAAATCCGGGTGGATGACAAGTTCGCGCTGGCCACCGCGAAGGTCCGCTGGCAGGCGGTGAAAGGTCAGATGCTGCCGGTGCTTTATGAACCCGCCGTGCTGACGCGCATCACGTTCCCGACAAACACGCTCAAGCTCGTTCAGCAGGCCGTCGGCTCAACGCGTGCCTGGCAATTGCTCGCGCTGGAAAGCGGTGGTTGCGATATCGAATTGAGCTATCAGGTCGCCGTGGGAATGGCGGACAACCAGACCGGCTTCAAGGTCGGCACCCAGTACGGCTTGGTGAACCGCGCGACGGCCACCGTCCTCAACAAGGACGTGGACGTCACGCCGCGCCATGCGGTGTCGGTGGAGCAGCAGTTGGCGGGAAGCAACACGGTGGCGGAAATCGTGTTCGCGCCGAGCAACGAAGCCTGGGTCGGCTGGCAACCGCGCAGCCGCGACGTGAAGCGCGAGAAGCCGGTGTTCTACGCCGAGTGGACGCAGCTCTACGTGCCGACCGCAGGTGTCATCGAGGCCGTACATCAGGCCGCCATCCGCCCGGCCCAGGGCGAACTGGCCGAATTGGTCTTCAACGTGCCCCAGGGTGCCACGGTAACAGATGTGACCGATGCGACCTCAGCTTCAAAATCCATGGTGTCGCTCTGGCGATTCGATCCGGACACCCGCAGGCTGCGCGTGACGCTGAATCCGCCTCAATCGAAGCCCTTTGCGCTCATCATCCGCTCGCAGGTCGCCACCGGTCCGCTGCCATTCGATCATGCGGTGGGCCTGGTGTCCGTGGACAACGCCGCCGGGCAGATTGGTTTGGTGGGCATGGCCACCGGCACTGAAGTGCAACTCGACAGCGTGACGGCCGAAGCCCTTTCGCCCATCAACCTCGAAGACTTCCCCGGCTCGGTGGCGCAACTGCTCCAGGCTCAAATTCCAGGACTCACCGTGCGGCGCGCGTTCCGCTACTCGGACCCGAAGGTCACGGCCGCGATGAAAGCGTCCCCCGTCGAAGCAGACGTGCGGGTGGAGACACAGGACACACTCTCGCTGGGCGAAGATCGCATCGTGCTGGCCGCCAATGTGACGGTGAACATCAGTCGCGCGGGCATTTTTCGCCTCAGCTTTGTGCTGCCAGCCAGCCTGGATGTGGAATCCATTAGCGGCGCAGCGATGAGCCATTGGACGGAGTTGAAGACCGACGCGGGCCGCGTCATCACGCTGCATCTCAAGGGCAAGACCGAAGGCCAACAGCAGTTCGCTGTCAGCCTGTCCGGGCCGGGAGTGAAATCCGCGACCAGTTGGGCGACGCCGCAAATCGTTTTCCGGGAAGCCGGCAAGCAGCAGGGCACGCTCATGATTGTGCCGGAGCAAGGCATGCGCCTCCAGGTGTCGGCACGCGAGGGTGTCACGCAGTTGGACCCGCAGAAGTCGGGCATCCGGCAGAAAGGCGTGCTCGTCTTCCGCATCCTGCAAAGTCCGTGGAATCTCGCGCTTGATCTGGAGCAGGTGGATCCATGGATTCAGGTCACGAGCCTGCAGCATGCAAACGTCGGTGAGGCGCAGGTGAAGATCGCGGCGAACCTCCAATATCAGATCGAGAACACCGGATTGAAGGCGTTCCGCGTCCTCCTGCCGGCCAACGCCGAGAGCGTGCGTTTCCAGGGCGATCAGGTCGCCGATTTCCTGCCCACCCCCGGGGCGATCACCAACGGCATGCAGGAGTGGGAAGTCAAACTGCACCGGCGTGTCATCGGCAAATATCTGTTGCAGGTCAACTACCAGACCTTGACCCCGGCCCAGGCGACGGAGGTGCTGTTGCGCGGTGTTCAGGCGGCTGACGTGAATCTGCAGCGCGGATTTGTCACCGTGCAATCCGGCGGGCGGTTGCAGTTGCGCGTGGACGCCCAACCCGCCGCGCTCCAGCCCACCGAGTGGCAGAGTATCCCGCGCGCACTGCAGCAGGACCTGGCCTCCGCCTCCGCCAGTTTCGCCTATCGGCTCGTCGAACCCGCCTTCCAACTCCCGCTGAAACTTGAGCGACACGAGGCCGCCAGGCTCCTCCCGGCCCGCGTCAACAACATCACCTTCACCTCGGTCATTTCCGACGACGGCGTCATGCTCACGCAGGCGCGATTGGAGATGCTCTCCGGCGACAAGCGGTTGCTGCGGCTCACGCTGCCGAAGGACGCGGAGTTCTGGTTTGCCTTCGTCAACCAGAGCGGCGTTTGGCCGTGGCGCGAGCAGGACCAGATTCTGATTCCGTTGGAGCAACAATCACGCACCGGCCAGGCGCTCCCGGTGGAACTGTTCTTCAGCAGTCGCATCGGCAAGGGCGGCGGCGGCTCGCTCGACCTGAATCTGCTGGCGCCGAAGTTCGACCTGCCGTTGGAAAACATCACCTGGCGCGTCTTTCTGAGCGAGAAATGGCGGGTCACGGACTGGACGGGCACGCTGCAATTGCAGGACGAGCAGACCGTCACGCGCGCCGCCGCCATTGACGTGCAGACGTATTTGCAGAACGAAGCCGCCGTGCAGCGCGGGCAAACCAGGGAGGCCGAGCAGATGCTCCAGTTGGGCAACACGCTCCTCGAGAAGGGCGCCCCGCAGCAGGCGCGCCGCGCGTTCCAGGCCGCCTACGGGCTGAGCCAGGGCGACCAGGCGTTCAACGAGGACGCGCGGGTGCAGCTCAACAACCTCAAGCTGCAACAGGCGCTTGTGGGCTTGAACGTCCGGCAGGCTGCCGTGGCCGGCGAAACCGATGCCGTGGCCGGAAAACTCCGCGATCTGCGCGGTCGCAAGGAGGCGACCTACACGCAGCAGGACGCGAAGGAAATCATTGACCGCAACACCGCCGAGGATAACACCGCGTTCATGCGTCTGGCCGAGCGCCTCATCCAGCAACAGGACGCCGCCGTGAGCAGCCCCGCCGCCATTCGCGCCGCGATTCCCGAGCAAGGCCGCTTGCTCACCTTCAAGCGCGCCGTGGTCGTGGATCAATGGGCGGACTTGCGAATCGGCTTGGAAGCCAGCGCCGTGCGGACGGCGTCGCTGGGCCTGCGGGTGCTGATCCTCGCAGGCACGGTTTTGGTGCTGGTGGTTTTTGGGTGGTTGGGGCGGGGGTTCTTGCGTGGCAAGTCGTCTGCCCTGGATTAAGCTGACAACTTGCCGGTCATCGGCTTCTTCCAGGGCCTCTTTGCGCTCTACACGATGTATCTGCCACCGCTTTTCCTGACACTGCTGCGCACCACCGGCGCGGGCTTCTGTTACAACATCGGGCGCATCGTGGCGGCGTTCGGGACGGTATTCTTCGGGCTGTTCTCGAAAGTCGGCGATCACCGGGCGGCGCTGCTCTACGCCGGATTCCTGTTCCTGCCCGCGGCGGTCATCGCGGTGTTTCTGCCGAGGCAACGGGACTGAAGCCGGCAGGAAAATTGAGGGCAGGAAGATGGAAACGCTGGCTTCGCGGCGCTCGTTTTCTTGCCAGCCATCTGTTTGCCCGGCTTACGGCTTCTCCGGCGACTTGGCAGGTTCCGGCAATTGCGAACCCTCCTGCGCGCCGTGCTGGCGGAGCAATTCGGCAAGGCTGGCGGCGCTGGCAGCGGGCGCGGGCGTGCTTCCGGCGGACGCGACGCCGGGCGGAGGAGGGGCTGGCGGGAATCTCGGGACGGCCGGAACCTGATTCCGTTGCGGGGCTTCTTTCCCGTTCGCAATGTCCAGCGGCGTCAGGCCGTGGTTGTCGCGTGCGTTCACGTCGGCTTTGTGGGCCAGCAGCAGCTTCATCATTTCGATATCTCGCTTGGAGGCGGCGAGGTGCAGCGCCGTTCGGTTGTCATTACCTGTACGGGCGTTGACATCCGCGCCGGCCTTCAACAACGCCTCAACTGACTTCTGGTCCTGGCGATTTACCGCGTGCAGCAGCGGTGTGCGGCCATCAAAACGGGCTTCCTTGTCCGCGTCGTGCGCCAACAGGATGCTCACGGAATCAGCAAGTCCGCCAGCCGCTGCCATGCTTAATGGCGTGCGGCCCTGACCGTCGTCCACGTTGGGCCGCGCCCCAGCTTTCAACAGAGCCTTGAGAATGTCTGCGTTTCCCACCGCGTTGAGGATCACCGGATAGCGATCCGGGCCAAGCGCGTTTGGATCGGCTTTGTGATGTAGCAAAAGTGCAGCCGCGTCGGCCTTGCGATCGAGAACGGCGAGGGCGAGCGGGGTAAGCGTCTGGAGTTTGGTCATGCCTGCGAAGTTGGGGAGCGCTCGCATGATCTGTCCGCTGCGGTTTGCGTCCGCGCCGGCTTCCAGCAGGGCTTGTACGGTGGGAGCGCTCCCGGCTTGGACGGCACTCAGCAGCGGGCCGGGCTCTCCTCCATTCGGATCCGCCTTGGCTTCCAGCAATGCCTTGACCGTTTCGAGTCGGCCCTTTCCGGCGGCGTAGCTCAGGGCGGTATTGCCTCCACTGTCTTTGGAATCGGGGTCGGCTCTGGCGGTGAGGAGCACTTTGACAGTGTCTGATTGGCTCCGCGACGCAGCGATCAACAAGGGCGTCTGTCCTCCCGAATCCTTGGCATCAACTTCAGCGCCCTTCGAGATGAGATATTTCACCAGCTCGACATGGCCTTTCGCGGCGGCAAGATGAAGTGGAGTCTCTTGCTGGTCGTTGCGCGCGTTGAGGTCGGCCTTGCCGGCCACGAGGGCTTCCGCGACCGCCAGAAAGCCTTTGTCCGTGGCCCTGTGAAGCGCTGTGCTCCCGGATGCGGATCCATAAATCTGCCGCGGGTCGCGAGCGTTGACATCGGCCCCACGCGCGAGCAGCAACTCCACCATCGCGCGGTGGCCACCCCAGGCGGCACGGTGCAGGGGAGTCGAGCCGTTGGACCGCTGTTCCAAGGCTGCGCCGTTGTCGAGGAGAAATCGGGCCACGCGCAATTGGCCTTTGCCGGCGGCTTGGTAAAGCGGCGTGAGTTTCTCATCGCCAACCGGCGCGTTCTTCAAGTCCGGGCTGTTCTGGATCATCGCCTGGAGGCGGCGGATTTCGGTTTCTTCTTCGTCCACGACGACCGCTTTCGGACTAGCCGTCACGGCACCCGCCGTGCCTCCAATTGACTGGAGTACTTGGAGGCGCTCCCGTTGCAGTCCAAGAATGAAGTTCGCCCGTTCCGAAATCAGCGTGAGTTGCTTCTTCAACTCTGCCCAGGCTTCGGCCGCACTGGGATCGGTGGTCTGTAGCTCCACCAACTCAGCCCCAGGTCCGACTGCGACGGTAAGACCACTCGGCTTGAAGTTCGGATTCGCCTTAAACCTTGCCTCTTGTGACTGAAGTTTCGGCAGGTGAAGCAGCATCTTCTTCAAGTCCTCGTCTGGAAAGAGCGCCAACACCGCCCGGGCTTGCTTCTCTGGCTCATCCTTCAACCGCTCCAGGCTCTGGAGCTTTGACGCTAGTTGACGCGCTTCGTCATCCACGACGACAGATGTGGCCTTGGCAGAAACTGATTGGTTGTTCAGCCGTTCAACTTGCTGCTGTTTTTCAACCACGTCGCGAAGATCCGCCACCCGTTTCTTCAGCAGGACAATAAGTTCCTCGGCACGTTGCTGAAGCACCGCGTGCGCGCGATCCGCCGCCCGGGCGGCTTTCTCCTTGTCCTCCTGCGAGGTCGCCTCTGCCAAGTCGCTTTGTGCCTGTGCAAGTTGACGCTCGTATTGTTCGAAGTCTGCGTCAGGGATGGAGGTGGACACCAGTTTGCGGAGCTGTGAATCATCGAGGCCGCGAGCTTGCACGAGGATGCGTTCAAGGCGCTCCAATTCTTCCGCTTCCAGGGAGCGTGACTTAGGGATAATCGCCTGCAATCGCTCCGTGAACCCCGAGCCGGACGCCGACGCTGTTGGCGCAACATCCAAGGCCGCCAATTGCCGCTTTAGTTGCAGGAGTTCCCGCTCCTTGTTGCGCACGTCTGCTTGCGGGCCGGCTCCCATCTCGAACCGCTTCTTGACCTCGGCCAGGTCTTGTTCGAGCAGCTTCATTTCTTGCTCAAACAATCGCTTTTGCTCCTGTCGGGCCGCCTGTGTGAGGTTGGGTGAAACCGACGCTTTGTTGCTCGCCCCTAGTCCCGCCAGGTTTTGACGGCTCAGCGTGGCGAGCGTGGCTTCGTCGGTGAACTCGTGGACGATGCGCTCGTACTGCAGGACGGCTTCGTTGGTCTTGCCGAGCTTGCGGTAGCACTCGCCCAGCCGGAACACCGCCGTCGCCGCCAGCTTGCGGTCCTGGTCGAACGCCGTGACAAGCGATTGGTAGGCCTGCACCGCCGCGTCGAGATTGCGGTTGGCCTCCTCCTCGAACAGGCCCTTCTGGAGCAGGCCGGAGAGGTCGTTCGTTACCGCGCACATGGAGGGCGGGCTCAACACAAAGACGCAAAGGAGCAAAGGCGCCAAGCCAAAGCTGATTCGGCTTAGCGCCTTGGCATCTTGGCGTCTTGGCGTTGAAGGTCGGGCATGTTCGCCCTCTGCGTTTGTCACGATACCGCTCGCTCCAGTTCTCATGGTCTGAGTATGGTTTGGCCGCCCGGATGAGTTGTCACGGTTCTGCAAAATCGAAGCGGAGTCCGGGCAAGAAGATTGATGGCAAGAAGATGAAAACGCAGAGTCTTGTCCGTTCCCATTTTCCTGCCCTCAATTTTCCTGCCGGCCTCCATGTCACAAATCCAGTTTGTAGCCTACGCCATGCACGGTCTTGAGCCAGCGCGGTGATTCCGGGTTCTTCTCGATCTTGCCACGCAGGCTGGCGATGTGGTTGTCCACCGTGCGCGTCGTCGGGAATGCGGCGTAGCCCCAGACCACGTCGAGAAACCGCTCGCGAGAGACCGGCTCGCCGGGCGTCTCGGCCATCAGCCGCAGCATGGCGAGTTCCTTGGCGGTGAGATGCACCGGTTTGCGCCCGCGCACGGCGGTTTGCCGGGCCAGATCAATGTCCACATCGCCGAGCTTGAGCTTCGTGGGCGATTGCCCCTGCCGCTTTGACCGCCGGAGCAGCGCCCGCACCCGCGCGAGCAGTTCCTCCGTGCTGAACGGTTTCACCAGGTAATCATCCGCGCCCGCGTCCAAGCCGGTGACGCGGTCCTCGACCTGCCCCTTGGCGGTGAGCATGAGCACCGGCATGACGTTGCCGAGCCGACGCAATTCGGCGCAGACCTCGAAGCCGTCGAGCTTCGGCATCATGATGTCGAGCAGGATGAGGTCGGGCTTTTCCTCAAGGGCGCGCTGGAGGCCGGCCTCGCCGTCGTCGGCGGTCATCGTGCGGTAACCTTCGCCTTCCAGCACATCGGCCAGGCCCGTGCGCATCGGCGCTTCGTCTTCGATGATCAGGATGCGGGACATGGTTCGGGAATGACGAATGACGAATAACAAATGACGAGGGAATGACGAAGCCTGAAGCTCGAAAAGCCATCGGCCGCCGCGCCGCGGGTTTCGTCATTCGGCTTTCGGGTTTCTTTCGTCATTCGGATTTCGTCATTCGTCATTGGGTTGTGAGGGCGTCGGCAATTCAATCGTGAACCGGCTGCCTTTGCCAACTTCGCTTTCCACGCGCACGCGGCCACCGTGGGCCTCGACGATGTGTTTCACGATGCTCAAGCCAATGCCCACGCCCTGGGTTTCGCGCCGCAACTCCGACCCGAGCCGGTGGAACCGCTCGAAGATGCGCTCGTGTTCGGAGGCGGGGATGCCGGGACCGTGATCGGAGACGAAGAGGTTGAGGGTTGAGGATTGAGGGTTGAGAGTCGCATCGCCACCTCGGACTTCGGACTTCGGACTTCGGACTTCCAGCCCCACCGTCACCGTCTCGCCCTTGGGCGAATGCTTGATGGCGTTGTCTATCAGGTTTACCAAAGCCTGTTGGATCGCCCGCCCGTCCACGCTCAGTTCGACGTTGGAAGTTGAATGTGGAATGTTGAATGTTCCCAGTTTCAACTGCACCACCTTCTCCTCGGCATACGGTTGCATGAGCTTTACGGTCTCGCGGACGAGCGCGGCGAGATCGGTGGGCTCGAACTCGTATTGCTTGCGGCCCTGCTCGATGCGCGAGAAGTCCAGCACGTTCTCGATGAGCGCCGAGAGCCGGCGGCATTCCTGGCCGATGAAACGGAAGTACTCATTCTGCTTCGCCGGCTCGGAAATCTTGCCTCGCTCCAGGCTCTCCGCCAGCAACCGCACGGACGCGATGGGCGCCCGCAACTCGTGCGAAACGCTGGAGACGAAGTTGGATTTCATGTCGTTGAGACGGAGCTGATATTGGAAAGAGCGCTTGGCCGTGACGAAGCCGATGAACGCCGTTGTCACAGAGGCCAGAATCAGACCGCCCAGCCAGAACGTGCGCTGCCGATGGTGGGCGAGGAGAGCCTTCCGGTCCGTCAGAATGACCTGCAATGTGAACGGGGGATGGCTGAGCATTGCGTCATACTGAGGGCGAGGCGGCAGGCGGTTTCCCAACACAATGCGTTTCTCAGGCAGTTCGAGGAGTCCTTTCGCCTCCGCCAAGATTTCCGGACCAGTCTGAGTGCGGATGGCCTTGGCGAGAGCGTTGCCGTCGAAACTGCGCCGGCGCCACAGAAACCCGAAATGCTCCCCCGCAAACGTGACGTAAGGATCGAAGTAGGTGGGCCAGGACGAGATTCCCTTCACTGAGGAGGTCAGAACAGCCCTCTCGACTATATATCGGGGGTAAACCCGTACCAGCGTCAGCCGAGGGCCAGTTCGTTCCACGCCTGCTTCGCTGGAAACCGGCTCGGCTTCCAACTCGGGTTGGACCATGCACAGGCAGCACCCTTGCCGGGTGCTCAGCCAGAGGTTCGTGGTGGTTAGGCCACGCGCTGCTCCCGTGGCAATGAACTGTGCGGCAACTTCGCGGGTAAGTTCATCCCGGCTCCAGTTGCCGCGCAGTTCAGCAATAGACGGCTGAGCTCCAGTCCGGCTGCCGGGCAAGGCTTCGGCGATGTCGAGCAACTGCGGTAGCAGCGCGCTGGGGTGGTCGGAAACCGCCGTACCGAGCGCCTGCCAGAGGTGGTTGCCCACGTCCGCCTCGCCCGCCCGCCGCAACGCTTCGGCCAGTGCGAGGTTGCTTAGTGGCAGGCCGGATTCGGATGCGACGCCTGGATGGTCGCGGGCGAACATGAGCAGTTGCCTCACGGCTTCGGCGGGCGGCAAAGCCGTGGTGGCGGCTCGCAGGCGAATGAGCTCGGCGTTGGTTCGCGCCAGCTCGTCCGGGCTTGTGGCGAGGAATTCGCCCACGAGCCGTTCCACTTCCCCGGCGTCAGCATTAGAGAATTCCGCGCTGCGCAAAGCCAGCCATGCGCCGTGTTGTTCGCCGGACAACTCGGCCAGCCACGTCGGCGGCTTCGGCGCGGGGTCGTAACTGGGCGGCCAAACCAGGTGTCCCGATTCGTCGAGGGCAAACGTGGCGGTGTTGTCGCTACGTCGTCGCATGACCGGCCAATCAACCTGGGATTCTTCTCCGCGGCGGCGCTCGTCTAGCAACCACTTGTTAGGTGTTTCATTGACCTCTCGCCGCCGCCCCCACAGGTCATAGGCCCACACCTCGCCGAGGCCAAACTTGGACCACCCGGACTGCATACTCATGGCAGCCTCGCGGTTAAGTTCGTTGGCAATTCGCTGGCCCATGCCGTCCACCATCGTCTGGGCCAGTTCGCTGGCGCGCTGCCGTGCTTCCAGTTCCACCGCCGCACGATCGCGCCAGATCGCCACGAAGCCAAAGCCCGCCAAGATGAACGTCGGGAGCAGGATCAAGATAGCCTGATAGAAAAAGGCAGGGGCTTGGACGCCTTGGACTGCGCCCGTTGAGACACGTTGTCGCCACGCTGCGCTCGCTTTCGGCGCCAGGCCCAAGACCGCGCACAGAATGAGAAGCACCGCGATCGCCATCATCAGGTCATTGGTTAGCCAAACGGCAACCGGCCAGCACGAGATCGCAATCGCCAGCGCTGCGATCGGCCATAGTATTCGCAGCCATCGCCGCTGCGGTTGCCAGCAGCGCCACACCAGCCAGCCCAGCAGGACGAAGATCAGAAGCCGCCCATAAACCAGGAGTTGAACCATGAGCGGCGCTTTACTCATAGATTGGCTCCCTGGTCGGCGTGCCCGGCTGGCAGCCCGAGAAAGCTGCGTGCTCTGGGTTTCTGGTTGACAACACGTGTCGGCATGAGTTGCGCCTTCATTGTTGGAGAGCGTATCGAAGACGACGAGGCAAATTGTCACGGTTCTGCAAAATCCACGGCGGAGAGGTGATAGAAAGATGGGGGACAGAAGAATGAAGCCACCAACGGATCGGGTGCGGCTCTCATTTTTCTGTCTCTCATTTTCCTGTCATCGCTCTGTTTCCCTGCGTTGACAAGCCGCACCCCGCCGCTAAGTTCTCCCTGCCCAAGATGAATACAACGCGGGATAACAACGTTGCCCGGATCGCCGGCGGATCAGGCTTTGCGCCTGAGGCCCGCAGGGCGGCGTATTCCGCGTGGGCCAGGCGCGGCTGTTCGCCCCAGGCTAAGGCCGCAAGCATCGTCCTTTCATGAGCACCGCCACCGAGACCATCGAGAACTTCGTTAAAACCGAATACAAATACGGTTTCATCACCGACATCGAAGCCGATGCCGCGCCGGCGGGGTTAAACGAGGACATTGTCCGGCTCATCTCCGCCAAGAAGAGCGAACCGGAATGGCTGCTCGAATGGCGGCTGAAGGCGTATCGCCATTGGACGACGATGGCCATCCCGGTGTGGCCCAAGGTCCATTACCCACCGATTGATTTTCAAAGCATCATCTACTACTCCGCGCCGCGGCAGAAGACCGACGGGCCGCAGAGCCTCGAAGACGTGGACCCGAAGCTCCTTGAAACCTACGAGAAGCTGGGTATCCCGTTGCGCGAGCGCGAGCGGCTCGCCGGCGTGGCGGTGGACGCAGTGTTTGACAGCGTTTCGGTGGGCACGACGTATCGCGATCAGCTCGCGGCGAAAGGCATCATCTTCTGCTCGTTCAGCGAAGCGGTGCAGGCGCATCCCGATCTGGTGAAGAAGTACCTGGGCACCGTCGTGCCTTACACGGACAACTATTACGCGGCGCTCAACTCGGCGGTGTTCAGCGACGGTTCGTTCTGCTACATCCCGAAAGGCGTGCGCTGCCCGATGGAGCTTTCTACCTACTTCCGCATCAACGCCGCGAAGTCCGGCCAGTTCGAGCGGACGCTGATCGTGGCGGACGAAGGCGCGCATGTGAGCTACCTCGAAGGTTGCACCGCGCCGATGCGCGATGAGAATCAACTCCACGCCGCGGTGGTGGAGCTGTTGACGCTGGAAGGCGCGGAGATCAAGTACTCGACGGTGCATAACTGGTATCCGGGCGACGAGAACGGCAAGGGCGGCATCTACAATTTCGTGACCAAGCGTGGCCACTGCAAAGGACGCAACTCAAAGATCTCCTGGACGCAGGTGGAAACCGGCTCCTCCATCACGTGGAAGTATCCAAGCTGCATTCTGCAGGGCGAGAATTCGGTGGGCGAGTTCTACTCCGTGGCGGTGACAAACAACTATCAGCAGGCCGACACCGGCACCAAGATGATCCACATCGGCAAGAACACGCGCAGCACCATCGTGTCCAAAGGCATCTCCGCCGGGCACGGGCAGAACAGCTATCGCGGGCTGGTGAAGATCCAGAAGAGCGCCGCCAACGCGCGCAATTTCTCGCAATGCGACTCGATGCTGATCGGCTCGAAGTGCGGCGCACACACGTTCCCGTACATCGAGGTGAAGAACACTTCGGCGAACGTGGAGCACGAGGCGAGCACGTCGAAGATCGGCGAGGACCAGATTTTTTACTGCAACCAGCGCGGGCTCTCGACGCAGGACGCCGTGAACATGATCGTGAACGGCTTCTGCAAGGAGGTGTTCAAGGAACTGCCGATGGAGTTCGCCGTGGAAGCGCAAAAACTCCTGGGCGTGAGCTTGGAAGGCAGCGTAGGGTGAGGCTATGAAAGACAAACAGGTTGCTCTCCAGACGATCAGCAGACTCCCCGACGATGCCTCGATGGAAGAGATCGCCGAGGAACTGCAAATCATGGCGGCGATCCGAAAAGGAAAGGCCGACGTGAAGGCGGGACGGGTGAAATCTCATGCGCAGGTGGAGAAATTCGTTGAGACATGGTTTTCAAACTGATCTGGACGGATTCGGCCGTTGCCGACCTGAAGGACATTTGCGAGCGCATCGCGCAGGACAATCCGGCAGCGGCGGAGAAGGTTGGGCGTGGGATACTGGACCATGTCAGAATCTTGGAAGCATTTCCATTCATCGGCCCGCCCTATCCACGCCGCTCAGGCGGAGCGATCCGCGAAATCGTCTTTGGCAACTACCGGATATTCTACGGAGTGACGCCCAGGCCGAAGCAAGTTCACGTCCTGCGAATCTGGCACGGCGCCAGAGGTGAGCCGGAACTGTGATGATTCCAAGCGAATGAAACGAACATGACCAACCAACCCATTCTTGAAATCAGAAACCTCAGCGCGGGCGTTGAGGGCAAACAAATCCTCAAGGGTATCAATCTGACGATCGGCCCGGGCGAAGTGCATGCCGTCATGGGCCCGAACGGCAGCGGCAAGAGCACGTTGGCCGCCGTGCTCGCCGGTCGCGAGGGTTACACCGCCGCGGGCGAAGTGCTTTACTGCGGCAAAGATCTGCTCGACCTCGATCCCGAGGAACGCGCCCGTGAGGGTTTGTTCCTGGCGTTCCAGTATCCGGTGGAGATTCCCGGCGTGAACAGCACCTACTTCCTGAAGGCCGCGCTCAACGAAGTGCGCAAGCACAACGGGCTGACCGAGCTCGACGCCATGGAGTTCCTCACGCTGGTGAAGGAGAAGATGAAGCTGCTGGAGTTGCCCGAGGAATTGCTCAAGCGCTCGGTCAACGAAGGCTTCTCCGGCGGCGAAAAGAAGCGGGCGGAGATCTTCCAGATGGCCGTGCTCGAACCCAAGCTGGCTGTCCTCGACGAGACGGACTCCGGGCTCGATATTGACGCGCTCAAGGTCGTTTCCAGTGGTGTGAACAAACTCAAGCGTCCCGACAATGCGCAGCTCGTCATTACGCACTACCAACGCCTCCTGAACTACATCGTGCCCGACTTCGTCCACGTGCTCATGAATGGCCGCATCGTGAAATCCGGCGGCAAGGAACTGGCGCTGGAACTGGAGGAGAAGGGCTACGACTGGGTCTTGAAAGGCTGAGTCGAGGAGTGGTGTCCAGTGACGGGCGGGATGGAATCGCGGTTGGTAAACACGTTCGCCGATGGAGTGGTTTCGGCCGGCGAGTGAATGGTCCCGGACATTTGCTTGACTTAGCCCCGGCGGCGGCCCATTTACCAAGGCCAAAAACCAACCCTCCCAATGAACTTGTTTCGACGAAAGAGTGTTGCGGCTTTGCAGGCAGAGGCGCTTACCGACCAAAGCCTCAAGCGTGTCCTCGGGCCAATGAACCTCACTGCGCTGGGAGTCGGCGCGATCATCGGCACGGGCATCTTCGTCCTGACCGGCACGGTCGCCGCCCAGAACGCCGGGCCGGCGGTGGTGCTCTCGTTTGTGCTGGCAGGTGTCGCCTCGATCTTCGCGGCGCTGTGTTACAGCGAATTCGCTTCTCTGGTGCCGATGGCTGGCAGCGCTTACACCTACGGCTACGCTACGCTGGGCGAACTGTTCGCCTGGATCATCGGCTGGGACTTGATTCTCGAATATGCCGTGGGCGCAATCACCGTAGCAATCGGTTGGTCGGGCTACGTGGTCTCCTTCCTCCACGATTTTGGCATCATCGTGCCACCGGCGCTTTCGGCGGCGCGCGGAACCGAGTTGATCGAAATCCCTGCGGCGTTGGCCGCGGTGCTGAAGACCAAGGCCGGCTGGGTGGCGCTGAGCTCCGGATTGCTTGAGGCCATCAATGGGGCGGGCACGGATCCCACCACGCTCGGGCACGTCACCGCCATTTTCAACCTGCCAGCGGTGCTGATCGTGTTCGTCGTAACCACGCTGCTCGTCGTCGGCATCAAAGAGTCCGCCAACTTCAACAACATCATCGTCCTGGTCAAAGTCGCCGTTGTGCTGCTGTTTATCTTCGGCGCGTTCAGCGCGATCACCACCGCCAACTGGCATCCGTTCATTCCGAAGAACACCGGCCAGTTTGGACACTTTGGCTGGAGCGGCATGGTGACGGGGGCGAGCATCGTGTTTTTTGCTTACATCGGCTTCGATGCCGTCAGCACAGCGGCACAGGAAGCCAAGAACCCCCAGCGCGACATGCCGATCGGCATCATCGGATCGCTGCTGGTTTGCACGGTGCTGTACATTTTGGTCGCGGCCATCGCCACGGGCGTCGTGCCCTACGCTCAACTCGACGTGCCGGATCCCATCGCCGTGGCCGCCGACCGCGCGGGGATGGGTTGGATGGGGCGGCTCATCAAGCTCGGGGCCATCGCCGGTCTGTCCTCCGTGATCCTGGTCATGCTGCTGGGGCAATCGCGCGTGTTTTACAGCATGGCGCGAGACGGCCTGCTGCCTCCGTTCGTGAGTTCTGTTCATCCCAAGTTCCGCACGCCGTGGATCACGTCTATCATCACAGGTCTGGGCGTGGCCGTGGTGGCCGCGGTCTTCACGGTGCGGGAAGCGGGCAGTCTTTGTTCCATCGGCACGCTGCTGGCGTTCGTGATCGTGTCCGTGGGGATTCTCGTTTTGCGTGTGCGCGAGCCGAACTTGCCGCGGAAGTTCACGACGCCTTGGGTATGGTTCGTGGCGCCGGCGGGGGCGCTATCCGCTCTTTTGTTGATGGCCGCACTGCCGTGGTCAACCTGGCTGCGACTCATCATCTGGTTTGCCATCGGCATCATCATCTATTTTTTCTATGGCGTTCGGCACAGCCGGCTGGCACAACCTCCCGGCGCGCCGACGGACGGCAAGCCCGTGAATTGACACGGGGTTGTCGTGGCGACTTAAGGGACGGCCAACTCGCCCGGCAATGGTTCGGCTGGAGTGCCGCTAGCCGGGCGCGGTTTGATGTATCGGACCTGACGCGGCCGAGCGCGCTGCCGCCGGACGTGGACGGCCATCCGTGCTAGGACCGCCGCGAGACAAAGCTGACCCGTGGACTTCGCACCGGGGAAGAGTGGGCGTCAGTTGCCGCAGGGGTGAACCCGCGCTCTGCCGATGGCGCGAGGCATCAACGCTGGCTCTGCTTTCCAGTGTCTCAGGCCGACACTGCGGGCAGGGAAATGGAGGGACGCGGCAGCGACGCGATGGGAGCCGCAGCAGCAGGAGAGCGGGCGGGCAGCCGGCGCGCCGGCTTTGCCTGAGGCTTCCTGACGGCGCGTTGCTTCTTCGCGGTTGGCGCTTTCTTGGACAATTTCTGCGCAGCGGCTTGTTTGGACTTCAGCGCATTCGCCGCCTTCGCCTCCAGCGCCTGAAGGTCTTTGCAGGCGTGCTTGGCGAGTTTGGCGGCCTTCTTGGCGGCTTTGCGCGCCTGCTTGAACGCCTTGCGGGCAGCCTTGAACTTCAACTTCGCGGTGTGGGCCTTGTCCTTGGCTTTCTTCGCGCGTTTCGCGGCGAGTTCCGCCGCGGCCTGGGCGAGCGCGAGGGCGTTTCCGTTCTTCGACTTCAACTTGCGAGTGACGATGGTTTTCATGGCACGTTCTTTCCTGGGTCGCACTTGGTGCAGACGGGCGCGAAATCGCGGTCTTTCTCCACACGCCCATCCGCAACGGGCATGCTAGTCACGAGTCAGGCAACCGCAAGCACCGGATTGTGACATTTGTCACGCGTCCGTAGCCGGAAATGGAGCGGACGACGGGCTGCGCGTAAATGAATCGGTCAGGGTAAGATTCATGCAGGTTGGCCCAATCCCGCAGCCGGTTTGTGCCCAGCCAGGATGTCCCGCACGGCCTGAATGAAGACCTTCAAGTCCGTGCATTTGCTGAAGCAGTAGCGGATGCCGGATTCGACCGCCCGGGCGCTGACGGAAATGCCGCTGTGGGAACTGAGCAGAACGATGGGTGTGCGCGCGGTTTCCGGTTCGGTGCGGAGGGCGTCGCAGACGCTGAAGCCGTCCAAGTCGGGTAGCGCGATGTCCAGGATGATGAGCGCTGGATGGAAGGTGCGCGCCTTGCGCAGCGCCTCCTTGCCGTTGCGGGCGGTCCGCACCTCGAAGCCTTCGCGCGCAAACCGGTATTCCAACAACCCCCGCGTGTCCAACTCGTCGTCCACGATCAACAACCGGGCCTTCGTGAGGGGACCCTCGACCGGGTCGGGTGCGGCTGGCTGATGACGGGTGGGTTTGGGCATATCGGAAGCTTGCGAAGCTAGGCGTGCGCGTAGCGGGATTTAACCGGCAGCGCTTCGAGCGACTGCGCGGCTTGCAGCGGCAGGGCGGGATTCTGATGGTCCACGCCGGCGGACTGCGTGTAATGCCGGAACACGTCCACGTTCTGGATGAACCCGCGAAACTGCTCCGCGCCCGGGCCCATCGCCAGGATGGGCACGAAGTCGGACGTGTGCGCCAGCGAGGTCCAGCCGATGCCGGTGTGGTTGGCCATGAACTGCGCCAGTTGAGACTCGCCGTTGTTGGCCAGTTCGTAGAGCGCGTCGCCCTTGCCCGCAAGGAACTGGTGCAGCTTCGCCGCCTGACTTTCGCTCACGACGAAGCTGGTTGCGGATTGAACGATCTCGGCCACCCGTGCCGGCTCGACCAAACCGGATTTCGATGGATCCACCTCCAACATGTCCTCGGTATTGCTCTCGGGAATGCCGTAGATTCGTCGGAGCATCCACTCGTGGGAGTGGGTGATCTGGGTAAGTTGGCGGAAGCGGGGTGAGGATTCACTGTAGCGTGCGCCCGTGCCGTTGAGCCCGGGATTGCCTGTGCCGTGATCCGTCGTGATGACCAAGAGCGTGTCCGGATGCTTCTGTCGAAATGCGAGGCAGACGGCGAGCGCGTCGTCGAACGCGATCTGGTCGTGGAAGGCGCCCGCGGCGTCGTTCAGGTGGGCCGCGTGGTCCACCCGGCCACCCTCGACTTGGAGAATGAAGTGCGCCTCGCGCTCCAGTTTGCGCAGCGCAGCCGTCGTCATCTCGGCCAAGGTGGGCACCGTGGCCTTCAGCGTTGCGTCCGCTTCGTGATCCAACGTGAACGGCAGGTGGCTGGGACTGAACTCGCCGAACCAAGACTTGCCCACCGGTGCGGTGGCCAATTCGCTTTTGTTGTGAACAACCTGATAGCCAGCCTGGCAAAACTCAGCGGGCAAATCGCGTTTGTCGGAGCGCGAGCCGGGCGCGAAAAACCGCGCGCCGCCGCCGAGCAGGATTTCGATTCGCCGCTCCAGCAGTTGACTGGCGATCAACTCGGCCTGCGAACGCTTCGGCACGTTGACGGCAAATCCAGCCGGCGTGGCATGCGTGATTTCCGCAGTGGTGACCAAGCCGCGCTTCCAACCTGCGTCCCGGAGTAATTCGTAGAGCGGTGCAAGAAGGCGGCCGTCGGGCAGCATGTTCAGCGCGCCATTGACCACGCGCGAGCCCGAGCCCCACGCGGAGGAACTGGCGGCGGAATCGGTGACCAGCGAGTTGAGCGAGCGGACGTTCATCAGTCCGGTCACGGCGTTCGGATCGTTGTAGAGGCGAATCCACTCCAGCCCCCGCTCGCGGGTGAGCTGCGAGAGATGCTCCGCGCAACTCAACGTGCCCTGGCTCATGCCGTCGGCCACCAGATGGATGATCTGTCGCGGCCGATCACCTGGACCGAAGCTGACCTCTGATGAAGCCCGAACGAGCGCGGGCGCGCTGGTCACACCGGCCAGGAGCAATCCCGACCGGCTGAAGAAGGCTCTGCGGTTCACGTGCATGGGCCGACTTTAGCCATTCACCGGCTTCCTTCAACCGACGTTACGGTGACTTTTTCGTGACGTTTCATCCAGGGAAGCCGTCGTCTTCCGCAGCAGCACTGCATCAAGCAGCGCGGGTGCGAACATCAATCACGCGCGATTCCGCGCGAGCAGGAACCGAGGGCGGCTGGGTTTCAATCGCGTGCAGCAGGACCGAGCCGGCTTGATCCAACCAGGTCCGAAACGCGGCGTTGTCCAACCGGGGCGGGAGGTCGAGCAAGGGATCGAGGTTGTCCCATGCTCCGGCTGTCCCGAATCCACAGGCCACGGCGTCGAGCGCGTTGATCTGCTGTTCGACGTGATTCTCGACCGGCACCATGAAAAGCGGTTTGCCCAAATAAGCGGCTTCGCTGACGGACTCGAAACCCGCCGTGCAAACCACCGCGCGACACGCGGCCATCATGCGGAGGAACTTCTCGCCATCGAGCCGATGGAAGGTGAGCGATTCGCTGAAGTGGGATTCCGCCGGCACACCTGGGCAGTCGTAGAAACAATGCAGTGCCATCTCGGGATGTGCCTTGCTCCACGCGATAATCTGTTCGGCGTAGCCGTGGTTCACCAGATAGACGAGCACGAAGCGACCGTCCGGGTCGGGCAGTAGCTCGAAGAGCCGCCGCCGCAGGAGCGGTGGGCAGACCAGCAACCGCTTCGCCGGCAGGTCGGGCGCGGCGTAGAAAGAGAGCGCCACCCGAGTGGACACCGCCCCGGCGATCCGCGTGAACCATTTCATGCCCCATTGCTGCACGCGCAGGCCGGGTGCGCGGATGTAGCGTGGGTGTTCCAACATGAACTGGTGGCCCACCGCGACCACGGGTGGACGGCGGCGGTGAGTAAGCGCATAGAGGCCGGTCAGCGGCTCGAAGAAGTTCAGGATGACATCCGGGCGCAGCTCTCGCACGAGGCGGTCCAGTTTTTTCAGCCCGCGGACGTAATCGGGCAGGCGGCGCAGGATGCTGCCCAGGGTGGCGGGCAGGTTGACGGCCCTATTGCCTCTGAAGACAAACTCCAGCGTCGGCAGCACGGTGGCGGGCATCCGCATGGCCGATGTGAAGAATTCCGGGAGTTGACGCGCGTGCCCCATTCCGACGACCAACCCCACCATCGTGTGGCCCGCCGTTTCGAGCATCTCCTTCGCCGCCATCGCCTGCGTCATGTGCCCGCGGCCCTCGCCTTGAATGCAGAACAAGATTTTCATGGAAGTCCAGTAACCGCATTTTTCCGTCGAAGTCTTCAACCAGCGCCGTGCAACTCTCCACCCAGTCGCCGCAATTCAGATAACGCACGCCGTTGACCACTTTGATTTCCGCCCGGTGTATGTGCCCGCAGATCACGCCCTGCACCTTCTGCTTGCGCGCCATGTTGGTGAGGACGTCCTCGTGATCGGCCACGTAGCGCAACGCCGCCTTGGCCGTGTGTTTGAGATACGAGGAGACGGACCAATAGCCGAAGCCGAGCCGCCGGCGGACGCGGTTGAAATAGACGTTGAAGTCGAGAATCCACTGGTAGAGCCGCGAGCCCACGCGGTCGAGGAGACGGTTGAAATGGACGATGCCATCCGCCTGATGGCCGTGGAGCACGAGGTAGCGTTGGCCATCCGCGCCGATGTGAATGACCTGTCGCGCGAGCGTCACGCGGCCGAACCGCAGCCCGAGGTATTGCTCGACGAATTCGTCATGGTTGCCAGTGAGGTAGATGACGCGCGTTTGCTTGCGGCTCTTCCGCAGGAGTTTTTGGATGAGGACGTTGTATTCGTCGCGCCAAAACCACTTCGCTTTGAGTTCCCAGCCGTCGAAAAGATCGCCGACGATGTAGAGATAGCGGCAGTCGCACTCGCGGAGAAAGTCCAGCAGCAGGTCCACCTGCGAGTGTTTCGTGCCGAGGTGAACGTCCGAAATCCAAACGGATCGGAACTTCCATCCGCCCAGCGGCAGTTCGGGATTCGAGTTCATGCGCAACCTGTGCAACCGCCTGCATCTTGGGTGGACGCACGGAGGGATGACAACCGCAAACCTGCCGCGTCACCGAGGTTTAACCCGGCCGTAACGCAGACGTCGCAAAACGAGTGGGATTCACGTCCGGTGATGTGTGCGAGGCGTGCAGATGAAACCAGCGCAGTCGAGCAAAGTGACTGCATGAAGCGACGCCATCTCGCCTCCGGACCGCGATCAGTTCCTGGGCGCAGCATGGCCGAATGTTTTCCTGCAACGAAGCGGATGGCAGGGTTCGTAGGCCGGCGTTGGGCGAAATGGCGTTCAAGACACGTCGCTGCAGAATACAGACTGCCCACTGGCGTTGGAAGCTGCTGCGACCGAGGGACCGGTCGCGGTCCGATCGCACTGCTGCGGCCGGGACAGCCGCGCGCCGGATCAGTTTGCGGGCACCGCGCGAACGGAACCGTCGGGCTGGAGCGCGAGTGACGTGGCAACGCTCGCGGAGCGGAGCGACTTGGAAGGTGCGGCGGCTTGGAAACGCGGGGAAGTCACGGGCGTCACGCGATTGGTCGAAGCCGGGTTGCCATCCAGATGGTCGAGTGCGTCCAGTTGAGCCTCCAGGAAGTCAGGGTTTTGAAGCCGAGTTTCCAATGCGGCACTCTCCTGCCGCGCGTGCGCCAGTTGCAGGGCCAGGGCGTTGCGCTGGGCGATCAGCGCGTCGAGTTGTTCGGCCAGGACACTGGCCTTCTTCGCGCTCTCGGCGACTGACGATTCCAGTTCGCCGATGCGAGTCTTGAACCCGGCGATGTCGGCCTCCAGCCGCTGCCGAACCGGCACGGTTGCGGCGAGGGTTTGGTTGGCCTCGCGCGTTTCGGACTCCGACTTCGTGAGGGCCGCGCGAAGCCGGCTGATCTCCGCAGAGCGTTGGTTCAGTTCCTCCAGGCGGTTTGTGACCTGACTGCCCAGCGAACGCGCGAGCTGTTCCTGATGGTTCAGCTTCATCTCCAGTTCGGCGATGCGGTTGGATGAAGCGCCCAGTTGCGTCTGCGCCTGTTGTGCGATCGTTCCAGCATTCTGGTTGGCGCGGTACAGCGCGAACACAAGGCCCGCCGCGAGCACGGCAAGCAGGATGACGACTTTCTTCATGTCAGGAATTCGGTTGGGCGGTCGCGACCGAGGCGTTGCACGCGGGTTCGGCCGCCTCGGGTGCGAAGAACTTGACGAGGAACTTGCGGACGTTGGCGCGGCTGCTGGCGTTCATTTCCTTTTCGATCACGGCATTCGCGCCCTTGAGCCGGAGATTGACCTGCTTCGCGTTGGCAATGTCCACGAGCAACTGCGGCGTGGCGCGGTAGAGGGCGGCCGAGAAGCCGCGGCGCGGAACCAACACCGAGGGCGAGGTCGTCTGGGTGAGCGGATGGCGCACGCCGTCCACGAGCAAGACCAACGATTCGCCGGATTGCAGCGTGAACTCGGGCGGCGGGGTGTATTCCACCGCGAGAAAATAGTCGTGGACCGGCTGGTTTGTCAGCGTGACGGTCACATTCGTGACCGAAGCCACGGTCAGGTTTGTCACCACCGTTACCACGGTGTTGGTTTCCGCCGTTGTGTTTTCGTTGTCGGCGGCCGTGACGGTGAAGTTGCCGTGGGTGGTGGTGACCTGCCGGCTGCGCTGTTGCTGGGCGCTGGCGGTGAGCACGGTTTGATTGCCAGCCTTCGACAGCACGGAGTTGTTGGCCGTGGTCAGACTGACATTGGTGCTGGCGGGCGGTGTCGGAGCGGGAGAAACCGCGACTGAGTCGGTGGTGGCGTTGGCCTCGGCCGCGGGCGGCGGAGGTGTGACGGCTACCTCGTTGGTGGCGAAGGCGAATTGCTGGTTCGTCGAAATCGTGAAGCTCAGGTTGGTGACGTAGCTCAGCGACACGTTCGTGACGAGCGCCACGGTCTGGTTGGTCAGCACGGTCAGGGCGCGAGTTTCCCGCCGCGCATTGAGACAAACGATCGTTCGCTCGAACATCTGGGCCGAGACATTGTTCCCGACCATCTGGTCTATGCGAACCGCATCATAGGGGTCGTTCACGCGGGCGCCCCGCTTTTGCTTGCCAGCACAGCCGCACACCATCGCGGCAACGAGTAAGACTGAAAAGAATCGCATGGTGACTATATCGGAGCGGAGAGTGATTCGAGTCAAACGCAGACTGAGGCTGTTGCCAACCTGTAACTCGGTTGTGACAGAAAAGGCACAAACCGCACATTCCTGGGGCGCGGCAGACCAAAAGGTGAATCGTCGAGAGGGAACAACCAAGATCGTTCCGGAGTGGACCCGGGGAGATTCGCGGTGGCGCACGCCCCTGCATGTAACGTGAATGTGTCGCGGTTGACATGATTTCGTAACCTCGCTCAATGAAGATCGTCGGCGAATCACAAGCAGAAACAGGAAGCCGCCAGTGAAGCCAGTTCAGCATAACGCACCCGCCGTGAATCTCTGGAGAGCATCGGGGACCACGGCGGAAATACCGCTGAAGAAGCGCAGTCCGTTTACGAGGCCGGAACCATGGGTCACGCCATCCTGAAACGGGAGATGAATTCTTCCGAAACAACATGAGCACAAAGCCGCATATCCTGATTGTGGATGATGAGCCAGAGACGCTTGAACTGGTTGAGTTTAACCTGCGCCAAGCGGGTTTTGAAACAGCCACCGCCACCGACGGGAACGAAGCGTTAAGAAAGGTGCGCGCGCGCGTGCCGATGTTAATGGTCCTCGACCTGATGCTGCCCGAGATCAGCGGGCTGGAAGTCTGCAAGATGCTGCGGCGCGACCCCGCCACGTCCGGAATCTCGATCATTATGTTGACGGCGAAGGCATCGGAGTTGGATCGGGTGCTGGGGCTTGAACTGGGCGCGGACGATTATGTAACAAAACCCTTCAGCCCGCGCGAACTGGTGCTGCGCATCAAGAAACTCTTGGAACGCGGCCGACCGAAGCCTGCCGAACTTGAGAGGATGAAGTTCGGCGATCTACACGTGGATGTTCCGGAGCATCTGGTAACAATCAACGGCGAACCCGTCGAGTTGACGGCCACGGAATTCAAGCTGCTGACCGTGCTGGCCCAGCGTCGCGGCCGTGTGCAGACGCGCGATGCCCTGCTGCGCGACGTCTGGAACTACACGAGCGTCGTGGACACGCGCACGGTGGATACCCACATGCGTCGCCTCCGCGAAAAGCTTGGACCCGCGGCAAGGCATCTGGACACCGTGCGCTGCGTGGGTTACCGGTTTGCAGAGTGAGCGAGCCGCAAGAAGGATCTGCTTTGAACCTCGAATCTTGAGTTTTCCCCCATGTGGCCCACGCTGACCTGCCTACTCTGCATTACGCCAGTCGCGTTGCACTTTAGCTGGCGGCGGCGGTTTGCCCATGTGCAACAAGAGACGGCCAACGAGATCGCCGTGTTGCGGCGAACGCAGGAGCAGGCCGCCGCGCGGAAACACGCCAGGCGGAAGGCCATCTTCAACAGCATGATCGAACGCTTGCTGTTGCTCGACAACGGTGGTCGCAGCCAACTCGCCAACCGCCGGGCGATTTCCTTGAAGGTTTCCTCACCCAAGCCAAAGGAGCCTTGCTGCGCCGGTAATTCCAACACCCCGACGGCCACGCGGTAATATAGATCCTCCCGGAACTGGCTCTCTTGCATCGCCTTCTTCAGATCCATATTGGTCGCGGCCAGGACCCGTGTATCCACAGTGATCGGCACCCGGCGGCCGACCCGTCCGTGGACAAAGAGCCGGTTTGCGGGGTGGATGATAATGCGCCGCCGCCAGAGAGCTTCCAGGTTGAGCGCCACCCATTGGTGTTCACTCCATCCCGCCCGTTTCACCTTCACCAATCTTGCCGAAGGGTCAGGCTTTCTCTTCGATCAATTCCCGGCGGGCGCCGGTCAGGAGTTGCTCAATGAAACCGGTTGAGTAAACACCCCGACGAAAGTTCGGGTCCTGCAGGATGGCCTGCTGGAAAGAGATCGTCGTCTTCGGCCCGGTGATCATGTATTCACCCAAGGCGCGGCTCATCCGGTCCATCGCCTCGGTGCGATCCTTACCGTAAGTGATCAGCTTGCCGATCATCGAGTCGTAGTGCGACGGAATGGTGTAGCCGGCATAGACGTGGCTGTCCACGCGCGTGCCGCGTCCACCGGGCTGATAATACATCTCCACGCGGCCCGGGCTGGGGCGAAAATCGTCGAAGGGGTCTTCCGCATTGATGCGGCACTCGATGGCATGGCCTTTGAATTGGATATCGCTCTGCGAGAGCTTCAGCGGCTCGCCCATTGCGATCATGATCTGGGCGCGAACGAGATCAATGCCGGTGACTTCCTCGGTGATCGGGTGTTCGACCTGGATGCGCTTGTTGACTTCCAGGAAGTAGTATTTTCCCTTGTCATCCACGAGAAACTCCACGGTGCCGGCGTTGGTGTAGTGCGCGAGCTCGGCAATCCTCACGGCGGCCTTGCCCATGTCCTTGCGCAGGCCCTTGAACTTGCCTTCAATGAGCGGCGAGGGGGTCTCTTCGATGACTTTCTGATTCCGGCGTTGGATAGAACAATCGCGTTCGCCCAGGTGAATGATGCGGCCCTTCTGGTCGCCCAGAATCTGAAACTCGATGTGGCGCGGGTTCTCGATGAATTTCTCGATGTAAACACCGGAGTTGCCAAAGGCTTTCTCCGCTTCGGTACGTGCCGTGTGGTAGCCCTTGACGAGGGAAACGTCGTTGTGGGCGACGCGCATGCCTCGCCCCCCACCGCCGGCGACGGCCTTGATCATCACCGGGTAGCCAATCCGTTTGGATACCGTAAGGGCGTCCTGCTCGTTATCCACCACCCCCTCCGAGCCGGGAGGCACGGGCACGCCCGCTTTCTTGGCTAGGGCGCGGCTGATGGCTTTATCCTCCAAGGCGCTCATCGCGCGCGAACTGGGGCCGATGAACCGGATGTTGCAGCTTTCGCAAACATCAGCAAAATGGGCGTTTTCCGAGAGGAAACCATAACCAGGATGGATGGCGTCCACGTCGGTGATACGGCCGCTGCCAACTTCACGCACAAATCGCAGCCACGGGGCGCGAGGGTCTTCGCCGGCTTGCATCTTTTTCAATTGGTTGATCAGTGACATAGTGTTGTCGCTCCTATTTCGCGATAGCTTTCAGTAACTCCGCGGTTGCGGAACTTAGTTCGGTCTCGAGCACCGCCAAGCTGTCGGACAGTTGTTCGCGGAGATTTGCGTAACGCTCAGCGTCGGCGTCTAGCTGGGCGGCTTCGGTGGTAAAACGCTGAATCGTCGCCTCGTCCATCTCTCGCATTTGGCGAATGGCTAGCACGTCATTCTGGGCCGAGCGTTGTTGAACAACGCGCGTCGTGCTGCACCCTTCGTTCTTGATGGTGAGGGGTGCGTTGTAATACGCATGCAATCGCTTCCCCCACACCGCGTGGTCGTCCCAATCGGCCTGGATCTTCGCGATAGCCTGACGACGCACCTCGGCATTGCTCGCGCATTTCTCGGATTCGCGCCGATTCTCGTGGTACTCGAGGTCGAGTGCACCACGTTCTTCGCCAATACGGTGCACA